>DATNFM010000055.1:0-22446 GCA_035606435.1 Streptosporangiaceae bacterium | reverse complement strand
GCCAGAGTTGAGTAGACGTACTCAGGCAGTCCGGGCCGGGCCGACCGAAACTGGGATCATGACGTTAGACAGCACCAGGCTCCCCGCGCCGCTGAGCGGAGGGGCGCCCGACAATCCCGCCGGCAATCGGCCTGCTGACGGCACCGGTCCGCGCCGGGAACCGCCGCGCTGGTGGACCTTGCCCATCCCGTTGTTGCTAACGCTGCCGGTGGCCGCCTGGTGCGTCCTGATCACGGCGATCGCGAACTTGTGCTTCGACTACTGCGATCCCCCTGGCGGCCTGGTCACGCCGGTTGGCGTCACCGAGCTCTTCCTGGCCGTGGCCGCTATCGTGCTGCTTATCGTGGGTTTGGCCGTGCGGATCTGGCGGCGGGCGCTGCGACTGGCGCTCTGGATCGCCTGCACCCTGTCCTGCCTAGGCGCCATTTACCAGCTCACCTGGTCCAGCTCACATCCGTGAGTCCGGGGTGGCTAGTTCGCGGGCGGTTTCTACGGGGTCGGCGACGGCGGCTGAGTGGGTGCCGGTCCCGGTAGGTGCGGACCAGGCGGGGCAGCAACTCGAGGCCGGCCCCGATCACGTAGCCGAGCGTCAGGGCACGGCCGGGTCTGGCCGTCATCCGCTGAGCGACCCGGATCGCGTCGTCGAGATCATCGAGCACCTGGGCGACCAGGCCGGAGAAGACCCGGCCGGCCTCGGCGAGCTGGACGGACCGCGTCGTTCGCTCGAACAGCCTGACCTTAAGCTGCCGTTGGAGATCCTTGACGGTTTCGCTGAGCCAGGGCGTCGACACCACCAGGCGTTCGGCCGCACCGGAGAAGCTGAGCTCTTCCGCGATCGCGAGGAAGGCCCGTAGCTGCCGGAGGGTGATGTTCGAGTTGGTGATCGTCGAATCCCTATTGTTCGACCGGGCCGAATAGTCGTCTGACTAGTTCAGCCTTCCCTGCCTACCCGCTGCCCGCTTAGCGTGGGCATCCGACCCTTTGGAGGACGATCATGCTATCCGCGAGCTGGGGTCAGATAGATGCCAACATCTCCATCCTGTTCACCGAACTGCCGATGGTAGAGCGACCTGCGGCGGCCAGGAAGGCCGGATTCACGGCGATCGAGGCCTGGTGGCCATTCGTCTCGGCGGCACCGGCCGACGCGGAGGTCGATGCGTTCGAGCGGGCGGTCCGGGACGCCGGTGTCGAACTGGTCTCGCTGAATGGGTTCGCCGGGGATATGGCCAGCGGCGATCGCGGCATTCTCTCGTGGCCGGGGCGCGAGCTGGAGTTCGAGGACAATCTGGACCTATTGCTCGCGATTGGCGTCCGGCTGGGTTGCGGCCGCTTCAACTTGCTGTACGGCAACCGGCAGGATGGGGCCGACCCCTCCGCCCAGGATGAGCTGGCAATTGAACAGCTCACCAGGGGGGTGACCGCCGCGCAGCGGGCCGGTGCACTCATTGTGGTCGAGCCGCTCAGCGGGGCCGCCGCCTATCCGCTGCGCACCGCCGATGACGTGCTCGGCGTGCTCGACCAGCTACCAGAGTCGCTGTCCGGCAGCGCCGCGATGCTCGCCGATCTCTACCACCTGTGCGTCAACGGCGAGGATGTCCCCGCTGTGCTCGACCGGACGGCTAGCCGGATCGGGCACGTCCAGATAGCCGACGTGCCGGGGCGGCATGAGCCCGGCACCGGCACCGCCGACCTGGACGGCTGGGTCCGGCAACTGCGCGACCTGGGCTACAACGGATCGATCGGGCTGGAATACGCTCCCCTGCATTCGACCACGGACGGGCTGGCCGGGCTGGCCAAACGAGGTGCGGTCTCCGGACGACCGTCCGGAGACCGCACTTCTGGTGTTTGCCGACACAACAGCGGGAGCGACAGATGACGGACACGCGCACGGTAGCTTTCATCGGCCTCGGGATCATGGGCAGCCCGATGGCGGTGAACCTGGCCCAGGCCGGGTTCGACGTGGTCGGTTACTCCCGCCGCCAGGTGAGCGCCGAGCCATTGCTGGCGGCAGGCGGACGGTGGGCGGACAGCGTCGCGGCGGCGGTCGACGGCGCCGGTGCGGTGATCACGATGCTGCCGGACTCCCCCGACGTGGAGGCGGTCGCGCTCGGCCCGGGCGGTGTCGTCGAGAGTTCGGCGCCCGGGACGCTCTTCATCGACATGTCTTCGATCCGCCCTGACGCTGCTCGCCGGGTCGCGACGGCCGGGGCCGAGCGGGGGCTGCGCTGCCTGGACGCACCGGTCAGCGGCGGCGAGCGCGGGGCGATCGACGGGACGCTGTCGATCATGATCGGCGGAGCGCCCGAGGACGTGACGGCGGCCACGTCGCTGTTCGAGGTCCTCGGGTCCACGATCATGCACGTGGGCCCGGCCGGAGCCGGGCAGGTCGTCAAGGCCGCGAACCAGCTGATCGTGGCGGGCAATATCGCGCTGGTCGCCGAGGCGCTGGTCTTCCTTCAGTCCCAGGACGTCGACGTGCCCGCCGCCGTCACCGTGCTCCAGGGCGGGCTGGCGGGCAGCACTGTCCTGAATCGCAAGGCCGGCTCCATGCTGGCCGGGGACTTCGAACCGGGGTTCCGCATCGAGCTACACGACAAGGACCTGGCTATTTTCACCTCCTCGGCCAGGCAGGCCGGCGTGGTGGCGCTGCTCGGCAGCTTGCTCGCCCAGCTCACTGGGGCAGCGAAGGCGCAGGGCGACGGTGGACTCGATCATTCGGCGCTGATGCTCGTGATCCAGCGGCTGGCCGGTCAGCAGCCGTGAACTCCTTGCCGGAATATCCGAGAATTGGCGTCGTCGTCTCCGCGCAGCTCCGGGCTAGCGACTTCGTGGCGTACCTGCGCCGGGTCGAGCAGCTCGGGTTCTACGAGGCGTGGATCGTGGATGACTTCTGCTTCCACGGCGGATTCGCTCAGGCGGCGACGGCGCTGGCGGTCACCGACTCGCTGCGGGTAGGGATCGGCGTGCTTCCCGCGGCCGCCCGCAACGTGGTGTTCACCGCGATGGAGGTCGCGACGCTAGCCGAGATGCATCCTGGCCGGCTGACGGTCGGGGTCGGGCACGGGATGCCGGAGTGGATGCGCCAGGCGGGCGACTGGCCGTCGAGCCCGTTGACGCTGCTCAATGAGTACGTCCGGGTGCTGCGGCAGTTGCTGAGCGGCGCCGCGGTGACCTTCGACGGAAGATACGTCAAGGTCAGGGACGCCAAGCTGGTGCATCCGCCGGCCGAGGTGCCTCCGGTCGTCACCGGGGTTCGCGGCCCGCTGTCGCTTCGGTGCTCGGGCGAGGTCGCGCAAGGGACCGTGCTCGCCGAGCCGGTCGCGCCGGAGTACCTGGTGTTCGCGCTCGCGCACATCGGCGCGGCCGATCACGAGATCATCGCCTACAACCTGGCGGACGTGGACGCCGACCCGCGGGTCGCTCGCGACCGGGTGCGCGGGGCGCTCTCGGTGGTAGGCGAGCCGGACTGGCAGCAGCATGTGGCGGTGCTGGAGTTCGGCGCGGAACTGGCTGAGCTTCGGGGCCGGTGTGGCTCGGCGGCCGAGTTCTCCGCCGCGCTGCCGGATGCCTGGGTCGATCAGCTCGCCGTGGTTGGTTCCCCGGAGCTGGCCCGGGCACGGCTGGCGACCCTGCACGGCGCGGGCGCCGACCAGGTGGCGTTGATTCCGGTCGGGGATGACCGGGTCGCGGCGCTGGAACGGCTGGCCGCGCTCGTCTAGGGCAGCGTTGACCCGCAGTCGCTGTAGCTCCGCCCGCACCTACGACAGCGCTGACCCGGACCCGCTGCCACAACAACGGTTCGGGGTCAGCGCTGTTGCCACGCCACCCGCCACCCGCCACCTGCCGCCCGCCGCCACGTCCGAGTTCCGCCCCGGCGTCTCGATGACGCCCGGCGAGATCGCGTTGACCCGCTGCGGAGCGAGCTCGCGGGCCAGCGGCGCGACGGCCGCCTTGACAGCGCCGTTGACCGCCGCGGGCTGGTCGGTTACCAGCGATCCCAGTGCAGGACCTCGGCTACCGGGTGGCGGCGGACCGGGCCGAAGTTACCGGCCGGCCAGCCGACCGGGACCAGCGCGTAGACGGTCACGTCCTTCGGGACCCCTAGCACCTGCTTGAACTTCTGCTCTTCGAGCAGATGCCAGACCGTCAGGTTCGCGGCCAGGCCAAGCGCCCGGGCGGCGAGCAGCAGGTTCTGAGCGCCCGGGTAGCAACTGCTCGCCTCGGCCAGCAAGAGCATGCGCTTGCTGGCCGCGTTGAGCATGAAGCCCAGGCCCAGGTCGCGGACCAGGCTGGCAGCTACGCGGGGATCACGCGGCACCGGCTGGCGCGAGTAGCAGATCGCGATCAGGGCCGGAGTCTCGTCGAAATGCTCGGCCTGGTAGTCGATCGCGGCCAGGGCGCCGGCGGCGGCGGGCATGGTGGCGGCCTGCGGATCCAGCCGGTCGACGATGGTCAGGTACTTGGTCTTCACCTCGCGCCAGAGCACGGCCAGGCGCGCCATCTGAGCCCGGTCGGTAACCACGACGTACCCGTAATTCTGGCCGTCGCCGGCGGTCGGCCCCCAGGTGGCGGCGGCGATCAGTTGCTCCAGCACTTCCTTCGGCACCGGGTCCGGCTTGAGCCGGCGCATCGCCCGCATCGAGGCGAGCACTTCCATGATCGGGGCATCGGCGCCGACGGGCGCCGTGCGGCCCGACGGGAGGGACGGCACTAGCTCAGAAGCCACTATTCCTCCAGCGGCAGGCGTCGAGGGGCTATGGGTAATTATGAAGCTATTAACCTCGCTGCGCCAGATCAAAGCCGTCATTCGTTAATCGAATTCGGGCGCGGCGCGACCGGGGATGAGCTGGGCATTTATAGAATCGCCCGGCGGCTCGGAAATCTCTGACGACTAAATCAGGTCAATATTTGGCAGCCATTGGGAGATCATCAATGAATGTCATAAATAAGGTGGCGTTGGCGGCAGCGGCACTAGCGGTGCCGGTCGCAATGGTCGCGGCGCAGCCGGCGGCGTCCCAGGTCGCCCCCGGCGGCGGCGGAAGCGGCGGGGCCAGAAGCGGCGGCCACAGCACAGCTGCGAACCGCAGCCAACAAGCGAACCGCAGCCAACAAGCGAACCGCAGCCAACAACCGAACCGCAGCCATCAGGCCAGCCGCCGCCACGCGGTGAAGGGCCGTCGCCCTGTCAGCGGCAGCCGTCCGGTGGCCGGCCAGGCGGGCCGGAAGATCCTGGCGCTGGCTCGGGCCGAACTGGCCCGCAACGACCTGAACTCGGTAATCCTCAGCGTCCGGGAAGGTAGCCGTACCCTCATCACCCGGGCGCTGGGCACGACGATGACCGGGATACCGGCCACCACCAAAATGCATTTCCGAGTCGGATCGGTCGCGTTCGCCTACCTCAGCACGTTGCTGCTGAAGCTCAGAGACGAGGGCCGGCTGAGCCTTAATGAGCGGCTATCCCGATTCTTTCCCTCGCTCCCCCACGCGTCCCAGGTCACGCTGGCTCGCCTGATCGAGACGCGCTCCGGCTACGCCGACTATGTGGCCCAGCCGGGATTCCTGAAGGTGCTGAACGCCCACCCGTTCCGTCAGTGGACGCCAAGAGAACTCGTGGCGATCGGCACGAATCCGAAGCTGTTCGGGACTCCGGGGAAGTTCAGGTACGCCCACACGAACTTCGTCTTGCTGGGCGCGGTGCTGGCGAAGATCATGAAGATGCCGCTGGCCCGGCTGATGCGCCAGCAGATCTTCAGGCCGCTCGGACTCACCGGGACGAACATCTCGAGCAGGCCGCCGATCCCCGCGCCGGTGCTGCACGCCTTCATCACCGCCCGCGGCGTCTACCAGGAGTCGACGTTCTGGAACCCGTCCTGGACGGCCGGAACCGGCGAGATCGTGACCTCCGACGTCGGTGATCTCATCCGCTCGGCCATCGGAATCGGTACCGGCGCCCTGCTGACCAAGCGTTCTTACCGCCGGCAGACCGCGCATATCTCCCACGTCAAGCCCGGCGTGTTCTATGGCATGGGAATCTTCATCAACAATGACTGGCTGCTGCAGAACCCGCTGTTTTCCGGTTACAACGCGGTGATGGCCTACCTCCCGGCCCGGCACATCTCGATCGCGGTGACCACCACCCTGGGCCCGCGCAGCAACCCGAACACGAACTACAGCACGAACCTGACAAGGGAGATCGCCGCCTACTTGGCGCCGAGCCATCCGATCAGCTAGCACAGTCGATTGGAAAGCGCCCCGCCGGAGAGAGGTGGCGTCTCCGGCGGGGCGCCCGTTGCCAGCCGCCTCCGATCCCGGCCGAAGCAGCTGGCGCGCACCCGGTTAAGCAGGATGGCCGTACCGAGCGCGCCGTCCGGCCCAATTGTTAGCGCTCACTATTTGACTCGTCAATACTGGTCACTTAAAGTACACAAACACATCATTTTTGTATAACGCATAGCGGAAATTAATGTCGATACAGGGCAGCTCGCCTGAGGCTCACAACAACAGCCGTCGATGAGACTGTTAGCGCTCATAGTCGATGCGGTGGCAGATTTGAGGAGCGCCCCGCCGGCGAGAGGTGGCGTCGCGGGCGGGGCTCCCCTTGCCAGCTACCTCCGATCCCGGCCGAAGTAGCTGGCGCGCACCCGGTCAAGCAGGATGGCCACGCCGAGCACGCTGCCCTGGACGACCTGCTGGTAGTACGGGCTGACATGCAGCGCGAGCAGGCCGTTAGCGATGATTTCCAGCAAGATGGCGCCGGCCGCTACGCCGACGATCCGGCCCTCCCCGCCGAAGAGGGAAGCACCGCCGACGACGGCGGCGGCGATAGCGATCAGTTCCCAGCCCGGGCCGACCGACGGGTCGGCGACGTTCAGCCGGCCGATCACCAGGACGCCTACGACTCCGGCCAGCACGGAACTGGCGACGTAGGCGGAGGTGATCCGGCGGGCGACCGGGATGCCGGCCAGCCGGGCCGCTTCCTTATTGCCGCCGACCGCGTAGATCTGGCGGCCGATATAGGTCCGTTCCATGATGAACCAGGCGACCACCACGGCGCCGACAAAGAACAGGGCCGGCACCGGCACATCCTGGATATAGAACGAGCTCAGGTCACTGAAGATCGGATCGATGCCGTTGATCGGCAGGCCGCTGGTGATCGCGAGCGCCAGGCCCTGCGCCACAGTAAAGGTCACCAGCGTGATGACGAACGGCGGCACCTTCAGTCTGGTCACCATCGTGCCGTGCCAGAGGCCGACCGCCGCGCAGATGACGAGCGTGATGATGATCGACAGCCAGCCGGGCAGGCCCTCGTTGACGTTGAAGAACGCGGCGAAGATCCCCGCCAGGCCCGCCAGGGCGCCGACCGACAGGTCGATGCCGCCGGTGAGGATGACCAGGGACTCGCCGACCGCGAGGATGCCGACCTGGGCCAGGTCCCGGCCCATGACCTGCAGGTTGCCGACGCTCGCATAGGTCGGAGCGTTGATCGCGATGACGATGAAAACCACAATGCAGGCGATGATCACGCCCGCTTCCGCCGACTCGGCCAGCCCGCGCAGCAAGCGGAGGACCGCGCTGCGCTGCCGGTTCGGGGCGGCCGGCAGATCTGGGGGCGCGAGCGTGCCCGAGGCGCTCATGCTGAGGCTCCGTTCTTGATCGTGGAATTGCTTGCCGTTAGCGCGGCCGCGGTCATGATCCGTTCCTTGGTCGCGTCGTCGTGGTCGATGATCTCGACCGTACGGCCGTGATTCATCACGGCGATCCGGTGGCAGATCAGCAGCAATTCCTCGAGTTCTGATGAAGCCACCAGCACGGCCATGCCGCCCTCGGCGGCACGGTCGATCAGTTCGTAGATCTCCGCCTTCGCGCCGACGTCGACGCCTCGCGTCGGTTCGTCGAGCATGAGCAGCGTGGGGTCGGAGGCGAACGCCCGGCCGAACACGGCGCGCTGCTGGTTCCCGCCGGACAGCGAGCTGATCGCCTGGTCGACCGACTGCATGCGGACGTTGACGCTCGATGAGATTTTCACGGCCTCGTCGCGCTGACGCCGCGAGCCGAGCAGCCAGCCCCGGCTTATCCGCTTCAGAATCGACACGGTGACGTTGGAGCGGATCGGCGCGAACGGAACCAGTGACTGTTCCTTGCGATCCTCAGGGATCAGGGCGATTCCGGAGGCGGTGCCCTCGGCCGGATTCTTGGGCGCGTAGAGCTTGCCGTTAAGCCACATCGTTCCGCCGGTGGCCGGCTGAGCACCCGCGATGGTGTGGATCAGCCGGCTGCGGCCCGAGCCCATCAGGCCGGCGACGCCAACGATCTCTCCCGCCCTGATCTCAAGGTCGACGGGCCCGAGTCCGTCAGCGGTCAGCTGTTCGACGGCAAGGATCACCGCGCTGTCCGAGGGCGGCGCGGTCGGTTTGCCGTGCGTTATCTCTCCGCCGACCATCTCCCGGATCAGCCGTTCCTCCGAGGCTTCCTCGGGTCCGAGGTCAGCCACGAGGCGGCCGTTGCGCAGCACCAGGATCCGGTCGCTGACCGCGAGTACCTCATCGAGACGATGCCCGATGAACAGGACCGTGCCGCCTTGGTCGGCCAGCTTCCTGGCGAGATTCATGACCAGCTGGGCCTCGACCGGGCCGAGCGAGGAGGTCGGCTCGTCGAGGATCAGGAGCTTAGGCTCACGCCCCCAGGCCTTGGCGATCTCGATCATCTGCCGGGCGGGAACCGGCAGGGAACGGACCTCGCGCTGCACGTTGATCGAGCCGCCGGACAGCCCGATCTCGGACAGCATCGCGTGCGCCTCGGCCTGCTGAGCCGCCCGGTCGACCAGGAAGCGCCGCGATGAGTTGCGCGGGCGACGGCCAAGCAGCAGATTCTCGGTCACCGAGAGCTGGCCGACCAGCGGGAATTCCTGCGAGACCAGGGCCACGCCAAGCTGGGCAGCGGCCGCCGTTGATCCGAGCGCCAGCCGCTGCCCATCGATCTCGATCTCGCCGCCGTCCGGCTGCACCGATCCCGCCAGCGTCCCCATCAGCGTGGATTTGCCGGCGCCGTTCTCGCCGACGACGCCGATCACCTGACCCGCGTTCAGGTCCAGCTCCGGCAGGTCGAGGACCTTAGCCGGGCCGTAGGACTTGTGTACGCCCCGCAGCCGCGCGGTGACCGCGCGACTGGGGGCGTCCTGCGAAAGCGACATACTTCAGGAGCCGATTCCGAGTGAAGTCAGCAGTGAGTTGTAGTCGTTCAGATCGGACTGGGTGACGAGGCCAACCCCGGAGCTCAGCGTGAAGCCATCCGAGGAGATGTAGGGCTTGATGATCGCCCGGGTGGCGGCCGTGCCGAGGACCTTCTCCGCCGCGAGGATGAACGCGCCGGTGTAGCCCTGCTCGTAAGGCATCTGCACGACGGTGCCGGCGATGACGCCCGACGAGATGAACCCGAGGGTCTGGGCGTCGGAGTCATCGGAGATGATGTGGACCGAGCTGGTCTTGCCGGCCGACTTGACCGCCTGCGCCAGCGCGGGACCGTCGTAGGAGTACACGCCGTACAGGCCGTTCACGCCCGGGTTATTCGCCAGGATGGTCTCCGCGTCCGAGGTAGCGGTGCTGGCCGAAAGGTTGTCGTTAACCTTCTGCACAATCTTGATGTTCGTGCCCTTCAATGCCGCCGTAAAGCCGGCAATGCGCTGAGTGGCATTGGCCGCGGTCAGCGAGCCGACCAGGATCGCAACCTGGCCGTTGCCGCCGAGCTCACTCTTCATGGCGGTACCAGCGGTGAAGCCGGCGACATAGTTGGGGGTGCCGAGGTAAAGCGATGATGCCGCGGTACCTGGCAGCGGCGAGTCGATCGCGAGGACGAAGAGTCCGTTCTTCACGTCGGACGCGATCGCGCCCTTGGCTGCCGCCGGATCGATCGCGGAGATCGAGTAACCGGTGATGCCCTGCGAGCGCAACGTCTCCAACTCGGAGTCCTGCTCGCTCAGCTTGCCGTCCGGCGGCGCGAAGAACGTGCACTTGCTGCTGGCAAGACCCAGAGCAGCGCAGCCCTTCTGGAAACCGACCTGACCAGCCTTCCAGTAGTCGGCGGCGACGTTCACAACCATGGCGATATTGACGGCCGAAAGGCTCTTGCCCTTCATCGCGGCCTTGAGAGCGGCATCCAGCTTGGTGAGGTTGGTCTGGTTGAACGCGATGGTGCCAGTCAGCGCGACCGAACTCGGCGAAGGCGCCGCGCTGCTGGAGTTGGATCCAGAGGGCTTGGAGGAACTGCTGGATCCGGACGGGCTCTTGGAGCAGGCCGCAAGCAACGTCAAGAGGGCTACCGCCGAGATGGCGGCGATGGAGCGGGACTTCTTCGGGATCATTCCTGTGCCTTTCTTGCGGGTGGGTTTGGTGCGCCTTTCTGGTGTGGAGGGTGATCAGAGCCCCTGAGCAAGCCGGTAGTACGCCTGGTTCCAGCGGATCTCGTCGCGGAACCGGCGCATCGTGGTGTCGGCGTCGATGATCAGCAACTCGACGCCGAGCATGTCCGCGAGCAGTGAGAGCGCGTCCGTGCCGACGGCCGCGGACAGGACGGTGTGGTGCGGGCCTCCGGCCGTGAGCCAGGCCTCGGTCGAGGTGCGCCAGTCCGGCCGCGGCCGCCAGACCGCACGGGCGACCGGAAGCCGCGGCAGCGGCTCCGGCGACGGGACCACGTCGATCTCGTTGGCAACGAGCCTGAACCGGTCCCCGAGATCGGCCAGGCCAACGACGACGGCCGGGCCAGGCGCCGCGTCGAAGACCAGCCGAACCGGGTCGCCCCGGCCGCCGATGCCGAGCGCATGGATTTCGCACGACGGCGTCTGCGCCGCGATCGACGGGCAGACCTCGAGCATGTGCGCGCCGAGGATGAGCTCGCGTCCGGGCTCGAGGTGGTAGGTGTAGTCCTCCATGAACGAGGTGCCGGCCGGAAGGCCGGCCGACGTCGACTTCAAGGCGCGCAGGAGGACGGCGGTCTTCCAGTCGCCTTCGGCGCCGAAGCCGTAGCCGTCGGCCATCAGCCGCTGAACGGCCAGGCCCGGCAGCTGGCGCAGGCCACCAAGATCTTCGAAGTTCGTGGTGAACGCACCGAAGCCGCCGGTCACCAGGAAACCGCGCAGCCCCAGCTCGATCTGGGCGGCGTAACGCAGGGACTCGTGCCGGGCGCCGCCCGGAAGCAACTCGCCGGCGACGCGGTAGGTGTCGGCATACTCGGTGACCAGCTCGTCGACACCGCTGGGCTGCGCAGCGTCGACCGCGGCCACGAGATCGTTGACCCCGTAGGTGTTGACCGAGACGCCGAACTGGGCCTGCGCGGCGACCTTGTCGCCTTCGGTGACGGCCACGTCGCGCATGTTGTCGCCGAACCTGGCCAGCTTCAGGCGGCTCAGCTCGGCGCGGCCGGCCGCCGCACGCGACCAGGTCGCGATCCGGTCCGTGACGGCCGGGTCGCTGACATGCCCGGCCACGGTGGTTCGGGCAACGCCCAGCCGGGTCTGGATGAAGCCGAACTCGCGGTCGCCGTGCGCGGCCTGGTTCAGGTTCATGAAGTCCATGTCGATGCTCGCCCACGGCAGTGCGACATTGGCCTGCGTGTGCAGGTGCAGGATCGGCTTCGACAGCGCGCCGAGCCCGGCAATCCACATCTTGGCCGGGGAGAACGTGTGCATCCACGTGATGACGCCGACGCAGGCGTCGCAGGAGTTCGCGTCCAGGCAAGCCCGGCGGATGGCGTCGGCGTCGGTGAGGACGGGCTTCCAGGTCACTCGAGCGCGAAGTCCTTCGGCGGCGCCCAGTGCCTGCGCGATCTGCTGCGACTGCGCGGCGACCTGCCGCAGCGTCTCCTCGCCGTACAGGCCCTGACTGCCGGTCAGGAACCAGACTTCGCCGTGCTCGGGGTTGGTCGCCACATAGTCTCCAGGCGCCGTATGTGCGGAGCGGGTGCGCTAATTGTTAGCGCTAACTTTTAGGTCCGTCAATACCCGTTCGATCACAGAGCGTGGATCTGGACTAGTTTGGTGGGATAAAACAGTTAGATATATCCGGTGATACTGGACAGACGTTTGAGGTCAACCGTCAATGAGCTGCCATGGGACCTGTTGCGTAACTGTTAGCGTTCATATTTGATGGCTCGGGGAACAGGGCGGCGCGCGGGATTGCACCGCGCCACCCGCCAGCCGGGAATTTCCGACACGGCCGGCCGGGACACCGCCACGACCTGTAAGGACCCTTATCAGTTCTGATGGCCTGCACGGTTACAGTGGTGTGCAGCCTGAACTGCCCAGATGGCGCCCGAGTGAGGATGCACGTGGTCAAGCCCGTCCGCGAGCCGGCGATGACGGACGTCGCCAAGCTGGCCGGAGTTTCACACCAGACGGTGTCGCGGGTGCTTAACGGCCACCCGAATGTCCGTACTCGGACCCGCATCCGGGTCCAGGCGGCGATCGAGGAACTCGGCTACCGGCCCAACCGGGCGGCCCGGATGCTCGCCACCGGGACCTCTCAGGTCATCGGCTTCGTCTCGCGATCCTCGACGCTCTTCGGACCCGCGTCGATGGTGACGGCCCTGGCCGAGGCGGCGCTGCGGCACGGGTTCACCGTCAACGTCGAGAGCGTCCGCACCCTGGACCGCAAGCCGGTCTCCGACGCGATCGGCCGCCTGCTTGATCAGCGCGTGGCCGGCCTGGTCGTCATCATGCCGGTCGATTCGGCCAACGACGCCCTCGATGATCTGCCCGACGACATCCCGCTGGTCAATGTCGACGGCGACCCGCGGCGGCCGACGGAGCTGGTGACGGTCGACCAGGAGGCCGGTGCCCGGGCCGCCACCACCCACCTGCTCGAAGCCGGTCACCGGACGGTCTGGCACGTGTCGGGTCCTGGCAACTGGTTCGACAGCCAGGGCCGGATCGCCGGCTGGCAGCAGGCCCTGGTCGACGCCGGCGCCGATGTGCCTCCGGTCATGCCGGGTGACTGGTCGGCGGCGTCCGGCTACAAGGCAGGGCAGATCCTGGCCAGGATGAACGACGTGACCGCGATCTTCGCGGCCAACGACCATCTCGCCCTCGGGATACTTCGCGCGCTGCACGAAAAGGGCCAGCGGGTACCCGAGGACGTCAGCGTGGTCGGCTTCGACGACGTGCCCGAGGCGGCGTATTTCATACCGCCGCTGACCACTATCCGCCCGGACTTCGACGGAGTGGCGGCCGCAAGCCTCGACTTGCTGATCGCCCAGATCCGCGCCGGCCGCCGCCTAGGCGACCGCAGGATCATCCCGCCCACGCTGGTCAAACGCCAAAGCGTCGGCCCCCCGAGATAACGTCTCCTCAACTCGCCGATGTGACCTACCCCGCAGGCCTCGGTCAGCCAGCGTCCCCTCGGACCGCAGGCCCAGGACGCAGTGCCCGGCCAGCCGGGCCTGGGCATAATGGCCGACCGTGCGGCAAATGAGAGGCTGGCCAACTCGGTGCGCAGCTTCAGCGGCTGGCTCGCCGAGCACGATCGCACTGAGCAGCATCGCGAACCTGCGCGCTTGAGGCCCCCACTGGCCCGCGCGAGCCTCGGTGCGCACTTGGCGCCGTTACCCCAACCTTGTGTGACGAAGAGTTCCATACCGGGCGCGACCAGTGACAGCCTGCCGACCAACCGCCTTCCGCAATCCCCTATAACCGACATTTACGACTATTTCGTAAAGCCTAACCGGATGAATATGCCGTTTCACCGGGTTTTTCACGGGTGAATCCGCAGATTCACCGGGTTTCAGGAGGTGAGTATGGCTGATCGATTGGGACTGACGGGTCAATTGAGATCAGTGCGAACAGTGGGACGAAGGTAACAGGATCGTCCCGCCCATGCTGGTGAAACGGAGGACCAGTCGGACCCCGTGATAGCTACCCCTCAACTCGCTGATGCCCCACATCCGCGGGCGCCGCCGGATGAGAGGGCGCGAGGCTGGCCGAGTCGTCGTGGCAGATTCGGGCGCGGGCCGCGGGATTCTTCCGCCGACGCTGGTGATAGGGCTGAGTGCCGGAACCCCTAGGTAGTTTTCTGCTTAATCGGGGTTTGGTTTGTTAGCGTTAACAACCGGCTCGTGGGAGTGCCAGTTCTGGCGGTGGAGTCGTTCGGCTCCGTCCAGGAGGAGATCGAGGGCGAACTCGAACTCGAACTGCTCGTCGCAGCCGCCGCCGACGCGTGAGAGGTCGCCCTCGGTGGCGGCCATCGCGATGGCCAGGATGTTCGGGTAGCGGACGGCGAACTCGCGGGCCAGGGCCTCCTGGGCCTGCGGGTCGGGCGGGGGCTGGTCCTTTGCGTCGTCTGGACGGGACTCGTCGAAGAGTTCGGGGCTGAAGCCCCAGATGCGGTTGCCGAGCGCGTGCATGACGTGGTGGGTGAGGTCGGCGGAGAAGCCGCCCGCGCGGAACTCGCCGGCCAGCGAATCCATGTAGTGCAGGACGGCCGGGGTGCGGTTAGTGCGCGTCTCGATGGCCTGGCGCGCCCAGGGGTGGCGCAGGATCGCCCGGCGGGCCGCCAGGATGCGCTGGCGGATGCGGTCCTTCCAGCTCTGGCTGGGTTCGGCTTGCGCGAACTCGCCGATGACCACGTCGACCATGCCGTCGAGGAGTTCATCCTTGTCGGCGACGTGCTTGTCTCCGGCGATCGAGACGACATCCAGTCCAGGGTGCCCAACCGGATGAATGGCGGCCAGTGGACGCAACTCTGGGCCGAGGCGGCCCGCGAGTTTTTGCCGCCAGGGACTAAACAGCGGGCTCGGTCGCCCCGTGCGGACCAACTGCGCCGCCGCGATGGTTTCCGCGTACTGGCCGCGCGCTGGCGTGATGCGGATACGCCTGAGGTCTTCCGCGCTAAGCCGGACCCGGAGCATCAGGTCCCCGTGGCCGCGTCCTGGGTGGCGCCGACGCTATTGCACCTCGAGGTACTGGGTGAAGAAAGCGGACTCGGCTTCGGTGAGGCGGCGGGGACGCTTTGCCTTGTAGTCGAAGGGCGCCAGCACGGTGCGGGCGGATGCGTAGAGCCGGTCGGAGTCCTTGACCAGGTAGCTGATCGTCACCGTGGAGGCTCGCACGTTGCTGATCCAGGTCTCGATCTCCACTGGGTCACGACGGTGCAGCAGGGTGTGCTTGTAGTCGATCTCGTGCCGGACGACGACCGAGCCCCGGCGCAGGAAACTGTCTCGCTCACTGGGCGGCATGCGGCCCAGGAGGTCGACTCGCGCCTCTTCCAGGTACCGGACGATAGCCACGTTGTTGATCACGCCGTAGACGTCGACGTCGGCCCAGCGAAGCGGGCAGAGGAAGCGGTGGCGGGCCATCACGATGCCAGTTCGTAGACGTAGCGGCTGGTCGGAAGGATGTCCAGGTTCTCGTGCGCGCCGAAGCGGGTGACGCTCTCGATCATCAACGTGAGGCGGCGCTGCAACTCGGCGTCGTCGCCGCCGCTGCCGTAGAAGGCGTGCACGTCGGTCATCGCCTCCATCGGGAACAGTTCCTCGACCAGGGCGTCGACCTGCTCGGTGCCGTGGACCGGCCGCAGGACGCGGTTCTGGAGGTAGCCGAAGGTCGCCTGGGTCTCGATCGCCACGGTGGTGTGCAGGCCCTGCCAGTTGTGCAGCCACTGCTCTGGAGTCAGGGCTGGCGGAATGCGCAGGAAGCCCATCTGGGACATGGCCGGGCAGCGCTCGCCGTCCGGGGTGGGCGGAGGGACAAGCGGCGCGCGCTCTTCGACCTCCCAGCCGGCAATGCGATCGGCTACGGCGGCCAGCAACTCGGAGAGCCTGGCCGGGTCGTTCTCTGTCCAGAGACTAGCCACGGCTGAGACCGGCTTATCGAACGTGGTGATGCGGAGCTTGGCCGGTTCGACGTCGGCGTCGTCGACATTCACCTGGAGCCTGGTCGCTCCGGACGCGCGGAGGGACTCGCGCAGGTCTGGGGTGCGCAGAGCCGAATCGAGGCCGGGGCCCCACAGGGCGTACATGAGCTTCACTAGCGTTCTCCTATGGTCAGGAAGAATCTAGACCAGCGCCCTGGACCGGCTGGGACCCGGCCGGACGACGTGCTGGCGCGGAGCGGGCTGAGCGGGGCGGCGCTGGTGACCGCCGGGGACCTGGTCTGGCAGGCGGGCGACATCGACGCGCCGTTCGTGATCTACAGCCTCACGAAGCCGTTGATCTGTGCGGCGCTGCTGCACCTGGCTGAGGCTGGAGAGATCGACCTTGACGCGGCACTGCCCGACGATCGGATCGGGCGGCCGACACTGCGGCAGCTGATGACGCACACGGCCGGGGTTCGCGACTACGGAGGGCTGGCCGAGTACCACCAGGCCGTTCGACGGTCGCCGTCCGAGCCGTGGGGCGATGAGGAGTTTCTGCGGCGGGTGCTGGGCGGCAGCCCAGAACCCGCCGGCCCTGGACTGGGCTGGGCTTACTCCAACACCGGCTACCTGCTGCTTCGCCAGGTCCTCGACCGGCACGGTGGCCTGGCGTCGTTCCTGCCCGGCCTCGGCTTCGCGACCGCGACGGTAGCCGAGCGCTTGGCCGATCTAAGCCGCGCCGTACCAGCCCGCAGTGCGCTTATTGGCGACGGTCCACTGCCGGTCGCCGGCCGTTACCATCCCGGCTGGGTCGGGCACCGGACCGTGGTGACCACGGCTCGGGAGCTGCATCAGTTCTGGAGCAAGCCGCCGCCCGCGTTCACGGACCCGGCCAACCTGGTGACGCTCGACGTCGACACCGGCGGACTGTTCGTACGTCCGAGCTATGGGCTCGGCGTGATGGCCGACCCCGGCCATTCGATCGGGCTCGTCATTGGACATGGCGGAGGCGGGCCAGGGTACGCGGCCGCAGTGTTCGCCGCGCCAGGATACGGGGCGGTAGCGGTCGTTCTTGAGCCGAGAGAGGACTTCGGGTCACAGCAGCTCGCCGTGGACCTGCTCCAGGCTGCCGTCCAGGAGGGTACCGAGCAAAGGGGTGGACACTAATGGAAGCTGAGATCTTTCCTTTTGAGTCGCCCTGGGGGCACGGGCGGCCGCTGGCGGGACGGACGGCGCTGGTGACCGGGGCCGGCCGCGGGATCGGGCGGGGTGTCGCGGAGGAGCTGGCCGCCGCCGGGGCCCGGGTCATCGCCGCCGACCTCGACGCAGCGGGTGCGGAGCAGACGATCGCGGGCCTGCCCGAGGACGCTCGCGGTCGAGCCGCGCAGGTCGACGTGTCCGATCCGGCCTCGGTCGACCAGCTGATCGGCTCGGTCACGGCGTCGGGCGAGCCGATCGACATCCTGGTCAACGTGGCCGGAGTGCTCAGCATCTCCTCGGTGGTCGATCTGCCGGTCGCGGACTGGGACAAGATCATGGGCGTGAACGCCCGGGGGACGTTCCTGGTGACGAAGGCGGTGCTGCCACAGATGATCGCGGCCGGTTCTGGCGCGATCATCAACATCTCGTCGGCGGCGGGCAAGGACGGCGTGGCGACCGCAGCGCACTATTCGGCGTCGAAGTTCGCCGTGATCGGGTTCACGCAGTCGCTGGCCAAGGAGGTCGCCGAGCACGGGATCCGCGTGAACGCGGTCTGCCCCGGCGTGGTGCGAACGCCGATGATCGCCGACGTGGCCGCGGCCTGGGAGATTCCAGCCGACAAGATGGTGAGCGACTGGCAGCTCATCAAGCGGGCGCAGGATGCACGGGAGATCGGGGCGGCGGTCGTGTTTCTCGCGGTAATGACCTCGATGACGGGGCAGTCGATCAATGTGGACGGCGGCTCGGTGTTTCACTGAGCGAGTTACAGCAGCCGGGGGTCAACGCTGCTGCTCGTCCCCGGGAGGTCACGACAGCTCTGACCCAGAACTGCTGTCCAAGCAACGTCCCGGGGTCAACGCTGCTGTTCATCCTGGGGGCGTTGGGCCGGCAAGGTGGCGGGCGACCGCGGCGGCTACGTAATCGACCTGAGTTTGTGAGGCTAGTGCGTACTTTGCGGGCGGCCCCCGCGCCGGCCGTGAACATGGTTCCGGGAGGACCGGGCATCGCCCGCTCAGGCGCGTGGGCCGATGCCCGGAATGGGCAGTCTGACCGGTCCGCTGGCGTTGCCGGGCTACGAGTTACGTATGACTAACCCGGGTTGCGGACCTCTTAGCCCGGGTTAGGACGTCTTAGCCCTGATTAGGACGCCTTAGCCCGGGTTAGCGCGAAATAATGCCGGGTTTATTCCGGTTTCGGTGTCCGTAACCCGGGCTAAGACCGCGCAATCAGGGCTAAGACGTCCGTAATCCGGGCCAAGTCAGCGTCCCGGGGTCAACGCTGCTGTTCATCGTCGGGGGGCCTTGGGCTGGGCGAGGCGGCGGGCGACTGCGGCGGCCACGTAATCGAGTCCGTCTCGGCTCGCGGACTGGGCCGGGTCGGGGCGGCTGAAAAAGCCGTGTTGCTGGCCGGCGAAGCGGCGGTGCTCGACCTCGACGCCGGCCTGGACCAGACGCGTCGCATAGAGCTCGCCGTCGTCGCGCAGGACGTCGTGCTCGGCGGTCAGGATGACGGCCGGCGGGAGACCGGATAGGAAGACCGTCTGGAGGGGCGAGGCGTCCGGGTCGGAGCGGGAGTTGAGGTCCGGAGCGTACTGGTCCCAGCAGGAGATCATCGTGTCGCGGTCGACGTGCGACTGGCTGGCGGGGTCGAGGTAGGAGAGCGAGTCGAAGTCGGCGTCGGTGATCGGGCCGATGAGGATCTGCAGGGCGACCGCCGGGCCGCCGGAGGCGGCCCGGCGGGCTACGACGGCGGCGAGGTTGCCACCCGCGTCCTCCCCCGCGACGATCAGCGGCAGCCGCCCGCCAGCGATTTCCTCCAGGTGAGAGTCGACCCAGAGCACGGCCGACCAGGCGTCTTCGATAGCCGTCGGATAGCGGTAAGCCGGTGCGAGACGGTAGCCCACGGAGACGACCAGGCACCCGCTGTGGTCGGCCAAGGCCCGGGCGACCGGCTCGGACTCGTCCAGGCCGCCGTGCACCCAGCCGCCGCCGTGGAAGTACACGATGGCGGCGCGCGGGCCCGGCTCCGCCGAGGTCAGGATCCGGACCGGGATCGAGCCGCCAGGTACCGCGACCCGAAGTTCCCCGGCTTCATCCGGCGCCACTGACGACCTCCGGGACGGAGGAGGCGGAAGGAGCGGGAGAAGCGGAGGGGGCGGCCAGGACGGAGGGTTCAGCCGGGACCGCAGGTTCGGCCGGGACCGCAGGTTCAGCCGGGACGGCGGGTTCGAAGGCGAAGCCGCGGTAACCATCGGCCGCGACCGCGTCACACTTCTTCCGGTAGACGCCGAGCCCGCCCAGATACGGCAGGAACACTCGCGGCTTGCCAGGGATGTTGGCACCCATGTACCAGCTGTCGGCCGTCGGAAACAGCGTCGCGCCGGCCACCTCCTGGACGTGCGCCGTCCATTCGGCCGCCGCATCCAGTGTGGCCTCCATCGCCGCGAAGCCCCGGTCGCGCAGGTAGACCACCGCGTCCGCGATCCACTCCACGTGCTGTTCGATCGCGACCGGCACGTTGGTCAGCACCCCGGGACTGCCAGGCCCCGTGATCGTGAACAGGTTAGGGAAGCCCGGGACCATCAGCCCCAGGTAGGTGTGTGGCCCGCCGGACCACGCGTCGGCTAGGGCGCTGCGGGAGCGGCCGGTGGCGTTCAGGGCGAGGATCGATCCGGTCAGCGCATCGAAGCCGGTCGCGTAGACGATCGCGTCGAGTTCGTGCTCGCCAGAGCCGGTCCTGATTCCTGACCGGGTGACGCGATCGATCGGATCGGATCGAAGGTCGACCAGCCTCACGTTCGGTAGGTTGAAACTCTCGTAATAATTTGTGCCTATAGGAACTCTTTTTGTTCCCCAGGGATAGCCCCGCGGCTTTAGCTTTTCCGCGACCTCCTGATCGCGGACGATTTCTGAGATCTTCGAGCGGACGAATTCGGCCACCACCTGGTTCGACGCCAGATCGGTGACCGCGTCGGTGAACGTGCCGTCCAGGAACCAGATTCCGCCGCGCCGCCAGGCCTCCTCGCAGACGGCGGTGCGCTCGGCCTCGGTAAGGTCGCGGGCGGCGTGGCGCGTCTCGGGGATCGGGATCCCGCCGGGGGTGAGCTTCGTGCGGCGGCGGATCTCCTGGTAGTTCGCCTTCCAGAGCGCGACCAGCCGCGGGTCGAGCGGGCCTTGCCGGGCGGGCGTGACGAACTGGGCGGTGCGCTGGAAGACGGTCACCGTGCGGGCTTGCTTCGCGAGTTCGGGCAGCACCTGGACGCCAGAGGAGCCGGTGCCGATCAGGCCGACCCGCTGGCCGGCGAACGAGGGCGGGGTGTGCGGCCAGCGGGCAGTCGAGTACTGCTCGCCGGCGAAGTCCTCCGCACCGGGGAACTGCGGGACGTTGGCGGCGGACAGGGCCCCGACGGCGGTGACGACGATCCTGGCCGTCGCGACCGGACCGCCAGCCGATCGCACCGTCCAGAGGCCAGTCTCATCGTCCCAGGTCAGGCCGGTGACGCGGGTGCCGAACGTGAAGTCCTTGAGCAGGTTCAGATGGTCGGCGACCGCCTCCAGGTAGCGCAGGATCACCGGCTGGGTCGGATAGCGGTCGATGAGCGGCCACTCCTGCTCGAACTCCGGCAGGAACGAGTACGAGTAGTACATCGACTCCGAATCGCAGCGGGCGCCTGGATACCGGTTCCAGTACCAGGTGCCGCCGACTCCGGAGCCGGCTTCGAGCCCCCGGACGGAAAAGCCGAGTTCACGCAACCGGTAGACCATGTAGAGGCCGGCGAACCCGGCACCGATCACGACGGCATCGAAGTCCGGGCTGCCCGGATCGCCCGACCCCGTCGGCCCGGCCGGCGGCGCGGCTTGCATATCCGACATGTAATATAAAACCTCCCCCCGAACGCCTGAAGACTCATTGTCGGGCAAGTACGTCGCGTGTGACAATGGCCAGACTGGACAGGGGCCAGGCCTTGGGGCCGCGCCCGGCCCCCGCGCGGCGCCCTTGAGCCAGCCTCACGCCAGTCCCATGACAGACGGAAGGACCGGGCCCACGGGGACGCACGGCGTCGAAGCGGGCGCGCTCGAAGCTGGGTTTCAGCTGAACGAAGAGTTTGCCGCGGAAAATGACGGACCGAAACGCGCGGCTAACTCTTCTTGAAACGGCAAGTATTCACTAAAAATCCGGCAAATGGGACCGGGTTTCATGATCAGCCGTTTAGCTTGCGCGTCCTTGACCGCATTTCCGGTCGGCTGGACCGCACTTCCCACCCGTTGCGCTGACTTCCCTACGATTGCGCGGTCGCGAATCGGCCTATAGCCGACAAATCGACAGCGCAACGAATGGGTAGTTAGCGCAACGGGTGGGAAGTGAGCACGAGCGGGTGGTAAGTGGAAGCCAGGAGCCCGAGGTTGCCGCCCAGTGCGCCGCTGACCCAAGGCACGTACGTGCCGGTCCGGCATCGGGCCGTCCGTCCCGCCTTCCAAGATCAGCTTAAGCTGAACGGCATTGCATGATCGCGGAGGCCTTTCGGCGGCCGGGCGGCTAACTCTTCGCGGTAGTGGCGCGGGCAGCCCAGCAGCCAGCCGAACCCTCCAGCCAGCCGAGCCCAGCTGCCAGCCGAACCCTCCAGCCAGCCGAGCCCAGCTGCCAGTCGAGCCCAACAGGCAGGCGAGGCCCTTACAGCCAGCCCTGCTCGTCCGCTGTCCGCACCGCCTCGGCCCGGTTGCGCGCTCCGGCCTTCGCGATCGCGGAAGACAGGTAGTTACGCACCGTGCCTTCGGACAGGAACAGCTTCTCCGCGATCTCGGCGATCGTCGCGCCTGGACGCGCCGCTACCAGCACGTCCCGCTCCCGCGCGGTGAGCGGGGAGGCACCGCTCGCGAGCGTCGCCGCGGCCAGGGCCGGGTCGACGACTCGCTCCCCGGCCGCGACCCGCCTGATCGCATCGGCTAGCTGCTCAGCCGGAGCATCCTTGACCACGAACCCGGACGCGCCGGACTCGAACGCCCGGCGCAGATAGCCGGGCCGGCCGAACGTCGTCAGGATCAGGGAGCGGCACCGGGGCAGTTCCTTGGCCAGGACCGCCGCCGCGGCCAGGCCGTCGATCCCCGGCATCTCGATGTCGAGCAGCGCGACGTCGGCCTCGTTCGCTTTGGCGGCAGCGACCACCTCGTCACCCCGGCCGACCGCGGCCACCACCTCGAAGTCGGATTGCAGGCCGAGCAGGGCGGCCAAAGCGGTCCTGATCAGCTCCTGATCGTCGGCGAGCAGCAGCCTGATCATCGACCGCCCCCGTCGCCGGAGCCGGGCAAGCCGCCGGAGGCGGTCAAGCCGCCGGAGCCGGGCAAGCCGCCGGAGCCGGGCAGGCACACCGCCAGCCGCCATCCCCGGGGCCGCATCGGACCCGCCTCCACCA
>DATNFM010000054.1:0-74069 GCA_035606435.1 Streptosporangiaceae bacterium | reverse complement strand
CTCTGGTGTCCAGGTGAGTGCAAATGCTGGAAGACGGTTCATCTGAGCCCATCCGGGGCACGGTATGAACTGAACCTCCGTCACAAGCTCTCACGCGACACCTGCTGGGACAAGAAGGACGACCAGGAGGAGGACCCGGAGTGAAGTTCTATGCAGAGTTGGAGCTCCACGCTAGCGGCCCGCTTGATGATGCGCGGTTGAGCGCGCTAGCCGATGAACTCTTTGAGCTAGACGCATCAGATCCGGTGGTCGAGGACATGGATGTGACCGCAGCCATCGGGGACGAGCACGTCACGGTGGCCATGTGTGTTGACGCTGAGGATCCTGCGCAAGCGGCAACGAAAGCGCTATGCGTCGTTCGTACGGCTATACATGCCATCGGTGGCGGCACACCGGGATGGGAAACCTCCCGCACCGTACTGCATGTGGCACCGTCCGACGCTGCGGACCGACTGCTTTCACCTGCCTGACGGTAGTGTCCGGATGACCGGCGCAGCGAGCATGCCGACTGGTCGAAGTTAGTCGAGCAGTCCGGCGACCTCAGTCAGCGACCAGACGGGAGACAGTGCCCTTGGCCGCGCCGGTCAGGCGGCAGGTAGCTCGGATCGAGTTGCCTTCGGTCAGGCAGCCAACGATCTTGCCGCACCGGGCCGGCCTGGTTCGCGCCACGGCCATCGGTGATCTTCTGCGTGATCGAGCACCTGCATAAGAGGGGCATCAGGATCGCTTACGTTGCGGACGTATCCCTTCGGACCGCCAGCTGGTAGGTGGCTTAGGTCCCGGCGCGGTGGCCCGTTCGGCCGTGCCGGGACTTTCGGCTGGCTGCTTGCATGGTGGATAGAGAGCTGGCCGCTTGAGAGCTGGCCGCGATGAAGGGAGGCATCCGATGCGTGCGCTGATTACATTCGGATCGAAGCGCGGCGGAACCGAGGGACTTGCCCGGATGATCGCCGATGACCTGCGCCAGGACGGTCTCGACGTCGACGTGCTCAGCGCGGACCGGGTCGGATCGCTCGACGGTTACGACGTGGTCATCGTCGGCGGTGCCTTGTACGCACTCCGCTGGCACTCCGACGCCAGGCGATTCGTGAAGCGGCACGTCGGGCTGTTGCGGGAGCGGCCGACCTACTTCTTCTCCAGCGGCCCGCTCGACGACTCCGCCGTCCAGCGGGACATCCCGCCGGTGAAGGGCGTCCGGGCGCTGATGGCCAAGGTCGATGCGCGAGGCCACGCGACGTTCGGCGGCAGGCTGGCGCCGGATGCGAAAGGGTTCCCGGCCAGCGCGATGGCCAAGAAGCAGTCCGGTGACTGGCGTGATCCCGGTCAGGTCCGCGACTGGGCTTCGACGATAGTCGCGCAGCTGCGTCACCATCCGTCGCCAGCCCGCTAACCGGCGGGGAGTTGTGCCTCGGCTTCGATTTCGACTTTCCATCTCGGGTCGAGGAGGCCGGCGACTATCACCATCGTGGCGACGGGGCGCGCTCGCTGAAGAAGTTCGCCGTGGACGGCACCCACGGCCGTGGAGTCGTCAGCGCAGGTGAGGAACATGCGGGTGCGGACGACGTCGTCGAGGGTCGCTCCCGCTTCGCCCAGCGCGTCGGCGATGATCGCAAAGCATCGGCGGGCCTGTTTGATCTGGGCACGCGCAACCTAGCTAGCGCTCCTGCGCCTGCCCTAGCCCCTTTCGCCGTGGTCCCGGCAGCCGAACCCGAGCTCGTCAAGATGACACCTTCCGTCGATAGCTGGGATGATTCATCCGGCATTGCGAACTGAGAGGGAGTCGCGTCTGTGGAGTTCCGGCCCGTTCACCGCGACCCGGATGCGTTCCAGCAGCCCGTCACCGAGGACCAGGTGCTCGCGATGTGCCGTCGCGCCTTCGGCGACCGGGCCGAGCCGGTATCGGCGGTCGAGCTGGGCCTCGGCTCTTACAACAACACCTACCGGGTCGATCTCGGCGATGACGGCACCGTCATCTTGCGGGTCGCTCCCGAACCCGCGAGGCAATCGCGCGCCGAACGCAGCCTCATGCGCAATGAACACGCCAGCGTGCCCTATCTCGCTCCGATCGCGGCGCTCATGCCCCGGACTCTCATGATCGACTTCACGCGCGAGATCATCGGGCGCGACTATCTCTTCCAGACGCTGCTGGATGGCGTGACCGCACCCGATCGGCTTCCCGATTATCCGAGGCCGGAGTGGGCTCCGTTCTTCGCGCAGTTGGGAACCCTCAGCCGGCGCATCCACGACGTCAGGGGCGAGAGCTTCGGCTGGGTGGCCGGGTCCAGGTACTCGTGCTGGAGCGAGGCGTTCCAGGCTTCGCTCGAGGACGTTGCCGCCGCCACGGACCAGGCCGGGCTCGACGCGAGCGACATTCGGGAGACCATTGCCCTGGCGGCCAAGCAAGCCGACGTGTTCGATGAGATCACCGAACCTCGGCTGCTGCACGGTGATCTCTGGATGACCAACGTCATGATCTCGCCTACCGCGTCCGAGCCGGTCGTCACCGGCCTGTGCGACTGCGACCGGGCGTCCTGGGGTGACCCGGCGGCGGACTTCGCCATCTTCCGGGTGAGCCAGAAGCCTGGCACCGAGCGGGACGCCTTCTGGGAAACCTACGGACGGCTGCCGTCGACGCTAGGGGCCGCCCAGCGGTCGCGGTTCTACCAGATCCTGCACCAGGCCACCCTCCGGTTCGAAGGGCATCGTTCTGGCGTCGGGACCGAGGCGATTCTGGGCAGTTCGGCGGACATCCGCGACCTGATTGGCCAACTGTGACGGCTAGGAAAATTTCGATGACGAGTTGGTCGGCTTGGTCAGAGATCGGCGGAGGCTGGGATTAAATTGTCACACGACTCGTAGGATCGTGATACACTTCTATCCATGATGGCTATCGCTGATCTTCCGCCGACCTTCACTACGGGCACGGCGCGGGCAAGCGGCATACATCCGCGTGACCTGTATGACGCCCGGGAGACAGGTCTCATAATCGAGTTGTCTCGTGGAGTGTTCCGCCATGCGACTGCCCCGGCGGCTAGTTTTCCCGACTTCCTAGCGGTCACCTATCGCAGCCCCTGCGCCATCGTCTGCCTGCTATCGGCGGCCGCAGTGCACGACTTGACAGACGAGATCCCGCCGACCGTTCAGATCGCGGTGTCCCGGCCGAGTCGTGCTCCTCGTATCTCCTTCCCGCCGACGACCGCGTACCGGTTCGAACCATCGACTTTCGAACTCGGTCTGACACGAATAGATGCCGCGCCGGGGGAATCTGTCAGGATCTACAATCCTGCGCGCACCGTCGTGGACTTGATGCGGCTCCGTCATCGGATCGGCGAGCCGCAAGCGTTCACCGCGCTCCACCGGTATCTGCGTAGCCGTGACGCTAGCCCGGTGGAGCTAGTCCAGGTCGCAGCTGCTCTCGGAGTTGAGGGACCCGTCCTGCACGCCGTCGAAATCGCGAGCGCTGGATGACTCGGCCAACACGCGCCACCGATGCCGGCCGGGCGTACCTTGATCTGCAGAACGTGGCGAGAGTTGAACGGCGCGGAACGCAAGAACTGCTTACCCTATACGTCGTCGAGCGCTGGCTGGCCCGGTTAAGTGAGTCACGGCATGCCAGCGACTTCGTCGTCAAGGGCGGCATGTTGCTAGCCGCTTACCAATCCCGCCGTCCCACAGCTGACCTCGATGCCCTGGTCCGTTCGATCTCTAATGACGCAGAAACGGTAAGGTCGCTGGTGACCGAGATAGCCCAGCTACCGATGAACGATGGCGTTGACTATCTGCACCTGACCACGAACTCCCAAACTATCCGCGATCAGGCCCTATACGCAGGCGTACGGATCACGATGGATTGCGCGATCGCCACCGCGCGCGTCAAGTTCCGTCTCGACGCTAACTTCGGTGACCCGGTCACGCCGTCGCCGGTGTCAGTCAGAATCCCGTCACTTCGCCCCGACCTGCCACCGGTGCGCGTGCTCGGCTATCCCGTTGAGACCGTCCTTGCCGAAAAGATTGCGACCGCCATTGCTCTGGGTCCGGCCAATACTCGCGTCCGGGACTATGCCGACATCTACATACTCACTGGCAACCACACCATCACGCATCGCGTTGCACGACGAGCACTGCTCGCCACAACTCGATTTCGTCGAACGCCGCTCATCCCCTTGTCCAGCATTGTCGGCAACATCGCAGACCTTCGAGCCCGCACCTACAACACGTATCGCGCAAGTATCGGCAATGCCGGGCGTCAGCTGCCAACGGGCTTCCTGCCTGTCGTGCAGGCGACTACTGACTTCGCTGATGCCCTCGCGACCAACGCCGCACCGAGCGCCGTCTGGGATCCGCGCATCCGGCGGTGGGTGAATGCACCAGGCGCGACTCACTGAGAGCCAAGCATCTCTAGTTCGGGCTCGGCGCAGATGATCGCCGGGCCGCACATCAAGTGAGACAGGAGTAAGACATGGCGATCACGCTTGTTCCGCGTACCGCGGCTTATCCGTTTCCCCTCGAAGGCGTATCGCGTGGCGCGGACGGGGTGGCGCGGTACGACGGGTTGCCTGAGTCGCTGCTCGCGATGCTGAAGGCGCAGGTAGACGCTCACCCGGAGGGCGAGGCGCTCGTCGAGATCGGCGGGCGCCGGCTGACCTACCGGCAGCTGTGGGACGCGGCGGCGCGGGTGGCCGGCGGGATGCGCGCGGCCGGGCTGCGGCCGGGGGATCGCGTAGCGGTGCGTTATCCGGCCGGTGCGAACTGGGTGCTCGCGTTCTGGGGAACGCTGATGGCGGGCGGGATCGCCGTCGCGGTCAACACCCGCTGGGCACCGCCAGAAGTCGAGTTCGCGCTGACCGACTCGGGGGCGGCCATCGACCTCGCTCCTGAGGCGCCGCTGCCGGACGGCGATCCGGTCGAGGTCGCCGCCGCCGGCCCAGAGGACGCGGCCGCCATTTTCTATACCTCGGGCACGACGGGGCGGCCGAAGGGGGTCCCGACTTCCCATCATGCCTTCTTGTCTAATGCGGAAAGCATGGCGCGGGCTCTTGGCCTGGAAGCCGGAGGCGGGTCGGGCTCGGACGGCTCGGAACTGCGCACGCTTATCTCGGTGCCGCTGTTTCACGTCACCGGCTGCAACTCACAGCTCATAGTCGCGGCTTACGTCGGCGGCGCGGCGGTGATCTTGCCTGCCCTTGACCTGACGGCCTTGATCGAGGCGCTGCCTGCGGAGCGGATCTCGTTCCTGGTCACCGTGCCCGCGGTCTACGCTCTGATGCTCCGCCATCCCAAATTCGCGGACGCGGACACGACCGGGGTGCGCTGGGTCGGCTACGGGGGCGCGCCGATTGCTCCGTCGCTGGTGCTGGCGCTGAAGAGCGCTTTCAGCTCCAGCCAGGTGTCGAACGGCTACGGCATGACCGAGTCCGCCTCGCTGATGACGTCGCTGCCCGACACCGACGCCGTCGAGCACGCCGACTCGGTGGGCTACGCGGTGCCGGTCGTCGACCTGGCCGTGGACTCCACCGGCGACGACCCTGCTGTCGGGGAACTCCTGGCGCGCGGCCCGAACGTGCTGGCCGGGTACTGGCAGCGGCCAGAGGCGACCGCGAACGCCTTCGCGGACGGATGGCTGCGCACCGGCGACGTGGTCCGCGTAGATGACGACGGCCGGGTGCACATCGTGGACCGGCTGAAGGACATCATCAACCGGGGCGGCGAGAACGTCTCCAGCGTGGAGGTGGAAGACGCGCTGGCCACCGCGCCCGGGGTCGCGGAGGCGGCGGTGATCGCGGTTCCCGACGACGTGATGGGCGAGAAGGTCGGCGCGGTCCTGGTCCCGATCGAGGGCCAGGACATCGACACCGATCAGGTGATCGCGCACTGCCGGGAGCGGCTGGCCGACTTCAAGGTGCCGCAGTTCCTCGCTATCGTGCCCGGCCCGCTGCCGCGCAACGCAGGCGGCAAGCTACTCAAGGCCCGCCTCCGCGACGACGTGACCTGGGGCCCTGCGCTGCGTTAAGCGATCCGTAGACGACGCGACCCGGAGGCTTTCCGGCTCTGCTTGGTCACTTAGCCCTGGTTGCGCGGACATAGCCCTGGTTAGCGACAGCAGAACCAGGACTAATCCGACAAAATTCGTCGCCAACCAGGGCTAAGCCGTCGCAACCAGGGCTAAGCCGTCGCAACCAGGGCTAAGCGCTCGCAGGCGGGGCTAAGCGCTCGCAGGCGGGGCTAAGTCAACGGCGCGTGGCCGTGAGGAACCCGCTACCGCCGGGCGACGACCCGGCCGGGGAGCGGCCGTAGCGGATTGCGGCTTCGACCTGGTCGTGCAGTTCCGTCAGCCACTCGTGATCCGCCAGCCAGCTGCCTGGATCCGCCAGGCCGCCCTTCCAGAGGTCGGTGTACTCGGCCAGGGCGGGCAACTCGCTCGCCTGCCGCCGCAGTGCCTCGGCGTCCGCGTTCTCCGACTCGAACGCCACCCGGCTGCCCGGTGCCGACAGCTCGCATAGCGTGGCGAGCAGGTGACCGACCTGCGCGGCCGACAGGTAGATGAGCAGCCCCTCGAGCAGCCAGGCGGTCGGCTGGCTTGCCCGCAGGCCGGCTCCGGTCAGCAGCGCTGCCCAGTCTTCCCGCAGGTCGCCAGGGACCGGCCGGTAGTCGCACCGCGGCCTGGCCGATCGCGACGCCAGTACCTGCCGCTTGAATTCGAGCACCTCGGGCAGGTCCAGCTCGAACAGCCGCACGTCGGCCGGCCAGTTCAGCCGGAACGCCCTGGTGTCCAGCCCGGCCGCGAGCAGCACGACCTGACGTATGCCCGCACCGACGGCGTCGACCAGGTAGTCGTCGAAGAACCGGGTGCGGATCACGGCCCGAGACCAGAACGCGGTGCCCGCGGCTGACAGGCCGGACAGGCAGGCCACCGCGCCCCGTTCGGCTCGATCGAAGACCTCGGGCGCGGCGGCGAGGAACGCGGCGGCGTACGGGTCGCAGAAGAGCCGGTCGCGACGGCGGCTTTCCATCGCCCGGACCATCGCGACTCCGAGCGCGGTCCGGCTGACTCTGGCCGGCCCGAGGGTCGTCACGGCATCACCAGGTGACCGGCAACGCGACCAGCCCGCCGGTGATCTGATCGTCGTGGGCTCGCAGGTCAGCGAGGTCGGCGGCGAGCCGCATCGTCGGGAACCGGGGGACGAGCTGGGTAAGCAAAGCCTGCAGTTCCATCCGGGCCAGGCCCGCGCCGGGGCAGTAGTGCCGTCCGTAACCGAAGGTCAGATGCGGATTGGCGGGCCGGTCGATGTCGAACTGGTAGGCGTCGCCGAAGACCTGCTCGTCGTGGTTGCCGGCGCCGGTATCCAGCAGGACCAGATCGCCGGCCTTAACGCACACATCGCCGATCTGGATGTCCGTGCGGGCGTAGGTGGGGATGCCGTTGCCGCCGCCGGTATTGACGCCCACGTTGCCGATCCGCAGGCTCTCCTCGATCAGGTCGGGCAGCCGGCCGGGGTCGGCCAGCACGACCTGATGCTGGTCAGGATGCAGCAGCAACAGCAGCGCCGCGTACCCGATCGCCACGACCGTGGTGTGATGACCGGTGAACATCAGCGACGAGCAGATGTGCGCGACGATCGGCGCGCGCAGCCGGTACGGACTCGAACGCAGCCTGGCGATCAGCCCGCCTGGCTCGGCTTCGCCGCTGGTCGCGACCTGCCGCAGTAGGTCCGTCATTTCGGTCAGGCCGGCCTTGGACTTCTGCTCGTCGTCGGGACAGGCGATCGCCTCGGCTAGTTCCCGGCACCGCGTCACGTAGCTGGTAGGCAACCCGAGCAGCTTGCAGATCACCAAGGTCGGCAGCGGCACGGCCACCAGGTCGACCAGGTCGGCCGGCCTCGGAGCGGCCGCGAGGTCGTCGAGCAGCGAGGTGACGAGCCCGTCGACCCACGGGCGCAGCTCGCGCAGCGGCGCCGGCGACATGACGGTGTGCAGCACGTCCCTGAACCAGGCCCGGTCCGAGTCCTCGCTGGCGTAGTTCTCCTGAGGTCGCCCGCCGAACAGCGCCGAGGCGGTCAGCCGGGCCGCGCACTCGGGCCTGGGGTGCGAGCGGCCGAGCAATTCTCCGCTGTAGAGCGATCGGATCTGCGCGTATCCGGTGACCAGCCACGCCTCGTCGCCCACCAGCGTCCGTACCCGGTGGATCGGGCCGCGTTCGGCCAGCGCCCGCAGCACCGGGGCCGGCTGCAGCGGATGCGCCTGCTCGAACGGCATCACAGGAAGCGACGGTTCCAGGGGATCGGCCCCCTGCGGGCAGCACAGTTCGGTCATGACGCTCCCTCAGTAATGCGGCTGCCCCGAACCGGGCGGGCGAACTCAGCCGACTCCAGCGCATCGCCGGCCGGCGGGAGCTCGTCTAGGCGCTTGAGCAGGACGGCTTGCCGTTCGGCCAGCTGGTCCCGCACCGTCGCATCGTCGAGCAGCTGGGTCATGGCGGCCAGCACGCGGCGGCGCTCGAACACCCCGGCGGCCAGGAAGCAGTCCAGGTACGGGTTGTCCGATAGCACCGGCGTCAGGAAGTCGTGCCAGCCCCACGGGAACACCCGGAACGGGTAGGCGATGGTCAGCTGGGGCGCGGCTTCGGTCAGCCAGGCCGGGATGGACCCGTTCCTGGCCAGACGAGACAGGTCGAGCATCTTGTGGTTGTCGAGCAACAGGCACGGCACCCCGGCGAGCACCGCCTGCGTCAGCGTGACCGACACGGCGTTGCCGGTGATGTACAGGTCGGCTCCGGTCAGCTGCGCGTGGAACTCGTCCGGCGGCAGTCCCGTCGCGTACCGGTAGTCGAGCTGCGGGGCGACCGGGAAGTCCCACCGTTCCGGCCCGATGTGGACCACGCGAAGCGGGCGTTGCAGGGCGGCCAGGTGGCTGTGCAGGATTCGCGGCATGGCGGCCATCAGCTGGCCCATGGCCGGCGAGTGCACCACGTTCACGGACTCCCAGCGGGAGTTCGTGAGGAAGACCGTCGGCCGGTCGCGGTGCGGCCGCGAGACCGGTAGCGACGACGAGCCGCCGGCACAGCCCATCCGAGTCACGATCACTCCCGGGTCGCTGGGCGCCGGACGGTTCAGCGGGCTGTTGCGGATCAGCAGGTCGCACTCGTCCAGCAGCCGCGGGAACCGGGTCCGGTGGCCACCGTAGAAGTCGACGGCGTAGTCCGCGGCCAGGTAGTCGTACTGATCGAAGCTCGCGAGCGCGATGCCATAGCGCTCGCGCAGCAGCGGAACGGACAGGCCCGACCAGGCGGTGGAGTAATAGAGCGTGTAGGCGTCGGCCGCGACGAACAGGTCGGGCCGGAAGTCGGCCACCAGCCGGTCGAAGGTGTCCAGGTTGCGCTCGGGGTCGCGGCTCACCAGGGGATGAACGACGAGGCCGGTCGCCCGGACGAACGCCGCAGCGGTAGCGGACGTGACGAACGCGACCTCGAAGCGGTCAGAAGGCAGCTGGCGCGCGAAGTCGGCCGCGATGCTGATATCGCCGTTGGACAGGTGGCCAAGCCCGAGAAAAAGCACCCGCCGGATACTCACCGCCTCATCGCCTCACCGCCGCGCCGGCTGCGGGGGGATCAGGGGGGTCCCGCCCGCTTCACCCCCCGCCCACCTCCCGGGCCAGCACTGAAGCAGGGAGCGACGCAGCGCGGCGACGGCGGCCTGGTCCCCGTACAACGCGGCGGCAACCTCGCCGATCGCGTGCCGTTCCCGTTCGGCCGACCCCGCGTACAAGGTGACCAGCGGCTCGCACAGCACCGCGCCCAGAGCGGGCAGGCGCACATTGACCCGAGGGCACGCCGCCAGCTCATCGGCCAGCGAAGGCCGGCCGACCCGGGCCGACTCCACGCAAAGCCCGTCCAGCACCGTCGCCAGCGCATGGGTGCTGACGAAGTACGGCTGGTACCCGAGCCCGGACTGCAGGTCGATCAGGAAATCCAGATCCGCCCGCGCCGACGCGAGCTCATCGGCCGCACCAGCGGAATCGAGGCCGTAGCCGCCCGGGGTCAACGTCTGCAGCCGGGCCCGGCCGTACCGGGCGAACCAGTGATCAGGCTCGATGGCGAGGACCCGCCCCCACGCGTCGATCGCGGCGGTGAACGGTGCGTGCGCGGCCAGTTCGAAGTTGACGCTAGGCAGCACCGCCATCATCGCCAGCGCGTACCGCCCGGCCGCTTCGCCATCGCCCGGCCGCGCCAGGTGTTCCCGTTCGAGCATGGCCAGCAGCCGATCGGCCCGGCCTAGCTTCCCCGCCGCGCTGGCCAGTCCGTACAGCTCATCATCGGCCGGCGTAATAAGCCGCACGACTTACGCCGTCAAGGTAGTCGGGGTCGGAGCTGTGCCAGCCCGTGGGGACGAGCCCTCGGAATCTCCCGCGGGGACGGGCTGGAATTCGTCCCAGCCGATCATCTCGGCGTACTCCTTATAGACCCCGCCGCACACCTCGTCAAAGGCGCACCCCGAGCACCGAGCGTCCTTGACCCGCGAGTTCGAGTCCATGTAGTTCTCGTAGTCCTCGAACACGAACGCCCGGTACAGCATCTTGAACTGGTTCTCTGACCAGTCGATCATGTACTTCTCGTAGCCCGGGATCGCGCAGTAGGGGAAGCCTTCCAAGGTGATCGCCCGCTCCCGGCGGGCAACCCGGTCCACGGCCTCGAACACGTACGGCTGGATCTCGTCGTACCGAGGCGTCACCTCCCAGAAGTTGCGGAACGCGGTCCCCGCCGTATGCAGCGCGGAGATGTTCACGTGATCGGCCCCGAGATCCACGCACAGATCGGCGATCTCCGGCAGTTCGGTGAAGTTGTCCTTGCACGCCACCGTGTTGGTCCTGATATTCGCGCCCAGCTCGCTGACGTTCTTGATGCCCTTGACCGCCTGCTCGAACGAACCGAGCGACTTGCTGATCCGGTCCTGGGTCAGGCCGGTCGCGCCGTGCATCGACACGATGAACAAGCTGACGCCCTTGTCCACGACGGTGCGGGCGTATTTCATGTGGGAGAGCTTGCGGCCATTGGTCTGCAGATACACGGTGGGGTAGCCCAGCTCGCCGATCTCGTCCAGGATCTCGAGGAAGTCGCGGCGGATCGTGGCTTCGCCGCCGTGGATGTTGACGGCCTCGTAACCCTTGTCCGCGTTCTCCCGCAGGAACCGGGAGACCCGCTTACGGGAGATCGAGTCCTCCTTGATATGCGGCGAGTCGACGATGCAGAAGGAACATTTGCTATTGCAGATGTCGGTCAGATGGACGCTCAGGGCCTTCATTGTGGTTGCTCCAGTTTTTCGACTAGCCCGAGCAGGGCGATGAGGTCGTTGCTGACCGACTGCAGGCGGGCGCGCGTCGCCCTGCGGTCGGCTTCTTCGAGAACCAGGCCTCGGTTGGTCCCGTCGGCCGCCAGCTGCCCGAAGGCGAGCAGCCCCTCAAGGCGCCGACGGTGCTCGGGCAGCGCCTGCGCCAGGGCGGCCTGCCCGGAAGAGGATCGAGCGGCCGCCTCCAGATCGGTCTGCAGCGACTTGACCCGCAGAAACGTACTGGCCAGGTCCGCCCCCACCAGGCTGCGGAATCCCATCAAGGCCAGCTCGGACATCCCTTGCGGCAGGTTCTCCAGCGACGAGACCTGCCAGGCCAGATACTGGGCGACCTGCCCGGCGAACCTAATCGCCTCGGCGAGCACCTCTGGGTCGTGCCGCTGGACCGCGACCGTCCCGGAGGCGGAAGGCTCGGCCGGATCGAGTCCGCTCGGCTCCAGCCCGGCCCACAGCCGCACGGTCCGGCGCTTGCAGACCGGAACTGCTTTCGCTTCAGGACCGGTCAGCGTGGCGACGATCATCTCGGTCATCTCGGCCGACAGCAGGTCCGCGCTCTCGGCGTCGACCTGCAGCGTCAGCCAGTACGACGAACGGCCCCGCTCAGCCAGCGGCCCGGACCGAACATCCAGCTGGCAGTCCAAGCACGTCGAGGTGTAGATCCGGGTCGGCCGGCCGTCGGCGTGCCCGTACCCCAGGTGCCGCGCCGTCCCCCGCGCGTTCCTGAAGACCGCGGTCGACCTGGGATCGGAGAACCGGAGCTCGGCCCAGGTTCCCGAGATCCGCTCCAGGTTGGTGCAGCCGCCCACCTCGCGTAGCTCCGGCGTGGTGATCAGGTTCGTCGCCATCATCTCGAACGTGACGACGTCCCAGCTCAGCATCAGCAGCAAGTCGACCGCGGGCGACTTCGGCAGCCCCGGATAGGAGATGTCCATCGTGGTGCAGGTCGGCCCGTCGAAGTCCGGCATGGGCGCGAGGGCGCCGTCCAGTTCGGTGTGCAGCAGCAGCGAGGTGAAGCTCTGCCCCCGGGCGAACGTCCACTCCCGGCGCGTCTGCGCCCCGTCCGGATTGCCGACCTGGGCGTCCACCCGTTGCCATTCATACCGCACCGGCACCACGGTCGGCCCCCCGCCGCCGATCACCGTCCGCTCGACGCTGGCCGTCAGTTCCTGCCACTTGTATGGGGTACCGCGCGGGGTCAGGAAGTCGTTGCGCATGCTCGCGGAGAACACCCGCCCGGTCGACGGGTCGATCCGGCGCCGGCCGGCCAGCGGTCGAGTCGCCTCGCTTACGGCCGTCATCGAGGCACCGCCGCCGCCAGGGCCTCGCCGACCGGAGGGAGCCCGGCCAGCGCGTCGCGGAAACCCTGCTGACGCTCCTTAAGCTGCGATCGACCCGGTTCGTCGTCCAGCAGCCCATTCACCGCACTGAGCACCGCCTGCCGATCCAGGATCCCGGCGCTCGCGAAACAGTCGGCGTACGGGTTCCCGGCCAGCAGTGGCTCCAGGAAGTCGTGCCAGCCCAGCGGCGCGACCCGGAACGGATACGCGGAACGCAGCAGCGGGGCCGCCGCGCCAACCCAGCCGGGCAACTCGGATGCCCCGAGCGTCTGGTGGTTCTCCAGGACGAGCGCCGGGACGCCGGACAGCACCGCTTGCGCGAGCGTGACCGACAGCACGTTCGTCGTCACGAACAGGTCCGCCGCCGCCAGCTTCTCGTGGAACATCTGGTATGGCAGCTTGCTGAAGTGCCGGTAGTCGATCTGGTCGGCGAGCGGGAACCGCCACTGCCGCGCCCCGACGTGCACCACCCGCAGCCGCCGGCCCAGCGCGGCGAGATGACTGTGGATCAATCGCGGCAACGCATCGATCAGCTCAGCCACGGCCAGAGACCGAGTCCGGTTGCGGTACTCCCACGCTGAGTTGGAAAGAAACACTACGGGTTGGTCGGGGGTCCTAGGGGGTCGTCCCCCTAGCAGCGGCAGAGTGGTCTCCGCCTCCTTGCCAGAGGCATGGTCCGCCCGGGCGGACTCCGACGTTCGCCCTCCATCGCGCAGCCCGGACAGCCCGAGCGGCGCCACCACAACGCCAGCCGGACCCGGCTCGGCCCGGTGCGGCGGGCACGGCCTGATCAGCACGTCGCAGTCATCCAGCAGCGGCGGGAAGGTCAGCTCACTGAGTTGGCCAGCGCCGCCGCCGTAGATGTCGGCCTTGTAGCCGGCCGCCTGCCAGCCCAGCCGGTCCAGGCTCGCGACCGGCCGGCCGTAGCGCTCGCGCAGCATGCCCATCGCCAGGCCCGACCACTTCGTGGTGTGCTCCAGCTCGAACGCGTCGGCGGCGACCAGGCAGTCCGGCTTGAAGCCGGCGACGATCTGATCCAGGATCGCTAGGTTGTCGGCCGGGGTGGCGCCGGTCAGCGGCAGCGTCGGCATTCCCAGGTCGTGCAGTTGGGACAGGACTTCAGGCGCCGCCGCGAACGCGACCTGAAACCGCGACCTCGGCAGCGATCGAGCCAGGTCGGCGGCGATGATCGCATCCCCGCGCGAACGCCGGCTTGGAGCTAGCACCAGGAGTTTCATAGCGCCGCCACCTCATTCAGGATCGAACCGACCTCGGGCAGCTTGCGCAGCGCCTCGAGGTATTGCTCGCGGGCAGTTGCCAGCCGGTCGCGCTCCGGACCAGCGGCAAGCAACGGGAGGATCGCGGCCAGCGCCGCCTCCTCGTCGAACGTCTCGACCTGCGTGATCACGTCGCTGAACGGATTGCCGGCCAGCAACGAGTCCAGGAAGTGGTACCACCCGACCGGGAACATCCGGTATGGATACAGGTAGTCGAGGTCATCGATGACTCCCTGGGCGAACCCAGACAGCCCTGGGGCCGCTGAGCTGGCCAGGGGGGACGGCCCCCCGGAGCCCCCCGAGGGCATTTCCCAGCGGAGTCGCCCGGACCGCTTGTGCAGGGAGTTGATCATCACGACCGACGGGATCCCGCGCAGCGCCAGCCGGTGCAGGCTCACCGAGATGATGTTGTTCGAGATGTGCAGGTCGACGGCCTGGATCAGCCGCTGGAACCGCTCCGGCGGAACCGATCCGAGCGGGTGGAATCCAGCCGGCACCTGGTCACCGAATACCAGTTGCGGCCCGACGGCCAGCACGTCCGCGTGCGGAAGCAGGTTCGCCAGCAGCCGTTCCAGCATCGAGTTGCAGGCATTCACGAACGCCGTGACCCTGGGATACGCCTCGTGTGTCCGCTGCCACGTCGCGCCGGTCACCAGCACCACCGGCCGGTCCTTAGCCAGGCCGAGTTCGCTCCGGACGGTGGCCCGATGGTCGTCGGGAACGTCGGTGACGTTCTCGAGCATCGGGTACGGGTAGATCTGGGCTTCACCGATTTCATCGAGCGGATTGTGCTCTGCTATCGGGTCATTGAGGGGACACGGTCGCAACCGGAACGACAGCCCGTCGAGCGTGATCTCGCCCTCGACCTTCGCCTGGAATCCGTAGGTGTCCAGCCAGGCGCCCGGCCGGCCCCACGAGAAGTCGTCGAAGGTACCGATCGGGCAGCCGAACACGGCGAGATCGCCGCGGCGCAGCCCGTAGTGACGCTCGCAGAAGTCGTAGTTCAGGAAGTCGGCGAGCACGACCAGCGCGGGCTGGTGCACATGGCCGATGTCCGCGAGCTGAATCCGGTTGATCTTTCCGGCTCCCGGGATCATGACCTGGTATTCAAACCCGGTCGCGGCGACCTGCGCCCGGTGCGTGGGCGGAATTAGGAACAGCGGCCGGAATCCGGTGCCGGTCATCCGCTCGGCGAACTCAAGCGCGATCGCCAACTCACCAAAGGCCCAGAAGCTGGTGACGATGAAGAGAACGGTCTTAGCTGTGCTGGCCCGGGGGGACGACCCCCCGGAACCCCCCGAAGGGAGGGGCGCCTTAGGCGCCGCCTTCCCTCCTCGCAAACTGCGCTCGTCAGTCCAGGCGGCACCGCGCCCCTCCCGGGCACTCATGCGAGCCGCTCCACCCGGTCGCGCTTCACGATCAGGTGATCGGGGAAGACCAGCCCCGTCAAGGCGCCGACCGTGTCTCGTTCCGGCAGTTCAGGCTGGTCGTAGTACAAGAAGAACGAGCTGCACATGACGCTGCCGAGCGAGGGGAACCTGACCGGCGCGCACGGCAACTCAGCGGCCGTCGTGACCAGTTTCGCGATCGCGTCCAGGTCGGCCGGGTTCGTCTGCCAGGCCAGCCTGGCCGCCGTGATGTAGGTGCAGGTGAACCAGGGCTGCCAGGCGGCCCGGCTCTGCCGGTCGATCAGTTCCTGGACGTCCTCGGCGGCCCTGACTCGCTCGGCGATCATGTAGTTCTGGTAGTCGCCGTCGGTCGGCAGCAGCGTCCGGGCGTGGATTCGCAGGTACCGGGCGAGCCAGTGATTGGGCTCGTCATAAAGCAGATCGCCGAACGTCTCGATGATGTCGGTGAAGTTGAACTCCGCCGAGATCTCTGTTCGCCCCGATTGCACCAGGGCGAACATCGCCAGCGCGAACGGCACGCCAGCCATCGGGTCATCCCATTCGTCGTGGTACCGCTTACGCAGATGCTCGATCAGCGCCCTGGCCCGCCCCAGCCGAGTCGCGAGTACGGCCGTCCCGAAGAGGTCGTCGTCGGCCTTGGTAATCGGGATCATTGAACAGTCACCACCGGACCGTCGGGGCGCGGTGCCGCCTGGACTGACGAGCGACAAAGCGAAGCGCCAGAGCGAGGAGGGAAGGCGGCGCCTAAGGCGTCCCGACCTTCGGGGGGTTCCGGGGGGTCGTCCCCCCGGGTCAGCACTGGCTTGAACTCGTCCCAGCCGATGAACTCGGCGTACTCCTTGTAGACGCCGCCGCACACGTCGTTGAAGAAGCACGAGTCGCAGCGCTCGTCCTTCACCCGGGCGAAGTCGTCCATGTGGTCGCCGTAGTCGTCCATGACGAAGCTGCGGTACAGGACCTTGTACTTGTGTTCCTCCCAGTCGACCAGGTACTCCTCGTACTCCGGCGGCACCGCGCAGTAAGGGAAGCCCTCCAGGTACGGCCGGGTGCCCCGGCGAACCGCCCGGTCGGTCGCCTCGACCACGTACGGCCGGATCACCTCGTACCGCGGCGTGACCTTGTCGAAGTTGCGCAACGCCGTGCCGGAGGTATGCAGCGCCGAGATGCTCACCTGGTCGGCTCCGAGATCCAGGCAGAGGTCGATGATGGCCGGCAGCTCGGTGTAGTTGTCCTTGCAGACGACGGAGTTCGTGCGCACCGTCGCGCCCAGTGCCTTGACGTTCTTGATGCCCTGGATCGCCTGGTCGAACGATCCGCGCGCGAGGCTGATCCCGTCCTGGGTCGCGGCCGTGGCGCCGTGCAGCGAAATGATGAACTCGCTGACTCCCTTGCCGACCACGGTCTGGGCGTAGTTCATCCGGGCGAACTTGCGGCCGTTGGTCATCAAGAACACGGTCGGGTAGCCCCGTTCGGCGATCTCGTCCAGGATCTCAAGGAAGTCCGGCCGGACCGTGGCCTCACCGCCATGCAGGCTGACCGCCTCGTAGCCCTGACCCGCGTGCTCGGCGAGAAACCTCGACACCCGTCGTCGCATGATCGTGTCCTGCTTCATGTACGGCGCGTCGACAATGCAGAACGTGCACTTGCTATTGCATACGTCGGTCAGGTGGATGCTGAGCGCCTTCACGACCAGCCCCTAACCTTCGAGCTCTTCCTCGTCGTACATCTCGTAGCCGAGCTGGACCATCCGGGCGTCCTCAGGCGTGTAGACGGCCGAGTCGACCGCGAAGAACTCCTCCAGGTTCTCCGGCGTCAGTTTCGCCAGGTCCTCCTCGTCGAGGCTGCGCAGGAGCAGCAACTGCACCTCGGTCAGCGTGTAGCCGGACAGCGCCTCATCGGGGTCATCGAGCAGCTTCTGCGCGAACTCCGGCTCCGCGATCGCCCGCTCAAGCACCTCCTTGACCTGGTTCTGCGCGGGCTGACCGTCTTGCGCGGTCGTTTCTGCGGTCGTCACCTGAGTGCTCCCTTCCTGCGATCTGGCCTCAGGCCAGCGCCATAGAGTCGTTGCTGAGGGTGGCGGGCGTCTTGGGCAGCCGGTCCTGCTGCAGGCTCAAGACCCGGAACGCGTCGATGTAGTCGCTGCTCTGGATCGCGTTGAGCTTGGCGATCTTGGGGCCGACGTCGGCGGCGAGTTCCTCGGCGGTCCGGCCGCCGATCTCGTCGAATTCGTAGACCCGGAAGTTCTGCGGCTTGTAGGAGATATCCAGGTCGTCGGCGAGCCACTGATAGTTGGCATCCAGCAGCCGCTGGTAGGCGTCGGGAACCTTGCGAAGCTTCATGCCGTACGCCTCGGGCTTGGCGCCCATCAGCGACTTCGGCGCGACGAAATACCGGTTGATGTGGAAGTAGTTGATGTAGTCGGAGTTGCGCTCAAGGAAGTCGGCCGTATCGGCGAAGATCCTGTCGTCTTCGTGCGGCATTCCCGTGATGATCTCGAGGTCGGCCCAGATTCCGATCTCCTTGCACCAGCGCAGCACTTGCTCGGCCTCGGTCAGCTTGACCTTCTTGTCGATGATTTTCAGCATCGTGTTACTGGCGGTTTCCAGGCCGAACGTCAGCTTCCGGCAGCCAGAGTCGGCGAGCAGCGCCAGGCGCTCGTAGGTGAGGCTGTTGAAGCGCGCACAGTCCGACCAGTTCAGCTTGACGCCGTGCATGACGACCCGGCTAGCGAACTCCTCCACGAAGCCGTTGAGCAGGTTGAAGTAGTTGTTGAACAGATAAAAGTGCGTGGTCTGGTACTTTTCGGCCAGCCCCGACATGTCGGTGATGATGTCGTCGACCGAGGCGTGCACGAGCTTGTTCCGCTCCAGGCTCTCGGTGCAGAACGCGCACGAGTACGGGCAGTTGTAGTTGAAGACGTACGGCATGATCAGCGTGCTGGACGCGCCCTTGCCGATCTGAGCGGCGTTCGCGTCGTTGGCCAGCCGGCTCAGGTAGGCCGGGAACTTGTAGAGCTGCATCCGGTTCCACTGCTCATCGACGGCCTGCTTGCGCGCGCTGGCTTCTGGCCGGTACCGGATGTAGTTGTTGTAGTCATCCAGACGGAGCCCGTCGAAGTCCGGGGCCAGGATGCGGTGCACGGCGTCCGGTGCCCGCAGGATCGTATTGCCGGCCACCCGGGCGACGCCGGCCCTGGCCATCGGCAGCAGCGGCCCGCCGCCGCCCAGGGCCCGGGCGAGCTCGACGAACACGTCCTCGCCCGGGCCGGTGACGGCCGCCGAGAAATGCGTGATGCAGGCCTTCCACCAGCTGTAGAACGCGTCGTGGAATTGCATCAGGTAATCGAGGTTGTTCCCGCCGAGCACGACCGGCTTGCCGTAGTGACGCTGGACGTGCGCGCCGAGCACGGCCGCTGACTGCATTTCAAGGAACGCGAAATCGCCGCCGGCCGAAATCCCCACCACATCGGCGGCGGCGATGTCCTTGCCGGCCAGCAGGCGGCCGGCGAACGAGTCCAGGAAATCGTCGCTGGCGCCAGCCATGTAGTCGATCACCGCGCGCTCGTCGTAGAACGGGCGCAGTTCGGCCTTGGTGAACTCGCCCGCGTGCCACATCCGCTCCAGATCGGAGTTGAGGTCGTGGAAGTCGACCTCGTAACCGGCGTCGCGCAGGCTCGCGGCCACGATGCCCGGCCCGAAGGGCGGCAAATTCATCTTGGTGAACATGGGCTGATCACCGGGGACGACGAGGAGCATCACGCGGATAGGCATAGCTGTCACCTTCTTGAAGCGGGGGTTGATAGGGGGTCGTCCCCCTTGGCCGGCACCGCGGAGACGGATGTGATCATCGAGCTAGCCACCGATAGTGGCTCGGCCTCCCGCAACTCGGCGGCTAGCTCGGCGGCCGCCTTGCGATAGCTGGGTTCTTCTATGACCGCGCCGATGGCGTCACGAAGCTCGGCATCGGTCACGGTCTGCGCTGGCAGTACGATCCCGGCTCCCAAATCGGCGCAACGACCGGCGATGTAGGGCTGGTCGGCGCCGAATGGCACTAGGACGAGCGGCAAGCCAAGCAGCAGCGCGCGGGACACAGTGCCCCAGCCTCCGTGGGTGATTACCGCGTCACTTTGCCGGAAGAGCTTGGAGTGAGGGGCGTCGTGATCCATGAGGGCGGTCATGTCCAGGCTCGTCAACGCCTTAACTGCGGCCTTGAGGTAGCGATCCTCGATCCGGGCGAACTGTCCCATCGGGTTGCTGCTCGTGGTCACCGTGACCGTCGGACGGCCGTCGTTTGCTGGTGAGGCGGTCGGGATCGCGTTGAAGGGGCCGGTCAGCGCGACCTCGGGGGGCAGTTGCGGGAAGCCGGCGAACCGCGGCGTGGTCGGGATCAGGTGAAGCAGGTCCGAGGTACGGGCGAGCAGGTTGCGGTCATCGTCGGCCGGCAGCCCCAGCTCCAGCCGCGTCGAGCGGGGCTCATAACTGGCGCCTGCCTCGGGAGGCAAGAAGTACCGGTAGGTGTCGAGCTCAGGGATCGGCGTGCAGGCCAGCGACACCCAGGGCAGTCTGGCCAGTTCGGCCCCGAGCCCGCCGCCCGGCATTAGCACATCGGTCACGATCAGCTCGGCCCCGCACGCACCGGCCAGGTCGACGACGTCGCGGGCCATGTCGGCGACGTTCCCGGCGAACATGTGCCGGAACAGCGCCGCCGCGTCGTAGGACGCGTGCATCCGCGGGGTCACCGGCCGTCGCATGCCCCAGCGGGTTGTCGCGGTCTCGGCGAAGATCGTGACCGCGTGCCCGTCGGCGCGTAATTGACCGGCCAGCGCCTCCATCGGCTTCGTATGCCCGGCGGGCGGAAACGGGACGAGCAGCAGGTTGGTCATAGCTGGTGTCCCGCCAGGACGTCACCGGCGTTGTCGAGCCAGGCCCGGGCGCGCATCAGGTTGGCCGGCTTGCCGATGTCGTGAAACTCGCCGGAGTCGAAGGAAAGCGCGTGAACGCGCAGCCCGGCGGTGACCGCGTCCGCGAACACCTCGCTCAGCAGCAGCTCCCCGCCCGGCTGCCGGAGCGCGCCCGCGACGTAGTCGTGCAGCATCTCGGTGAAGACCGGCGACCAGACCACGATGCCCCAGGTGTTGGCGGCCGGCGGGTCCAGTGGCTTGTCCAGGATCGCGAGAACCCGGTGCGAGCCGGGCTCAATCACGACCGGCGCCAGTGACTGCGGTTCGGCCGTCGGGAACACGCCCAGGCTGAGATCGGCCCTGGTGGCATCGTGGAAGTCGAAGAGCTGGGCGAAGCAGTCAGCGGGGGCCACGATCGTGTCCGGCATTCCCAGGCCGACCGTCCGCCCGGCCAGGAACGGCGTGGCGAGGTCGATCGCGTGCGGCATGCCGAGCGGCGTCTCCTGGCACAGATAGGCCAGATCCAGGCCGAGGTGCTCACCGGACCCGAGATAGCGGAACAGATCCCATTTAGCCGGGGACAAGATCACGAAAGCACGGTCGGCTCCGCCGGTCGCCATCGCCGTCAGGACGTGCTCGATGGCCGCCTTCGGCAGCAACTGCCCGCCGGCCGAGCGGTATCCGACCTGAATGAGTTCCTTGGGCGCGCGGTAGGGTGACAGCCGCGTCCCGGCGCCGGCAGCAGGCACAATGCCAAACCTTACGGGTCCTCCGCTCACTGGCCGCCCCCTTGATTAGCTGGCACTGAGTCTCGATTAGCTAACACTGAGTTGCCAGCACAAGCTCCTCGGATCGCAATGTAACTAGCCGTTGCTGCGCTTTTGTTGTGGTGATGCTGCGGTCGCCAGCGGCCCATTCCACTGCGGCCGATCCGTACCTACGCTCGGCCTTATGTCGGTGGTTAAGGCGCCCTCCGTTGAGCTGTCGGTAGTGCTGCCGCTGTTCGGCGATCATCAGGCGATCCAGGCGCTGCCCGCCGTGTGCCGGGCCTGGCTCGCCCAGGACGTGCCCTGCGAGGTCGTGGTCGGGGTGGCCGCTGGCACGAGGATTCCGCCGCTCACCGACGACCGGATCAAGATCGTGTGGGCTGACGGGGCTTTGACAGCCCCTGGACCGCTGCGCAACATCGCGGCCGCCGCCTGCCAGGCGCCGGTGCTGTACCTGAGCGACGGCGATGTGGCGCCGGTAGGCCGCGACTTCGCCGGCCAGGCCTTGAAGCTGCTTGGTGACCAGGCGGTAGTTCAGCCGTGGATGTACCGGCTAGTCAATCCGTCTGACGCGTTGTTCGCCACCCAGCCGTTCGAGCGGCCAGGCGGCGGCCGGCTATGTCACGTCTTTGCCGACGCCCAGGGAAGGCTGGTGCCGGTGGGCGGCGAGCAATTCAGCTGGCTCGGCCCCGAGCTGCTGGCGGTCGAACCACCGCCGGGATTCGGCTGGCGCTACGAGGACGGGAGCCCCTGCCCAGCTTTCCCCTTCCACTGGGGTGGAATCTTGGTGCGATGGGCAACCTTTGATGCCGTCGGCGGTTACTGCGCGCGTTATTCCGGCTGGGGCTGTGAAGACGATGATCTCATTACCAAGCTGGCCGAGCGGGTCGGCGTCATCCGTGCGTTCCGTACCTCGGCTCGTCAGCTGAACTGCCTTCACTACGAGCATCCACGCACCCACACAGCGACCCACCTGCGGGCCAACAAGGCGATCTACGGCGAGCGCCTGGCGGCCGGAGTGGACGCGATGATCGAGGAGGACGCCAGATGACCAACGCTGTGGTGGCCCAGGATCTCCGGAAGACTTACGGCGAGCTGGTCGCGGTCGACGGGGTCTCGTTAGACGTCGGCGCGGGGGAGTTCTTCGGGCTGCTGGGACCCAACGGCGCGGGGAAGACCACGACGCTGGAGATGATCGAAGGGCTCCGCCAGCCGGATTCAGGTTCGGCGAAGGTGCTCGGCCTGCCGTCCTGGCCGCGCAATCAAAAGCTGGCGAGCCGGATCGGGGTGCAGCTGCAGACCTCTGCCTTCTTCGAGCGGCTAACCGCGGCCGAGCAGTTGCGCGCCTTCGCCAAGCTCTACCGGGTGCCGGTGGCGCGAGGCGAGGAGCTGCTCGAGCTGTTCGGGCTGACCAGCCGGGGTGGCACGCAGGTCGAGCGGCTGTCCGGCGGCGAGGCGCAGCGGCTGTCGATCGCGTGCGCGCTGGTGCACGATCCCGAGGTTCTGTTCCTGGACGAGCCCACCGCCGGCCTCGATCCGCAGGCCCGGCGCAACCTGTGGGATCTGCTCCGCGCGACCAACGCGGCCGGCCGGACCGTCGTGCTGACGACGCACTACATCGAAGAGGCCGAGATCCTCTGCGACCGCGTCGCGATCATCGACCACGGCCGCATCGTCGAGTGCGACACCCCGGAGAAGCTGATCCGCAAGGTCGAGGCCGTGGCGCGGATCACCGTGGGAGCCGGCCAGCTGGATCCCGACCTGCTGCGCAAGCGATTCCCGGACGCGGTGGTGACCGAAGACGAGACCGAGCTCGTCATCGCCAGCTCCGACCCGGGACCGGTGCTGGCCGAACTGGCCGATCACCACGCGCTGCGTGACCTCACGATGCGCGGCGCCACGCTGGAAGACGCGTTCCTCGCGCTGACCGGACGGGAGTACCGCTCGTGACCAGCCTGCTGACGCTCTCCGGGGCGCTGATGCGCGGCTACCTGCGTGATCGCGCGGCGCTGTTCTTCACGATCGTGTTCCCGCTGATCTTCCTGTTCCTGCTCGGCGGGCTGCTCGGCGGGGCCAAGAACCCGCGCTCGAACGTGGTGCTCGTCGGTCCGGTCGCGGTGTATGACGGCCTGCCGGCCCACGGCAAGGCGAAGGTGGACCAGGTCCTGGCGATCACCAGGTCCCATGACCTGCACGCGGCCCTGGCCGATGTCCGCAACGGCAACGAGGCGGCGGCGGTGGTCCAGCGCGGCACCGGCGTCGTCATCTACGACTCCGGTGCGTCGCCATCGTCGGCCGGCGCGGTAAGCAGCGTGTTCCAGTACCTGGTCGATGCCTCTAACTTGGCCGCGGCGGGGGGTTCCGGGGGGTCGTCCCCCCGGGTCAGCACTGCCGGTCAAGCGCCCCGGGTGGCGCTGTCGACGAGCCAGGTGGACGACAAGTCGCTCAAGGAGATCCAGTACCTGACCCCCGGCATCCTCGGCTGGGCGATCGCGACCGGGGCGACGTTCGCGGCCGCCTCGACGCTGATCGTCTGGCGGCAGCGCAAGCTGATGCGCCGGCTGACGCTCAGCCCGGTCAGCGTGCGGTCCGTCATCGGCGCGCGGATCCTGGTCAGCCTGGGCATCGCGCTGGCCCAGACGGTGCTGTTCGTCGTGGTCGCCGTGCTGGCCTTCCACCTGAAGCTTTCCGGAGCCTGGTGGATGGCGATTCCGCTGGTGCTGGCCGGGACTCTGGCGTTCTTGTCGATCGGGCTGCTGGCCGGGGCGCTGACGAAGTCTGTCGAGGCCGCGAGCGCGCTGGCCAACCTGATCGTGATCCCGATGGCATTCCTGTCCGGTGCGTTCATTCCGATCAACGATGTGCCGTCGTGGGTTCAGTCGATCTCCCAGGTGCTCCCGCTGCGCCACCTCAACGATGCCGTGCTCGATGTCCTGGCCCGGGGCGACGGACCGGTGACGGTGCTGCCGCAACTGGGCGTGCTGCTTGGGTTCGCGCTGGTGATCGCGCTCATCGCGATCCGGTTGTTCCGGTGGGACGATGCCTGAGGCCCGCGCCCACGGGGGATTCCGGGGGGTCCCACCCGCTACACCCCCCGCCCACCACCCGGGCCGGCCAGGCGGGGGGCTCGCGGTCGTTCTGGCCACCGACGAGCCGGCCAGGATCTGCCCGCCGCCGTGCGACTGCTGGAGCGCTCCGCTGTGCGGGCGGCCGGCGGTGGAATGGCTGCTGGACACGGTGGCCGAGCTCGGGCCCGACGCGGTCGGCTTCAGCGGACGGGCAGCGGCGGCGGTCAGCGTCCGGGCCTGCGCCCGGCGCGGGCTGCGCCCGGCGATCTCGGCGGGCCGGGACGGCCTCGCGCAGTGGCCGGGGCTGACGGTGACGCTGTCGTGCCTGAATCCGCTGCTGCAGCCGGCCAGCATCCGGCGGGCCATCGAGGCGCTGAACGACGGTGAGTTCGGCGTAGCGGTGATCCGTTCGCGCGGTCCGCAGTGGTGGTGGTCGCAGCGGCAGGCCGCGTGCACGCTCGCCGCCGTGGTCTGCGCGGGTGACCCCAGCGCGCGGGTGACCGCGATCGACGCCGGTCAGGTCGAGTCCCTGCGCGTCGATGACCTGGCCGAGCGACAGCAGGCCGAGGTGGCGCTGTACCAGCGCATCGCCGTCGACTGGCAGCGTCGCGGTGTCGTCATCGAGGACCCGGCGACGACCAGAATCGATGCGAGCGTCCAGATCGGCCGGGGAGCGCGGATCCGCCCGCACACCGACCTGGCCGGCTGTACCGTGATCGGCTCGGGCGCCAGCATCGGCCCGGTCACCACGATGATCGACACGATGGCCGGTGACGATTGCGTGGTCAGGTACGCGGTCTGCGAGGACGTGACGATCGGTGACAACGCCAGGATCGGGCCCTTCACCTGGCTTCGCTCCGGCACCCGGCTCGGCGCCAGGACCAGGGCCGGGTCGTTCGTCGAAGTCAGCAACTCGGTCGTCGGCGACGACACCCAGATCCCGCACGTGGCCGGCCTGATGAGCGCCGACATCGGCAAGGGCTGCAACATCGCGGGGCTCTCGGGCACGGCCATCTTCGACGGCCAGGCTAAGCACAGGGTCGAGATCGGCGACCACGTCTTCATCGGGGCGGGCACGATCATGATCGGCCCGATGTCGGTCGGCGACGGTGCCTACACCGCCGGCGGAACTGTGCTGTCCAGCGATGTGCCCAGCGGAGCTCTGGCCAGTTCCCGGACCAGGCCGCTCGTCCGCGAGGGCTGGGTAGCGGCCAACCTGCCTGGCGCGGCGGTCGCCGATGTCGCGGCGGTCGCCGATGTCGCCGGGCGGCTTACTTCAGTTCCCCCAGGATCGCCATCGACTGCTGCCGGTAACTGTCGGCCTGCTCAGGAATGATCTCATCAAGGGTGACGCTCAGCTCCTGCAGGCATTCGGCCTCCCGGCGGCGCATGCCAAGCTCCCGGCACAGCCGCAGTCCTTCGTAAAGGCTGCTCATCGCCTGCCCGCTCTGTCCTTGGCGCCGGTAGGCCTGGCCGAGGTCGACCAGAACGAAGCCGAGCGCGGACCGGTTCTTGACCTCACGGAGAATGACCGTCGCGCCGTTAAGCGAGTCGGCCGCCTGGTCGAGCCGTCCCTGCCGCATTTCCAGGCAGCCGAGGCCGTGCAGGGCCAGCGACTCGCCGTACCGGTCGCCGACGGCGCGCAGCTTGCGCATGGATCTTTCGTAGGCGCTGCGAGACTGCTCGTACAGCGCCTTACCGCGATACAGCTCGCCGAGGTTGAGCTCGCAGAACGCCAGGCCGTAGTCGTCGTCGAGATCGACTCGCAGGTCTATCTCTTCCCGCAGCGCCGCTTCGACCTTGTCAATCTCGCCGGCCCGCCACCAGACATCGGCCGCGTTGCTGATGCAGTTCGCCAGCAGGGAGGTGTCGGTGGTGGCCCTGGCGATCTTGAGTGCCCGGTGGAACAAGGGCCGGGCCTGGTCATCGCGCCCGAGCAGCGCGTTGGTCGCACCGAGTGAGATGCAGGCCCAGGCCTCGGCGCCCGGGTCGTGCCTGCGTACCGCGGCGTTCAAGGCCGCCTGGCTGACCTGGACATCACTGGCCAGGTGGCCGCGCCTGAACAGGAACGAGTGCAGCCGCCGGGCGAGCTGGACGGCCAGATCGCAGATCGAGTCATCCTCCTCGTCGGCCGCCCGCACGAGAGCCTCCACCATGTGGGCCTGCTCGCTTTCAAGCCAGGCCAGCGCCTCGTCGATCCCCGCGAACTCCAGCTTCTGGCCCGCGGGGCTGACCGGCGGCAACTGCCGCAGCGCGAAGGGACTGAAGAGCCGGGTCGCCTGGTCCGCGCCGTGCAGGTACCAGCGGAGCAGGCGCAGCAAGGCGGCCTGCCGATCCGGGGTGGTGTCCTCGTCCTTGCTCTTGACCATCGCGTAGCGCCGGAGCAGGTCGTGCGGGCCGAACCGGGCGCCAGAATGCTGCTCGACCAGGTGGGCATCGGCCAGCCGGCTGAGCGCGTGCCTGACGTGAGCGGCCGTGGCCCCGTTCATGGCCGCGATCGCGTGCACCGACAGGTTCCCGCTGCCGATCACGCCGAGCAGCCGGAACACTCGCCTGGACGACGGGTCAAGCGCCAGGTAAGAAAGGTCGAACGCGGTCCAGACACTAGCCGAATCGTCACCGTCGACCTGGAGCGAGGCGAACGCGTCCTCGTCGGCGATCTCCTTCACGTACTCCTTGATCTGAGTGTGGGGAAGCGCCAGCAACCTCGCCGCCGCGATGCGAAGCGCCAGCGGCAGTCCGGCGCACAGCCGGGCCAATTCCGCGGCGGGCTCGGTCTCGCGGCGGATCCGGACCGCGCCGATCATGCCCGCCAGCAGAGCCAGCGCCTCGTCGGTGCTGAGCGGGTCCAGGCAGATACGGGCCGCGCCCTCCCGGGCGGTCAGCCCGGTCAGCCCGGTCCGGCTGGTCACCAGCGTCACGGACTTGGATCGGCCCGGCAGCAACGGCCGGACGGGCTGCTCGCTGCGGGCGTTGTCGAGCACGACGATCATTCGCCGGCCGGCCATCTCGGATCGGTACAGTGCGGCCGCCTGCCTCTCATCGGCCGGAATCCGTGCCATCGGCACGCCTAGGCCATGCAGCAAGGAGATCAGTGCGTCGAGCGTCGTGACCGGGGCGGTGCCTGAATAGCCCCGGAGGTCGACGTACAGCTGGCCGTCAGGAAAGTCGTCCGCTACCAGGTGAGCCCAGTGCACCGCGAGCGCGGTCTTGCCGACCCCGGCCCCGCCCGTGATGATGACGGTGCTGGCCCGGGCGGTGTGGGTGGCGGGCGGGGGGTGTAGCGGGTGGGCTTCGGTGAATCGGCCGAGCGCGGCCAGTTCGGTGTCCCGGCCGACGAAATCGGCGATATCGGCCGGGAGCTGAGCCGGGGCCGGATCGGCCAGGTTCACCTGGCCGTGCGACAGCCCGGGATCGGCCCGCAAAATGGCGACGTGCAGCTCGGTCAGCTCGGCCGGCGGGTCAAGCCCGAGTTCTCGCCTCAGCCGGTCGCGGAGGACCTCGAAGCTGCGCAGGGCATCGGCCGTCCGGCCGGCCCGGTACAAGGCCAGCATCAGGCACCGCGTGATCCTCGGCCGGTACGGATGCAGCGCGGCCAGATCGGTCAGCTCGTCGAGGACCGGCAGGTGATGACCGAGCCGGAGCCTGGTTTCCAGCAGGTTCTCCACCGCCATGAGCCGTGCCTCTTCGAGGCCGCCGCACAGCTGCTGACGCAGGTCATCGGGTGCCGCGTCGGCGAGCGCCGGGCCGCGCCACAAGGCCAGAGCCTCGCTCAGCACCTTGACCTTGCCAGGATCGTCGGTTCGAAGTTCGGCGTCTTCGACTAAAAAGCGGAATCGGTGCGCGTCGACGCTCACCGGATCGGTGGCGAGCAGGTAGCCAGAGCCGCGCCGGACGAGCGCCGTGCCGTCGGCGGCCGCGCCGACCTCGTGCAGCGCCGTCCGCAGCCTGCTGACATGGGCCTGGATGATCCGGCGGGCGCTGTTCGGCGGTGAATCGCTCCAGAGGATGTCGGCAAATCGGCTGACCGGGATGACCTTGTTGACCTCGAGCGCCAGCATGGCCAGCACCAGGCGCTGTTTGCGCTCGCCTAAGTCCGCCGACCGGCCGACGATCAGGGCCTGCACTGGTCCAAGAACACCGAACTCGACGCTGTTGGCCGTCATGTCAGCTCCATGGGACTGGCGGATGGACCCATGTTCACCGCTTTAGCAGGCGCTACCGAGGCGGCGTATCAAATAATTACAACACGACCAAAACGGTACGCAAGGACCATTTGGATCCGTATCTAGCTTATGTACTACGAGAAACCTTCTTTACTGTTGCGTTCCCCGACGTGGGTGTGTCCTTCGATGCCGCCGGGCGCCGCCGCTTCTCCCGGACGTAGATCACGCCCGGTCGCCCGTCAGCGGTACTACGACGCTCCAGCTCGAACACGGTGGTGGCCGTCATCAGGTCGCTCAGCTTGCCGTACCCGTAACTGCGGGAGTCGAAGTCCGGTTGCTGCTTGGTGATGAGCGTGCCGACGTATCCGAGTGCGGCCCAGCCGTCGTCGTCCGAGGCCGCCTCCACCGCATCGCGGAGCTGGTTCATCAGCGGGCTGTCCCGCCTGAGCTGCGCGGCCGACGGGCGCGGTACGGCCGCCGGTGCCGCCCCGGGCGCTCCGGCCGCCGTGTCCGCGGTCGGCTTGCGCAGGTTCTCGATGTAGATGAACTTGTCGCAGGCCGCGACGAAGGCCTTGGGCGTCTTGCGTTCGCCGAACCCGTAGACGGTCAGGCCAGACTCGCGCAGCCGCGCGGCCAGCCGGGTGAAATCACTGTCGCTGGAGACGATGCAGAAGCCGTCGAACCGACCCGAGTACAGCAGATCCATGGCGTCGATGACCATCGCCGAGTCCGTGGCGTTCTTGCCGGTCGTGTAGGCGAACTGTTGCACCGGCTGGATCGACTGCGCCAGCAGCCGGTCTTTCCAGCCCTTCAGGCTCGTCCCGGTCCAGTCGCCGTAGGCGCGCTTGACGTGCGCGGTGCCATACCGGGCAACCTCGGCCAGCAGTTCGTCGACGATGGTCGGCTGGGCGTTGTCGGCGTCGATCAGCACCGCAAGCCTGGCCGCGTTCTCACTCACCATTAGTCTCCTTAATCAACGCCTGTACTCCATCCAAGATGAGATCGACGCCGAACAGGAACTCGGCGCTCTCGTCGTATCCCGACCGCGCGTCCCCGACCTCGGCGTTCCAAGCCAGCCGGTGCAGGAGCGGATACCTGTCCGCGTCGACCAGTTCTCGCAGCAGCCCCTCGAAAGTCCACATGTCCGCGACGTTGCCACCGGCCGCGATGACCTCGGCCGCGGCCCGGGCCGCGTCGTTGGCCAGCCGGGCCTCGCCCAGTGTGTACGAGCTGAGAAGCCCGATCACCCGCAGCTTGTCCGCCTCGCCGAGCCCGGAGCCGTCGAGTGCCTCCAGTCCCTTCTCCACGAAGGTCAGCGAATTCGGAGCCAGCGGCGGCGTGGCCATCGGCATCTGGGTGATCCAAGGATGCAGGTCGATGACGCGACGCTGGGTGATCGCCCACGATTTCAGCCGCTCTCGCCAGGTGCCGCCGTCCAGCACCAGTTCGCTCGACCCTTGCGCGCTGTCGTTCCACATCAGCTGCAGCAGCTCTTCCTTGCTGCTCACATAGCGATACAGCGACATGGTGGTGAAGCCAAGCTCCTTAGCCACCCGCGCCATCGACACCGCCTCAAGTCCCTCGGCGTCGGCTACCCGGATCGCGGCCGCGACAACGTCGCTCACCGACAGTCCGCGCCTCGGTCCCCGGCTGCCGGCCTCGCGCCGTCCCCACAGCAGGTCAAGGCCCGGCGGCAGCGGCGGCCGTCCCGGCTCCGTCATCGGCGTGCTCCTTCCTGTGCTGGACCAACAAGCTTGACGTTAACTGTGTACGACGCATACAGTTAAGTGTATGCCATACACAGTTAATGCCTCGGCGATCTCCAAGTCCTTCGGCGGGCACCACGCTCTCGATCACGTCGATCTTGCCATCGAGACCGGCTCCGTCTTCGCCCTTCTCGGACCGAATGGCGCCGGCAAGACGACCATGATCAGGATTCTGGCCACGCTGGTGCGGCCAGACTCTGGCTCGGCCACCGTCGCCGGCCACGACCTGCTCCGCGATCCGGACCGGGTACGCGGCGCGATCAGCCTCACCGGCCAGTACGCGGCCGTCGATGACAAGCTGACCGGTCGCGAGAACCTGCAGATGATGGCCCGGTTGCTGCACCTGGGCCGTCGCGCGGCGCGAGTCAGGACCGCCGAGCTCCTGGCCACCTTCGACCTCACCGACGCCGCCGACCGTCGGGCCGGCACCTACTCCGGTGGCCTGAAGCGCCGCCTGGACCTGGCCATCAGCATGATCAAGCGGCCTGAGCTGATCTTCCTGGACGAGCCGACGACCGGGCTCGACACCCGAAGCCGTGAGCAGGTCTGGGGCAGCGTCCGCGACCTGGCCGACGACGGCGTGACCATCTTGCTGACCACCCAGTACCTGGAGGAGGCCGATCAACTCGCGGACACCATCGCTCTTCTCGACCACGGTCAGATCGTGGCCAGGGGCACCGCCGACGAGCTGAAGTCAAGCGTCGGCGCCGAAGTGGTCCAGCTGCGGTTCGGCGACTCCGAGAGCTATGACCGTGCCCTGCTCGAGCTCGATCCGGTCCGCTGCGACAGCCGGCTGCGCCTGATCGAGGTTGCCTCAAGCGGGACCGCCGCTCACGTGCACGACCTGCTCGGCCAGTTGGAGGCGGCAGGCGCCCCGGTCGCCAAGGTCTCCACCCACCGCCCGAGCCTCGACGACGTCTTCCTGTCCCTCACCGCGCCGACGACCCAGATGGAGCTGACCCGATGAGCCTCGCCTACACCGTCTCCGACGCCAATGTCATGGTCAGCCGCTGCGTCCGCCGGTCGCTGCGCGACCCGGAAGCGTTCTTCACCGCACTGATGCTGCCCGTGGTGCTGATGCTGCTGTTCGTCTACGTCTTCGGCGGCGCACTGAACACTGGCGTCAAGTACGTCGACTACGTGGTTCCCGGCCTCATCGTGCTCTGCGCCGGATTCGGCGCGGGCACCACAGCCGTGGCTGTCGCCACCGACATGTCCAACGGGATCGTGGACCGGTTCAGGTCGATGCCGATCGCCAGTTCGTCCGTGCTGGTCGGACACATCGTGGCGAGCCTGGCCCGCAACCTGATCGCCACCGCCCTGGTCATCGCCGTGGGCATTCCGCCACCGCACCGCCGCTTAGGCCCCGCTCGCCTGGTCATGGTGCTCCGGGCGTGCGCCCGGAGCACCCTTCGGCCGCCTAGTTGATGCCCCAGTTCTCGCCCGGATCGCCGTAGCAATCGTTCTGCACGACAGCCGTGCCGGCACCGCCATTGTTCTTGACGGCCATGCACAGGCTGAAGTTAAACGCCGTGATCTCCCCGAACGAGCCGGGCACCCAGATCTGGAAGATGTCCTGGTCATTGCAGCTCTGCAGGGTGATCGCGGTCTGGGCCAGGTCACCGCCATCGGTGGCCAGGCACATCCCGCTGTTGCTGGCAATCACGCCGTCGGTAAGGAACGAGAACTTCTCTGAGCCCGAACTGCTGCAGGCGGCGACATCGATCGTCGTCCCGCTCGGGTTGTTCAGGCACAGCGAGCTGCCGCCGACGGTGATCGGCCCGGCCGGCAGCGACCATTCCTGGTTGGCATTGCTGAAGTTGCAGGTCTTGGCCTGAACCTGGGCGCCAGCGGTCGCGCTCGACGGGGCGAGGCAGCCGCCGGTGAGCGGGCTGAAGATGAAGCCGAATCCCAGGTACTGCCATTGCTGGGAAAGGGGAAGGGCGCTGTTGCAGTTCGACAGCGTGACGTTGTGCTGCGACCCGGTGGCCGCGACGGTAAGGCACTGATTGCCAACAGAGATCGTCTGGACATCGTTCGGAGCCGGGCCCGAGGTGATGGTGAAGTTCTGTCCGCTGCAGTTCTGCACCTTTACCGACTGACCGCTAACGTTCGTGCCGCCGTCCAGGCAGAGGTCGGCCGAGGTGATCACTACCGGTCCTGACGGCGGACTGGCCGACGTCAGCGATGAGACGGTCACGATGTCGAAGTGGGTGGTGCCGGTCACCGTGCCGTCCTTGGCCGTCACCGTGACGTGGGAGGTGCCCGGGCTCGCAGGAAGCGTGCCGGTGATCTTGCCCTTCGCGCTGATCTTCAGTCCGGCCGGCAAGCCGGTCGCGCTCCACTTCAGCGTGCCGTGGGCGGTATCGAGGCCGGTGATCCCCAGCGAGAACGCGCTGCCGGTGGCGGCGTCCTGGGTACCCGGATCGACCAGGGTGACCAGGTGAGCGGTGTTGGCGAACGCGGCGGTCCCGTTCGGCGTGCCCAGGCCGGTCGGCCCGTCGAAGCCGCGCTTAGCGTGGCAGATGTACTGCCGGAACGACTCGCACTTGCCGCTCACCCCGGTGGTGACGTCGAACAGGTGACTGGTGTGCCGGTACGGGTACTCGGCCGGGTACGAGCCCTTGGCCGGCGTGCCGGCCAGCGCGGCGATCGCCGTCACGATCGGGGTCGCGGCGCTGGTGCCGCCGATCTCCTGCAGGCCGGACGGGGTGGTCTTGTAGCTGTCCCAGATCAGCACGCCGGTGTTCGGGTCGGCGACCGCGGACACGTCGTTCTCGGTGCGGTTCAGGCAGCCGGCGGACGCGCTCGCGTCGGCTCGCTGCCAGGACGGCTTGGGCTCCTGGACCGAGCAGCCGCCGGCCGTGCCTTCCGCGAACGCGGTGTTGACGCCCCACGCGCTCTCGGTCCAGCCGCGCTTGTTCTTGGCGTGCTTCAGCGACGTTCCGCCCACCGCCGTGACGTACTGGAGATCGGTCGGGTAGGCCGGGCCGGTCGCGGCGTCCCCGGCCGCGAAGTTGATGACGTCGCCCGGATGGTTGAAGTCTGGATTGGAGATGTCGTCGCCGAAGAACTCAGGGCCCGACCAGCTGTTGGACACGAACCGCGCGCCCTTGGCGACCGCCGTCTTTTCGGCCGCCCCGAGGTCGGCGGTCCCGTTGGTCTTCGCCTCGACCAGCAGGATGTGGCAGTTCGGGCAGACCGCCGACACCATGTCCACGTCCAGCGACTCTTCGATCGCCCAGCCCTTGTCTGCCCTTGGCAGCGGGCTCGTCTTGCCCGCTCCGTTGACGATCTTCAGGCAGCCGTTCTTCGTGGTGCACGCGCTGAGATGGAAGTGCGAACGGTACTTAGCGAGGTCCGAGGCCAGGTTCGGATCGCGGAACGCGTCCACGATCGCGACCAGTACGCCCTTGCCCTTCTTGGCGGCCGCCGAGGCGATCGCATAGGCGCTGCGCAGCTGAGCCGGTCCGTAGTTGCCGTTCGCGGCGGACGCCTTACCGGGGGTGACCGGTCGGGTGGAGCGGATCGAATTGCACTCCATTTGTCCGCGCTTGATCGCGGCCGGGCACACGTATTGCTCGCCGGCCGGCAGGGCGGCCCGGTGCACGGTGGTTCCCCTGACCATGGCCGGCATAGGGTGTGCGGCCGTGGTACGCACCGGTGCCATGGGCGCGGCCGAGGTGGCCGAGGCGGGCAGCGACGTACCGAGCGCTGCGACGACTGCTGCGACGGCGGCCAAGGCCACCGTCCCGTTAAGCGATTTTCTCCGCACAGGTCCTCCGGATTCGCGGCGGCTAGCCAATTGATGTATATCAGGCCGCTTAACTGTCTCGCGCCAGTAAGTAAGCTCAATTCGGAACCGTGCTGGCATTGCGGCGGGGACGTGGTGACGATGAACTCTTATCCGGGACGGCTGTCGTTCGAGCAAGCGGTGGCCTTGGTCGCGCAGGTCGCCGAGCGGGCCGCGATGACGGCCACCGGGCTCCGGGCGCTGCGCGAGCCCGAGGCGGCGAACCTGTGCGGGCAGCTGGCCGAGGACGCCGACCGGGCCGCGGCCGCGCTGCGGCGCCTGGCGGAAACCACGCCGAGGAGCACGGACTGGTACCAGGTGCACCGGGATATGTGGGTCCGTTACGGCGATCTAGGCGACCTGGCCGCCATGACGGATCAGGTCAACGAGGCAATCTAAGCCGCGCGCCGGGCCCAGAAGAACGCGTGCCCGACATCGCCTTCTGGCACGAACTCCTCCCGCTCGATGCGGAGTCCGCAGTCGGTGATCCAGGACCGGTACGTGGCCGCGTCAGCGTGACTCCACCACATAGCCGAGCCCTGGCCGAGCCAGTTCTCTTCAACGCCGGTCCAGGCCGTATGACCGGTCGTGGCCACGAACAGGCCGCCTGGCCGGAGCCAGGCCGCGACCTTGGCCAGCAGCGGGAGGTGCTCGTCGACCGGTATGTGGATCAGCGCATAGAACGTCACTACCGCATCGAACGACTCCGGCTCGAAACGGGCGGTCGTGACATCGGCCCGGATGAACTCGGCTTGCGGCACCAGCTCCCTGGCCCGGCTGATCTGCACGTCGCTGATATCGACGCCGGTGACGGCGAATCCGGCGTCGGTGAGGTTCAGCGCGACCGGCAGCCCGCTGCCGCAGCCGAGGTCCAGCACCGTGCCGCCCGCCGGGATGGCCTCGCGCAGCTCGCTGAGCCAGGCCTGATATTTCGTGGCGCCGCCGTACTCCCGGTCGTAGCTGACGGAGACGGCGTCATAGCCGCGCCTGACGATGTCCTTAGGATCAAGCTCCACCCCTCCATCGTGCCCCAGGTTCTAGCATCGGGCCGTGGCGAACACTTCTGAAGACGGGCTCAGCCGGTGGCGGATATTCGGCGAACGAACCATCTACGACGATCCCCCCTGGGTGTGGCTGGGCCAGGTCGATGTCGAGATCCCCGGGCGCGACCGGTTCTGGCACCACGTCGTGCGACTGCGTCGGGCAGCGGTGATGCTCTTGGTCGACGACCAGGATCGGGTGCTGATGCTGTGGCGGCACAGGTTCGTCGTCGATCGGTGGGGCTGGGAACTGCCAAGTGGGCTGATCGATGAGAACGAGCAGCCAGCAGAAACGGCGATCCGGGAGCTTGAGGAAGAGACCGGCTACCGGGCCGGACGGGTCGAACCCCTGGTGACCTTCCAGCCGACGGTCGGCATGGTCGACAGCGAGAACTCGATCTTCATCGGCTACGAGCCAGAGAAGGTGGCCGATCCGGTCGACCTGACTGAGGCCGACCGGATCGAATGGGTTCCGCTGCGGTCTGTTACCCAGCTGATAAACGAGGGCCAGATCGTGAATGCCGGCACTTTGATCGGCCTGTGGGGATACCTGGCTACCCGCATTTGAGCGCGTTCTCTTCCGAGTTCCGGGTCCGGTCGTTACCACGCTGCTGGAACGGGCGATACGCTAAGAAGAAGACAATGCGGCAAGAAGATGCCATGGCAAGCCGGAGTTGCCAAATAGATGACGTTCAGCCAAGATGACGCGCCCACCTCGCAGATCGCGGCGGAGATACGACAGCTCAGGAAGGGCCGCGGCATTCGGGCCCGGGATTTGGAGCAACGGATCGGCCTGAGCCTGCGCGAGCTGGCCGGCGAATCGCGAGGCGACGTCAGCGAACTTCGCCGGAGCCTGGCCAGTGAACTGAGCAACAGCGCGGCGAAGCTGCCCGGCGACTTGAACGTAGCCGTGCTGGCTAGCCTGGGCTTGCTTGACGAGACCAAGCAGATGGAGCACTTCGGCGACCGGGTGACCTGGCTGGCCGAGCGAGTGGCCCGCAATGAGCGGACCGTGCTCCGGCGGATCGATGACGCCGAGGCGCTGCTGGCCGAGGAGGTCAGTACCGAGCTGCGAAGTCGGCGCGGTCGCGTCGTGTCGACGGCCGCCGGCTGGTATCTGGACGAATTCAGGACCGTGCTCCGCCTCGACACGCCGACCCCGGAGTCGCACGAGCGGCGCCGCATCGTGTCGACCAAGGCCGGTCTTTCTGAGGTAATGGCCTGGCTCGATGTCCCGAGAGATACCGACCAGCCGAGGATGAATCTGCACGCTGACGTGCTGGTGGGGGGACGGCTGGTGCGACGGGCCGATCCTGTCGGCCACCGGCACGCTTACTTCATCGAATTGCCCGAGCCGCTGGCCGCCGGAGAAATGCACGAATACGAGCTGATCTTGAGGGTGCCACCGGATGAGCCGATGAGATCGCATTACATCTTCACGCCCGAGTACCAGTGCAATGTCTTCGACCTGACGGTTCGATTTGACCTGACCAGGCCGCCGGCCTGGATCAGGGTCGTATCGGGGGAGACCGTCCGGATGTTCGATCCCGCTCATCCCGGTGAACCGGTAAGCCTCAATGGTGCGGGCGAAGCTCACGTCCGGTTCGAGAATCCGGTCCTGTACTTGGGCTACGGCCTGCAGTGGCAGTTCTGACCGCAGGTCTGGCGAAAGGAGGTGACCCGCCCTTGCGGGCGGGCCCACCCCCGAATTGGGCCTATGCCCCCGTCAGCACTCCCGCGTTACCAGACACGCAGGGCAAGAAACGACACGATGGTCAAGATCAGGTGAATCGCGCCATGTGGCTCCATGGATACTCTCGCCTCCCTTCCCAGTCGGTATCGGCCATCTGGCCGATACCGGCAGCCAAGCTGAGATCGGCGAACTCGCCGTGAGGCAGCGAACTGAGAGCGGGCACTTCCTCCAGACTGCCCGTCCGACCTGCGCTCGACCAGGATTCGCAGGTCTTCGCTGCCGAACTCCAGCGAAGGGAACTATCTGGGAATGCTTAGCGTCTGGTAACCACGAGGGCCGCTAGCACGGCGCTCTGATAGACACAGGGGTCGCAGGAACTCCGAGAAAGAGTAGATCCGGATTGGACGGCTAGGTCAGCCATGGATCAATACGCGCGGCGCGGTCAGCAGGTGACCCCGATTCCGGCCGGAGTTCAGCCGACAGTCGATCGCGACCGCCCTTCGGCGTGGACCGCTCGCGGCGCGCTGCGGGTGCCGGAAATTACCGCGTACTTCTGGATCATCAAAGGGCTGTCCACCGCGATGGGGGAGTCGACCTCCGACTACCTCGTGCACGCAATGAATCCGGTCCTGGCCGTCGGCATCGGCTTCGCGGGCTTCGTGGCCGCACTGGCGCTCCAATTGTCGGTCCGCCGCTATGTGGCCTGGACCTACTGGCTCGCGGTGGTCATGGTCGGCGTGTTCGGCACGATGGCCGCCGACGTGCTGCACGTCGGATTCGGAGTTCCGTACGTCGTCTCGTCCGCCTTGTACGCGATCGCGCTGGCCGCAGTGTTCGTGACCTGGCAGCGGACCGAGCGGACGCTGTCGATCCACACGATCGACACGCTCCGCCGCGAGCTTTTCTACTGGACCGCAGTGGTGGCGACGTTCGCGATGGGAACGGCGCTCGGCGACCTGACCGCGGTCACCGTCGGGCTCGGCTACGACTTCTCGATCGTGCTGTTCGCCGTGATGATCATGATCCCGGCGATCGGCTTCCGCTTCTTCCGGTGGAACGCCATCGGCGCGTTCTGGTTGGCCTACGTGGTCACCAGGCCGCTCGGCGCCTCGGTCGCCGACTGGCTGGGCAAGCCGGTCAGCCTGGGCGGACTCGGCTGGGGCGATGGCCGGGTCGCACTCGGGTTCACCGTATTGATCGCGATCCTGGTCGCCTTCCTGGCTATCACAAAGGTTGATGTTCAGGGCCGGGCTAGCACAGGTAAGCACCAGCCGCGTCACGGCTAGCATCAGTTGATCGAATCGCTTCCTGCTGCCGCACAACCTGATCTGCGTGATCGGCTCGTTTTGCCTTTGCCGCGCAACTGGCAGGGCTGGGCCGGTCCGCTGCTAGTGACATTGTTCGGTGGCTTCCTGCGGTTCGACCGGCTGAGCGTGCCGCACGGGGTGGTCTTCGACGAGACCTACTACGTGCCCGATGCCTACGGCATCTTGAAACACGGCGTTGAGATCAGCCACGTGCACAACTCCGATGCCGTGCTAGCTCACGGCGGCACCCACATTCTGCTCGGTACCCAGGCCGAGTACGTGGCCCACCCGCCGCTCGGCAAGATCATGATCGCGGTCGGGGAATGGCTGTTCGGCGTGACGCCATTCGGCTGGCGGTTCGCGGCCGCGCTGGTCGGCTCGCTGGCGATCTTGATGACGGCCCGGATCGCCCGACGGCTGACCGGGTCCACCTGGCTCGGCTGCGTGGCCGGCCTGCTGCTGGCTCTTGATGGCCTCGAATTCGTGCTCAGCCGGACGGCGATCCTCGATATCTTCGTCATGTTCTGGATCCTGGCCGCCTTCGGCCTGATCGTCTTGGACCGCGACCGGACGAGAGCGCGGCTTGCCGATGCGCTGGCTCGGGATGTGCCGGCGAGGCTGGGGCTCCGCTGGCCGTTGCTGCTCGCCGGGGTGTGCCTGGGCGCCGCGTGCGCGACGAAATGGAATGGTGTATGGTACCTTCCGGTCCTCGCGATCCTGGTGGTGGCCTGGGATTGGGCCGCCCGGCGCGCGGCTGGATCGGTCAGGCCTGTCATCGCGGGGGGTTCCGGGAGGTCGTCCCTCCGGGCTCTCGGGGCAGTGGCCCGCAGCGATGGCCCGTGGCTGCCGGTCTGGTTTGGGCTTGCGCCGTTGGCGGCCTACGTCGCGTCCTGGACCGGCTGGTTCGCGACCAGCTACGGCTATGACCGCAACGGGGCCGCCTTCAACGACGGTCATCCGGCCGGGACGATCCTGGCCTGGCTGCAGTATCAGAAATCCATGCTCGGCTTCGGCCTGGGCCTGCGCACCACTCACTCCTACCAGACGAATCCGCTCGGCTGGCCGATCCTCGCCCGGCCGATCTCGTTCCACGCCAACTGCGTTCCGGCCGGACGCCTGTGCGGCGGGACGGCGCGTTCGACCGAGCAGGAAGTACTGGCCATCGGCACCCCGCTGATCTGGTGGATGGCCACTGCCGCGCTGCTCTTCAGCGTTGCCTGGTGGATCTGGCGGCGGGACTGGCAGGTTGGCGCCGTTCTGGCCGCGGTCGCCGCCGGGTGGCTGCCGTGGATCTGGTTTTACTACCACGACCACCGTACCGAGTTCTTCTATTACGCCGTGGTATTCGATCCGTTCCTGGTGATGGCCACCGCCCTCGTCCTTGGCCTGCTTTACGAAACCTTTCAGTCCCGGATCGTCCTGGCCTCGGTATCGGGTGGCTACCTGCTCCTGGTGCTGGCGAACTTCATCTACTTGTATCCGGTACTTGCCGACAGAGTGCTTCCTTACGGGGCCTGGCTGAGCCGAATGTGGGTTAACAGTTGGATCTGAGTGAAGTCCAGGACCCATCGTGTGGCATTTCTGTCACGCGAGGGGTCTGGCCCGCTGAAACCAGCGGTCCTAGACTCAGGCCGGAGGGGAGTAGATATTCCTGCGATGGCCGATGCCTTTGGTGATTTGCTGCGGCGGTTCCGAGTAGCGGCCAGCCTTACCCAGGAGGCACTCGCCGAGCAGTGTCGCATCAGCCCGGCGACGATCGCGGCCATCGAGCAGGGCCGGCGAAACGCACCGAGGCTGTCGACGGTACGACTCATCGCCGAGGCGCTCGACTTGTCTCCTGCGGACCGGGAACTGCTGGCACTGGCCGCCGATCAGGCCACGAGCCTGCCCAGGGCCGGGCCAGCGCCGCCTGCGGTCGGCATCGAGTCGCCCGAGGGTGCCGGGCGACAGGCCGGGGTGGTGGCCGGCCTGCCAGCGACCCGCACCAGCTTCGTCGGCCGGGACAACCAGCTGACAGCGGTACTCACGGCGCTGAACGGCAGTTCGGTGGTGAGCCTGGTCGGCCCCGGCGGGGTTGGCAAAACCAGGCTGGCGTCCAGGGCCGCCGAACTGGCGGCGCCCGCATATCCGTCCGGCGCCGCGTTCGCCGATCTGGTTCCGGTGCGCCAGGGCTTCATCAGCCAGTCGGTGGCCGCGCTGCTGGGCGTGACGGAGGGGCCTGGCCGGTCGCTGGATGCGGCCCTGCACGAGCATCTGGCGAAAGGCCGGTCCTTGCTCGTCCTGGACAATTGCGAGCACTTGCTCGATGTGGTCGCCCCGTTCGTGGAAAAGCTGCTGGCCAACTGCGGTGACCTGACCGTCCTGGCCACCAGCCGGGAACGGCTGGCCATCCCGGGTGAGGTAGTCGTCACGGTCCCGCCGCTGTCGCTGGTGAACGGTTCGCCCGGGCTGGCCAGGCCAGAGGCCGAAGCGCTGTTCCTGGACCGGGCAAAGGCGAGCAACCCGAGCTTTGCCGGTTCCGCTGAGGTCATCAGTCAGGTCTGTGCCCGGCTTGACGGGATCCCCCTGGCAATCGAGCTAGCCGCCGCCCGCAGCGCTTCGCTGGGAATCGACGGCCTGCTCGCTGGGCTCGATGACTATCTGCGGTTGCTGGCGGGCAGCCGGGTCGCGCACGAGCGGCACCGGTCGCTGCGCGCGGTGATCGACTGGAGCCACGATCTGCTCGATGAGGACGAGCGGGTGATGTTCCGGCGGGCGGGAGCGTTCATCGGCGGGTTCGACCTGGACGCCGCCGTGGCGGTTGCGGGTGAGGGCCGCGAAGCCAACCGGAGCGTGATCGCTGACCTAGTCGGTCGGCTGACCGACAAGAGCCTGCTGACCCACCGGCAGGGGCCGGACAGCAGCCGCTGGCAGATGCTCGAGACGATCAGGGCCTATGCGGTCGACCGGCTCGCTGCCAGCGACGAGGAGGCCGCGATCCTGGACGCGCACCTGCGCTGGGCCGCCCAGGTCGCGGCCGACCTCGAAAAACGCGCCGAGTCTGACCGCCCCTGGCGCGCCGCCTTCGACACCATCGCCGACGACCTCCGCGCCGCCCTATCGGCCCCCGAGGCCGACGTCGCCCGAGAATCCAGCGATAGCCGTCGCTCCGGTGCGACAGGAGCCAGCACCGCACGCGGGGCCGGTGGTGCCGGCGGGAAGGGTTCAGTTGCGCGTGCGGCGGACTTTGCCCGGCCGGCCGGCGGCGCGGCTGGGCTGGGGCGGGCCGCCGGGGGTTCGGGCGTGCGGCATCGGCTGGCTCGGGCCCTCGGGCATCTTGCTTACGCGCGACGATTCATGAACGAGGCGTGCGAGCACTACCGGACCGCCGCGGCGCTCGCGGCGACCCCGGGGCAGGCCGCGTTTGACTTGCGCACGGCGGCCGATGTCGCGATGGCGACCGGGCGCGGCCAGCAGGCCTTTGACCTGCTGCTCGCTTCGGCGGCGCGATCTGATGCGGCCGGCGACCGAGGGGGCTGGGCTGCGGCTATCGGGTATGCCGTCACGATCGCTGACCGGTTCGCCGCCGAGTTCCCGGCGGAGATCCCGCACAGCCAACTGGAAGCGATGCTGGAAGAGGCGACCGCCCGGTCCCCGGCCTACGCTCCGGTCGCGGCCGCGTACCTAGCGGCCGCGGCGGCCTGGATCGCGCAGGGCGAGAAGACAGTGCCAGAGCTGACCCTGGCGACCAAGGCGCTGGAAGCCGCCCGGCTGACCGCCGATCCCGTGCTGATCAGCGGCGCGCTAGACGCTGTTGTCGGCGCGCTGGACGCCGGCGGCCGGCTGCGCGAGGCCCACCAGGTCAACGCCGAACGGGCCGAACTGCTCAAGCTCCTTCCCCGGCACGATCCCCGCGCCGGCGCGGAGATCATCGACGCCTTCCATATGGTCACCGAGATCGCAGTGACTGCCGGTGACCTTCCCGCTGCGCTGAACACGGCCACGCTAGCAGCGGGTGATGACATCGCCAGCGGCCAGCCGCATCGGACCGCGAGCAAGCCGATCCTGCCGCTAGTGCTGCAAGGCAAGTTCGACGAAGCGCTCGCATCGGCCCAGACGATGTGGGACGGGTGGGAGATGGCCGGCCGGCCGGATGCGCGGTGGATGGGTCCGGCGATCTACGGCGCCATGCTCGGACACGGCCTGCGCGGCGACGACGAAAGCCGTCGAGTATGGCTTGGACGGCTTGGCGAGCTGATCGGCATCGACGGTGATCCGGCGGCCGGCACGAACCTGTTCTGGGCGGCGATGTTCACCGATGCCCGCATCGCCCTGCATGAGCAGCGGCTGGATCTGGCGCTGGCCGCCGTGCGGGGCCTGAACGATGCCCGCCAGCCGTGGTACGAGGCGCCGCACTGGTACTCGATGCGCCCGTACGCATGGGGAATCGTGGCCGAGGTCGCGGTCGTCGCTGGCCTTCCTGACGCGGAGAGTCGGCTCGAGGAGGCGGCCCCGGCCGGAGCGGAGAACTACTGGGCCGCCGCTTGCCTGGCCAGGGCCGCCGGCAGGCTGCATGACGACCGGGCCGAGCTTGAGCGGTCGGTGGCCGGCTGGGAGCGGATCGGGGCTCGATTCGAGCGAGCCTGCACTCTGCTCCTGCTGCCGGACCGGGCCGCCGAGGGCCTGGCCGAACTGGCCGAACTCGGCTGCCGGCCGCCGGCCGTCTGGAGCACGAGCTAGCCCCGGCTGAGACCGGCCTTCCAGAAGGTCCGCCCTGCCCCGTGGTGGTGACGTCAGCGAACGCGGCCGAGCGTCGCCCGCCAAACGACGCCCAGCCGCGGGTTGGAGCGGGCGGTGAGCCGTCCTGGCCCACCGCCCGAGTCGGTTTACGGCGAGTCGATTACGGCTTTGCGAGGAAGCCGTCGGTGTTGCCCTTCTTGTCGACGTAGAAGCCGACCAGGTCACCGGCGGAGTTGACGCCGTTGACGAAGGTCTGGTTCGGGCCGTTCGGGTCCTTGACGGTGTGGAAGCCGCCCTTGCGGGTCCAGGTGAAGCCGAGGTTCTTCGAGCCGACGGTGTAGGTGCCGACGACCATTCCGAACTTGTTGACGCCGAACGGCGTCGTGGAGTCCGAGCCGGGCACGTTGAGGATGAACAGATGCGGCGAAGCCGTCCTGACCAGGAAGCCGCGGGTGTCGTCGTGGGAGTTGACGAAGAAGCCGACGACGCTGTCCGAGTCGTTGATGCCGGTCGGCGTCACGCTCTTCACGCCAGTGCCGAGCGGCGGGTTCTCGCTGTGGTACTTGTGCGCGTTGATGTTGTACAGGTAGCCGTGGCTAGCGCCAGCGGCGTCCACGTAGAAGCCGACCGCCAGGCCGGAGTCGTTGACGCCGAGCAACTGGTCTACGGGCGGGTTGGCGGGGTTGTGAGTCGGGAAGTTGACCTTGTGGAAGTGCGTGCCGTTGAGCGAGTAGTAGCCGAAGTTATTGTTCGCCCCGCTGGCCGTGTTCATCTTGGAGTAGAAGCCGACCTGGATGCCGGTGTTGTTGAGCGCGGTGACCTGGGTCTGCTTGGAGCCGGGGAAGTTCTGGTTGCGGAAGTTGACCTGGTGGTACGGCGAGGTCAGCGTGTAGCCCTTGTTGGGGTGGCCCTTGGCGCCTGAGCCGAAGTAGCCGGCGATCTTGCCCGCGTCGTTGATGCCCAGCAGCTGGTTGAACGTCGGGTCGTTGTTGTTGTTGATCGTCTTGAACTTGTAGTGGATCGCTGGCGCGCTCGGTGCGGCCTGAGCTGGCGCGAGCGAGACCGCCGCCATCGCGCCGGTAGCCAGGGCGGCCGCGCCGGCAACGCCAGCGGAACGCAGGAAGCGCCGGGTAGCGGACTGGGGATACCTCATCGCTGTTCCTTCTCGGGTTCTGACCAGCCTGTTTGCCGGTCCCTTTTGTTCTGACCAGCCTGTTTGCCGGTGCCATTCGATAGTCCGGCAGAGCGCGTCGGCTCCCCAGGCACGCCGCCCCGACATTGCCCCGACATTGCCCTTACACCGCAGCCGTTCAGGACGCTGGGCCGCTGGCGGGCGCAAATTTTTCTGGCTGAAAGAACTTAAGAACTTTGCCGTGACTGCGGTCAGCCCGAGCTGCCGAACTGGATCGGGACCGGCAGGTGCTGGGCCTGGGTCCAGCCCGAGCGTGAGTCGTTCAGCGTCCAGACACCAACTGTGGTGCGCCCGGCGGTAAGTGCCTGCAGTTCAGTACCCGGGCCGGCCGCCAGCGCTTGGGTGGCTGGCGGCAGCCCGGGTAGCCGCCGCCAGTCTGCTGCTGCCCCCGCTAGCAGCAGACCGCGACGACCCGACAGCAGCACGGCGATAGTGCCGTTGCTGCCGGTCGATACGGAAAGAACCTTCTCGTTGCCGACCGTGAATGCCTGTGACAGCGTCCAGCGGGCCGGATCGCCCGCGTAGCGGGCGGCGGCCAGGCCGGTGGTGGCACCATCGCCGATCGCCAGCAGCGCCTGGGTGATTCCGGCGGACGATGAGATCGACAAGGTGGTGACCGGCTGGCGGGCTGGCACGCCTGGGTTGCCGGGCTGCCAGGTTCCGCTGGTGAGGGTGAAGATGCCAGCCTGGCCGTTGGCCGTGCAGCCGGCGGTGAGCATCGGGTCGCCGGACGGGCTGAACGCGGTGCCGGTGAGCCGGGTGACGTCGCAGCGGCGGCCGGCCTGAGTTCTGGCGACCGACTGCCTGGTGGCGATCGTGGACCAGGTCTGGCCGCTGTTGAGGCTCTGGCGCAGCGTGCCGTCGGCCAGGAGAGCCAGCACCTTGGCGGTGCCAGGGTCGGCGGCCAGGGCGTCCGGGGTGTCGGCCAGGCGGGCATTCAGGACGCCGGCCGACCAACTGCTGCCGGCGCTAGCCGTGGTGGCGAGCGGGGTGAAGCGCAGTTCCTGGCTAGGAAGGAATCCGGCGAGCAGCGAGCTGGTGCCGGTCGGGGCGACTACGAGGCCGCCGTTGCTCGCCACGCCGGGCGGGGTGACCAGCCGCCAGGTGCCGCCGGTGGCCGGGCGGGTAGGGCGGGCTGGGCGGGTGAGGAGTTGCCAGAAGTCGTTGGTGCTGTCGGCCGAGTTGCCGACCACCAGGACCGCCCAGTTGCGGCTGGTGGTCGCCACCGATGTGGCCAGGGAAAGCTTGGCGGCTGGATTCCCGGCTGGTGGCCGGGCCGCCTGGCGGCTGGCTTGGCCGCAGGCGGTAGCCAGCAGGGCGATGCCGAGTGCCGTGGCCGCTGCCCGGAGGCTGGCCTTGGTCGGGCGGCCGCTCATCTGAGTTCCTGGCGGACGGCGTTGGCGAACAGGACCGAGTACGACGAGATCATCGCGGCCGTGCCAGGGCCCGGGTCGGCGTCGAACTCGCGCACGACCTTGCCGGCCTGGTTGATCAGGAACGCCACATCGTCATGGCCAGTCATCGCTCCGGCCGGCAGCACATCGGCCGTCATGCCGTAACTGGCCCAGACCTTCTTCAGGCTGGCCAGCGAGCCGGTCAGGTAGTGCCAGTTTGAGATCGAAGCGAGTCCGTCGTGCTCATCGAAGGCCCGCACCGCCGACAGGGACCGGTACGAAGGGCTCAGCACGACACCGACCAATTCGACCCGGCCGGAGTCGGCCGCCAGCAGGCGGCTGGTCTGCGCGAACTCGGTTCCCATCAGCGGGCAGTCGGTCGTGCAGACCGGATCGAGGAAGGTCAGCAGGACCACCTTGCCGCGCAGGCTGGCCAGGCTGATCTGGTGGCTGGACTGGTCGGTCAGCGTGAATCCTGGGGCCCGCAGGTTCAGGTTGGAGGAGTGGCCGCTGACCGCCTGGGCCAGGATCGGGTCGGCGTTCGGGTTGGACCGGGCAATCGCCAGCGGGGCGGCGCCGAGCAAGATCACGGCGACGGCACCGGCGGCGACGACCGAGCGGAAGCTGGCGCCGGCTAGCAGGCCGAAGGCTCTTCCTGGACTGAGGGACGCGCGGCTGGTGACCTGGGCTGGGGACTGCGCCTCGGCGGGGGTGGGGCGGGTAAGGGCCAGGTAGCCGGCTACGGCCAGCAAGATCATGGGGATCATGCTGTTCGGGTCGGTGCCGAGGCCGCCGAGGAAGCCGAGGTCCTCGATGAAGATCCAGTCGAGGAGGCTGATCGCGACGAAGGCGATCAGGGCGCCCTTGAGTATCGGCAGGCGGCCGATCCGGTACGGCTCCGGGCTCTTAGCGAAACTGAGCAGGAAGACCGAGCCAATTGCGGCGAGGGCGATGACGGCGACTAGGTTCACCGCGAAGCCGTGGGCCTCGTCGAAGGACGTGAAGGCGTTAACCAGCTTGACCAGGAACTGCGGCTGCGACAACTGCGCCATAGAACTGGCCATGCCCGCGAGCGGGGCGGTCTGTCCGCGTCCGGTCGTGCCCTGCCAGAATCCGCGGCCGGGCCAGGCCTGCAGCAGCGCCATGCCGAGCAGGAACACTCCGGTGCCGCCGAGCACAGCGCGGCCCAGCTTGCGTGTTGTCCAGGCCCGGTCGGGCAGCGCGATCAGGCCGGTCGCGACCGCGTAGATCAGCGCCGCGCCGGGGGCGCCGAACAGCCAGGTCTGGCCGGGGGCGAGGACTCCGCCGAAGGACTCGCCGAACACCCAGACGACCAGGCTCCAGGCGACGCTGGCCAGGCCAGCCAGCCGCGACAGCCGCCCTCTCGGCGAGGCGAGCAGCCAGACGCCGATTCCGACCTGGATCCAGACCGCCGCCGCTGCCGCCTGCAGGGGGTGATACGACCAGTTCGTGCCCGCCCAGTTGACTATCGTCTGCACCCAGTGCGGGGAGGTCGCCGCGGTCGGCTGAATGACCTGAGACGGCAGGCCGAGCGCCATCTTGGGCTGGGCCTGCAGGATGCCGTCGAAGATCCAGATCAGCCCGAACCCGATCCGCAGAACCTGCCTGGCCGCCGGCTCTGGTGACTCCTGGGCCTCGGTGCCGGAGTTGCCGGAGTTGCCGGAGTTGCCGGGGGCGCCGGTCGGCTCCAGGGGAACCTTCTGCGAGTGCCAGGCTCGGGCGGAAATCCAGATCACGCCAAGGGTCGCGAACAGCAGCACCGCGATCAGGCCCTGATGCAGCAAGGCGCGACCGAAGGCGGAAACCACCTGGGCATCGTTGATGTTGAGCCCTGAGTTCATCCCGGGCATGGCTGTCCGCGTGCTCCTTTGTGGCCAGCCGGCGTCGCGCGCACCGCCGGTCGTTGCCTCCGGCCGTATTTTGGTCAGAGGGCAGGTGAGAATTATGCATAATCGCCGACGGAGCTGAATACCCCGGTGGGGTGTTAAATTGCTGCCCTGACCTGGCCGAACATACCCCGGAGGGGTTTTATGAGTACCCCCTCCGGGTTTTATCTGCGGCAGGCTAGATACCCCCGGGTGGTAATTCTAGAAAACATTGAATGGCTATCTTGTCAGGGCGTCGGTAGCCCGTTTAATCTCGATGGGTGCGCCGGACGCGACCTGCGGTCTGGTCTGGCCTGGGGGCATTCCGGGCGCACTGATGCGACCAGCCGGGGGGAGGTGACCGCGTGAGCGGTCCATTGTGGCTGCATGCGGCCCTCGCGAGCTTGATGATCGTGATCGCCGCCAATTGCGCGATCCGGGCGGGCCTGGTTGCGTTCGGGATTCGGCGCGGGTCCTGGTACCGCGGGTTTTGGGACCGCCGGTCTTGGGATCGCGGGTCTTGGGACACGGTCCAGCAAGGCTTGCGTAAGCGGTGGGCGTCGGTCGGCGTTGACGGGCTGCACGTACTGATGGGCGTGGCCATGGCGGGGATGCTGCTGCCGCAGTTGCGCGTACTGCCCGAGCAGGTCTGGGAAGCGGTGTTCGGCCTCGGCGCACTGTGGTTCGGCTGGCAGGCGTTCGCCTCTCGGAGGACTGGACCCTGGCCGTCGGGATCTCTCGGGCGCCTGGCAGCCAGTGGTTCGACGGCGCGGGGTGGCTCGACGGCGCGGGGTGGCTCGACGGCGCGCAGTGCCTCGCTGGCGGGTGGTGCTCCGCTGGCGGGTGGCGCTCCGCTGGCGCATGTGATCGAGTGCCTCGCGATGATCTTCATGTTCCTGCCCGCCGTGGACGACGCTTCCGGGCGCTTTCATCCGGTCGGTCGGGCGATGGCCGGCATGAGCCGCACCGGCTTGATCACCATAGCCCCGTGCGTCGCCCTGCTCCTGGCGTTCTGCCTGGTCGGCTCCGTCGTCTGGACCACCGACGCCCTGGCCCGCACCCGGTCCGTCACCCCGGCCGTCGCAACCGCCGCGGTTGCTGGCGGCGTCGGCGCCGGTGGGGCAGTTGGGTCGGCGGGGGTGGCTCGCTCCGCTGGGGTAGCTGGGTCGGCTGGGGTAGCTGGGTCGGCTGGGGTAGCTGGTTCGGCTGGTGTCGGCGTAGTCGCGAATGGCCTGCTGGCGCCGAGGATCGCGGCGTTCTCGACGATCGCCATGGCCGTCACCATGGGCTACATGCTGATCCAGATGGCCTAACACTGACCGCTGGCTGGGCCTCAGCGCACTGACCGCTGGCTGGGCCTCAGCGTTGGCCCCGTGCGGTGTGTTCTGACATCGACGTGGGCCCGGCCTCTGCGGTCGCGGGTAGCCTCCGCTTGGCGGGGATATGACGTTTTAACCCGGGCTAAGTCGCGGACCGGACTGGAGTCGGACTGCGGCTCAGGGGCCCTTGCGGTGTTGGAGTCGGCACGGGAGGCCTCGCGAATCTGGATGAATATGGGGATTCTTCGGGTCCGTCGGGCTAGCGTGCCCGTATGTCAGAAGCGCTTGATGCAACGTCGCAGCAGACGTTTACCGCGAACACGACGGACGGGCCGATCGTCGGCTCGGTGCAGGGGGTGCAGGGGACCGGCACGCCGTTGCTCCTGCTGCACGGTGGTCCGGCCATGTCGGATTACATGGAGATGCTGGGCCCTGAACTGGCCGGCTGGCGCGCGGTCAAGTATCAGCAGCGCGGTCTGGCTCCATCGGCTGTCGGCGGTCCCTTCACCGTCGAGCGCCACGTCGCCGATGCGGTCGCGGTGCTCGACGAACTCGGCATCGACCAGGCCGTGGTGCTCGGGCACTCGTGGGGCGGCTATCTCGCGCTGAACCTCGCGCTGGCTCACCCGGAGCGGGTCACCGGGCTCGTGATCATCGACCCGCTCGGTGCCGTGGATGACGGCGGCCTGGTCGAGATGGGGCAGAACCTGGGTAGCCGGCTGCTGCCTTCGGCCCTTGACCAGTATGCGGAGGTCGCCGCCCGGCTGGCCACGCCCGAGCCAACCGATGACGACATGCTTGAGTCACTCAGGCTGCTGTGGCCGGGCTACTTCGCCGATCCTCAGGCCGCGCCGGCGTTGCCGTCGTTCATGCGGGCGTCGGTGGGGGCGTATGCGGGCACGTTCGCTTCGGTTGCCGAACTCCAGGCCAGCGGGCTGGGAGAGCGGCTGGGCGGGATCGAGGCGCCGGCCGTGTTCGTGCTCGGCGAGAAGAGCCCGATGCCGGTCAGCCAGGGTGAACGCACCGCCGCTCTCCTTCCCCGGGCCGAAGTGCAGGTCGTTCCGGCGGCGGGGCACTTGCCCTGGCATGAGCAGCCCGGCTGCGTCGCGGCCGCGCTCGCCCGGATCAGTGAGCTCACCGAGGCCAGCTAGCGATGACCTAGTCCCTGACCGGAGCCCAGGCCCTGATCGAGGTCGGACTCTGGAATGAGCATCAGGGCGAACGCGTAGTGGGTGTGTCTGGCCAGACGCCAGCTAGCCGACAACATGGCTGGCTTTCCGCCGGAGGCGGAAACCCGCGTAGCCCGGGTCAATGCGGGCAAAGCTCGGGCTAGGAGGTGCGAGAGCCATGGTGCGGTCAAGGTACGACGACGTCGCGGACTTCTACGTCGATGGCTTCGACTCCGTCGACGACCCGGTCTCGCGGGCGCTGCTAGAGCTGCTCGGGCCGGTCGAAGGCCTGCGGGTGCTCGACATCGCTTGCGGGCACGGCCGGATCACCCGCGAACTCGCCCGGGCTGGCGCCCGCCAGCCGACGATCGGCGTCGACAGCTCGGCCGCGCTGCTGGGCCGGGCCAAAGAGGCCGAACAGGAAAACCCGCTGGGCATCCGGTATCTCCATGCCGACGTAACCGCTTCCCTTGACTGGCTGGATGACGAGACCGGCTTCGACGCCGTGACCTGCCACTACGGGCTTTCCGACATCGATGACCTGGACGGGGCGCTGCACGGGATAGGCGCCGCGCTGCGACCCGGCGGCCGGTTCGTGTTCTCGATCCTGCATCCCTGCTTCCCCGGCGGCAAGTACGTGTCGGGATCTTGGCCGGCCGCAGAAAGCTATTACGACGAGGGGTTCTGGATCGCCGACAGCGCCATATCCAGGCTGCGCCGCCAGGTCGGCGCCAACCACCGAATGCTCAGTACCTACGTCAATGCTCTGCACCGCCACGACCTTCGGCTCGACGAGGCCGTCGAACCACGCCCGGACGAGGCCTGGGCGGCCTGGGTCGGCCCGGACGTCGCCAGTCATCCGATCCAGTTCGTCGCCCGCTGCCTCAAGGCCTGACCGATGGGCACCCCGGCGGACTACCCCGAGCAGTTGCTTGCCCGCCAGCCGGCCCCGGCCTACGCGGGAGAAGGCCCGTTCAAGCTCTGGCACTTCAGCGAGAATCCGTCGCTTGGCCGGTTCAGCCCGCGGCCGATCGCGGCCGATCCGCAGGCTCCGCCGCTGGTCTGGGCCGTGGACACCCGACACGCGCCGATGTTCTGGTTCCCCAGGGACTGCCCGCGCGGCTGCATCTGGCCGACACCGAAGACGACGGCGTCGGACCGGGCGAAGTTTTTCGGCCAGACCGCCGCCGGCCGGGTCCACGTCACCGAGACCGGCTGGCTGCGACGCCTGCAGGCCACCCGTCTCTTCGCCTACGAGTTGCCAGTCGACGAGTTCCGTCCGCACGAAGAGGTCGGCGGCTACTGGACAACCGGCCAGCCCGTCGAGGCCACCGGCCAGGAGCCAATCGATGACCTGATCGCGAGGCACGCGGCCGCCGAGATCGAGCTTCGGATCACGCCGTCGATCTGGCCGTTCTGGCGACAGGTCGCGAGCTCAACGGTCAGCTTCAGCGGCATGCGGCTGCGCAACGCCGGCCCGCACCCAGACCAGTTCGACTAGCCCTGCGGAGGACCGGCTTCTAACGCCGAGATCCACTTCTCGCTGTAACCCCACAGTTCCGCCGCCAGCTCCGGCTGGGCCACCTTGCTCGGCTCCCGCACCGCGCACTTGTCGTAGAAGAGCCCGGTCTGGCCGGCCACCTCAGCCGAAACCGACGTCGCGCAGTACAGCGAGGTCCGCGCGCCTTCGGTGATGGTCAGCATCCGGCGCTTGATCAGCGGCCGCAGCGGCCACGGCACCCGCCGCCAGATCTCCGAGGCGACCACACCTGGATGCAGGCAGTAGGTGTGCACGCCAGCACCGTCCAGCCGCCGGGCCAGCTCCTGGGCGAACAGCACGTTGGCGAGCTTGGAGACGGAGTACTCGCGCAGGCCGGTAACCGTCTTCGTGCGAGAACGCAGCTGATCGAAGTCAATGCCGCGGGCCTGATAGTGCGAGTCGCTCGAGACCACGACGATCCGGCCGCCGGGCCCGCTCTCGATAATCCGGGGAAGCAGCAGCTGAGTCAGCAAGAAATGGCCCAGGTGATTGACCCCGAAATGGAGTTCAAAACCATCCGAGGTCAGCCCGCGCTGGCCCGCGACGCCCGCATTGTTGATCAGCACCTGAAGCGGCTCATCCCGGGCGAGGAACGCTTGCGCGCCCGCCCGCACGCTGTCCAGGCTGCCCAGGTCAAGCAGCACCAGAAACACCTGGTCACTGCCGGTGTCGGCCTTGATCGACGCGACCGCCGCCTCGCATTTGGCTTGAGACCGGCCAGCGATATGCACCCGCCCGCCCCGCCGAGCCAGGTCAATCGCCGTGGCATAACCAACGCCGGCGTTGCCGCCAGTCACCAGGAAAGTACGCCCGGCGAGCTCAGCGGCTTGCTCATCAGGAGCCTGTTCTGTCACGAGGTCACATTACCGAGCAGGCCGATCCGGCCGCGACGTTGTACCGGCCGGTCTCCAGCGACCAGTAGAAATTGCCGCCCATCCACCAGCGCAGACCGTCCAGGTAGTCACTCAGCGCGGGCCCGGCGACGAAGCGCAGCGGCCGCTCGGAATTCAGGTATCGCTCGACCTCGGCGTCGTGCATCTCGGCCGCGAGCGCGAGCGCATCGGTCACCGGTAACTGCAGCTCCTCGGCGAGTACCGCGGGCAGGCTGTGCACCTTGAAACTGCGCTGCGCCTCCTTGGGGAACGAAAGGATGTCGTTGGCCCAGCACGTCACGTTGACCGCGATGTCGCTGATCGCCCGGACCTCAGGCCGCCAGTAATCGCGACCCGTCAGCTCGAAGCCGTTGGCCACATCGATCAGCGCGGTGCAGGTCGGGACCGCGCCGCTGTGCCTGCGCATCGCCGTGTACTCGGCCAGCCCGGCCGGCTGGTCCTGCGCCCGGTTGCCCGCCTCCCAGAACTGGGCCAGGAAGTAGCCCCGCACGGCATTGACGAACCGGTTGACCTGCGGCCCGGTCGCCAGGGTCCGGATCCGGTCGATCAATTCGCCCAGCGCCACGGTGAACGGGTCCCGCCGGTAGCGCCGTTCACCGTCGTTGTCGAGCACGAGCATGAAGCCGGTGACGAGCCGGCTTAACTGGGTGAGGTCGGCCCCGTCGGCGCACTCATCGCTGTACCGGTCGTCGAACAGGAACAGCCACATCTGCCAGTCGGCGAGCAGGCAGAGCGCTTCGAGACTGGCCCGGGGCGTGGTCCTGGCCGCGAGCCGTCCCACCTTGGCCTCGCCCAGCCGGGTGGCCTCGGCCTCATCGACCGGTAACCCGATCCGGCAGGCCCAGTCGATGACGTGCTCGTCGACTTCGTCAGCGTGAGCGCTGATCTCATCGCCGAACGGGCAGTCAAGGTCAGGCACCACCACCATGGTCATACGGGTCCTCCGATGCGGCGATCACGCGAAATGCTTAAGAAACCCGGACCAGTCAAGCGTCGAGCCGGGCGAGCAGCAGAGCGACATCGTCGCCGTGCCGCCGGGATCGCTGGACGCTGTTCAGCAGGTCGTTCGCCAGCTCGTCAAGATCGTCGGTCGGGCTGATCCTGAGCACGTCCATCAACCTGCTGAGGTTGAAGTCATCGCCAGCATCGGATTCGAGCAGGCCGTCGGTGGTGAGCACGAGCAGCGAACCGGGATCGGCCTGCATCTGGATCGTTGAGTACTCGGCCGCCGGGTCAATGCCGAGCGGCAGTCCGGCCTCGCAGTCGAGCACCCGCGGCTCTTTCCCCGGCGTGAGCAGCATGGGCGGCGGATGCCCGGCCCGGCTCACCGTGAGGGTACCGGTGGCCGGATCGACCACCAGGAAACAGCAGGTCGCGAACAGCGCGGAGTCCGGATCGGTGTTGGCGTCGAGGTCCCACAGCCAGCGGTTCGCCCGGGCCATGACCTGAGCCGGGCCGTGCCCTTCGCGCGTGTACGCGTGCACGGCGGTGCGCAGCCGTCCCATGAGGGAGGCGGCCAGCAGGTTGTGCCCCTGGACGTCTCCGATGACCAGCGCCGTCCGGTCACCGGCGCAGCGCACGACGTCGTAGAAGTCACCGCCGATCTCGATGCCGGTGGTGGCGGCCTGGTACCGGGTGGCGATCGACATGCCGGTCGCGGTCAGGGTCCCGCGCGGAAGCATGACCCGCTGCAGTTCGGCGGCCAGCGCGTGCTGGGCCTCATACATCCGCGCCCGCTCCAGCGACTGGCTCAGCAGGCCAGACGCGGCGAAAAGCAAGGTCCGTTCATCAGGGGAGAACTCCTGCGGCTCAGGAAAGCCGAAAAGACACGCGCCAATTTTTCCCCCTGAATCAAGAACCGGAAGTGCGGCCCAAGCTCGCTGTTCTGCCTTAGCAATCACCTGCGTGAGGTGGGGGAAGTCATCGGTCAGGTTTTCCGCCGACGGGAGGTGGACCGGAGAGCGCCATTGGATCGCGACGGAAAGTGGCGTGGGACGCGCGGGGTCGAGGCTGCTGAGGGCGGCGACGCTGGCGTCGTCGAAACCGCAGGAGGCGACCACCTGGAGCCAGCCGTCGCGGGAGGCCATCAGGATCAGGCTGTCGGCGCCGTAGGCGCGCAGGCCCGTTCGGGCCGCGTCCATGATCTCGTCGACCGTGCTGGCCGAGGCCAGCGCCGCGGTGAAGTCGCGGGCCCGGCTGGCTCGGTCCGCTAGCTCTCGGAGCTGGCGTTCCTCGAACTCGCGTTGGGCCCGGACCGCGGTCGTGTCCATGACCAGGCCCATCATCCTGGCGGGCTGGCCGTCCGGGCCGGGCATGATGCGGCCGCGCGCTTCCATGGAGCGCAGGCTGCCGTCCTCCCCGAGGACGCGGTACTCGATCTGGTAGGTGCCAACGGAGGCGACCATCTTCGACATCGCCTCGCTGACCTGAGCTAAATCGTGGGCGGGCACCCGGGCCAGGAACATGTCCATGGTCGCGATCTGGCCGTCGGCCAGGCCGTGCATGCGCAACGTCACCGGGTCGCAGATCACCTCTCCTGAGGCAATGTCCCAGGTGAAGAACCCGGCCTCGACGCTGGTCGCGCTCGGATGGAAAACGGTGAGCGCGACCTCGGCCATGAAGTCGGACGCGGCAGTGTCGTTTGCGGCAGTGTCGTTTGCGGCGCGATCGTTTGCGACAGTGTCGTTTGCGACAGGCTTGGTCACTTCACCGGGACCACGTGTTGTCATGTTTCGCCCAGTCGCCGTGGTTCTTCTTCGACCTGCGCCGCAAATTGCCGTGCAAGGAGCCGTGCAAGCTGTACTTAGTGTTAAGCATATGGCAGTCAATGGCGCACATGACGGTTGATTTGGTCGAAATTTCTTAGTACGCGCAGCTCGCCCGCGGCGTGGGCGGCCGGCTTGGAGTTGACTCCGTACCGTAGTACGGCTGTTAGCTTGCAGAACATGGCTGGCATGACGATCGGGAAGTTCGCCGCGGCGCAGGGGGTCAGCGTCGAGACGATCAGGTTCTATCAGCGCCGTGGCCTGCTCGCGCAGCCTGAGCGAGTTGGCTCGGGGTTCCGCGAGTACACCGAGGACGACCTCTGGCGGCTCGCCTTCATCCGGCGGGCCCAGCAGCTGGGGTTCACGCTCGGTGAGATCGCCGAGTTGCTCGGTCCGGCGCAGGCGCGCTCCGCCGACGACATCCTCCGCGCGGCGCAGGCCAAGCTCAGCTCGGTCGGCGAGCAGCTGGCCGAGCTGGCCGAGCTGCAGTGCCGGTTGCGCCGGCTGGTCCAGGTCTGCGCGCACGGCAGCCGGGATGACTGCGTTGCCTTGCACCTGGGTGAGCTCCCGTTGCCCGTAATCGGCGAAAAATCAAAACCATAAAGATCTGGAAGGAGAAAGCTACCTTGGACGCACTCAAGTCCGTGACCGACTCCGATTTCGATGCTGAGGTCGTGTCCAGCCCGCGGCCGGTCATCGTGGAGTACTGGGCGCCGTGGTGCGGCCCGTGTCGCATGGTCGGGCCGGTGCTCGCGGAGATCGCGGCCGAGAACGCCGATCGCCTGGACGTGGTGAAGCTCAACATCGACGAGAATCCGCAGGTCGTTCAGCGCTACGGGATCATGATGGCGCCGACGATCGAGTTGTTCTCGGGCGGGCAGGTGGTCAAGCAGGTGATCGGTGCCAAGTCCAAGTCCGCGCTGATGGCTGAGTTCGAGGAGTTCATCTAGCTCGGGGCCGGTCACCCAGGCCGGGGCGGGGGCCAGTCTTGTCATAGCGGCTGTCAAGAGTTACGTTGCCGAAATGAGCCCTGTCCCCGCCGCTGGACCCGCCGATGGCCGCCCGGCCTCGGTCGACTTCCATTTCGACCTGATGTGCCCGTACGCGTATCAGACGTCGCTGTGGATCCGCGAGGTCCGCGATCAGACCGGACTGACCGTGAACTGGCGGTTCTTCAGCCTCGAAGAGGTCAACTGGGTCGAGGGCAAGAAGCACCCGTGGGAGCGCGAGTGGACGTACGGCTGGTCGCTGATGCGGATCGGCGCGCTGCTGCGCCGTCAGGGCATGGACCAGCTGGACGCCTGGTACGCCGCCGCCGGGCGAGAACTGCACGAAGAAGGCGGCAAGCCGCACGACCGCGAGGTCGCTAAGCAGATCATCGCGCGGCTCGGTCACGATCCCGAGCTGGTCGACCGAGCGATCGCCGATCCGAGCACCGGGGACGAGGTGCTGGCCGAGCACCGCCGGGTCATCGAGGCGGGCGGCTTCGGGGTGCCGACACTGTTCTTCCCCGACGGCCAGTGCCTGTTCGGGCCGGTGCTCATCGATCCGCCGCGCGGGGAGGCGGCGACCAGGCTCTGGGACGCGGTGGTGGCCTGGACCGGGTTCCCGCATGTGTATGAGTTGCAGAGGCCGAAGAGCCTGTCCGATCTCGAGGACATCACGAGGTCGTTCCAGCCGTACCTGCGCGGCCGCGACTGGCTCAGTATTAACCGGGGTAAGGTGGTCGATTTCGGGGAGGCCGATCCGAAGGCCGCTGGAACGGCCGCTGGTCCGCACCCGAACCGAACGGAGCCGTCGTGACTGACGCAACTGCCATGGGGGCCGACGTCGACCAGCAGGGTGTCGACAAGGATCGCCTGATCGACCTGCTCGGTGCGGAATGGTCGTCGATCACCGAGCTGCTCACTGACCTGCCGGCCGAGGATTGGTCGGCCACGGTGCTGCCCGGCTGGGACGTCCACGACGTGCTCGCTCACATGGTCGGCACCGAGTACTCGCTGTCGGGGAAGAACCTGCCGCCCGTGCCGGACGATGCCCACGGCTTCGAACATGTGCGCAACGACATCGGCAAGGTCAACGAGGCGTGGGTCGTCTCCCTGCGCAGCCTGTCGCATCAGGAGTTGCTGGCCGAGTTCAACCGGATCACGGCCGAGCGGCTGACCAGCCTGCGCGCGATGTCGGCCGGGGATTTCTACGCTCCGTCCTGGACTCCAGCCGGACCTGGAACCTACGCCAGGTTCATGCAGATCAGGGTCTTCGACTGCTGGATGCACGAGCAGGACATCAGGTCCGCCGTCGGCCGGCCGGGTCACGAGTCCGGCGCTGCCGCCGAGCGGTCGCTGGACGAGGTCACCGGTGCGCTCGGCTACATCATCGGCAAGCTCGGCCGGGCGCCGGACGGCAGCGCGGTCCTGATCAGGCTCACCGGCCCGATCGAGCGCGACCTGCACGTGATCGTCGAGGGCCGCGCCCGGGTGACCGACGCGCTCGACGGCGAGCCGACCGCGATGATCACGCTGTCGTCGTCGCTGTTCCTGCGGCTGGCCGGCGGGCGCCAAGACCCGGAAACCTCGCCCGGGCAGATCAAGCTCGACGGCGACATCGACCTCGCCCGTCGGCTGGCGTCCAATTTCGCGTTCACGATCTAGCCGGATGAGCGGGCAGTCGGGTGTCGACCCGCCGGGTGTCGATCCGCCGGGTGTCGATCCGCCGGGTGTCGATCCGCCGGGTGTCGATTCCGCTGGTGATGGCCGGCGGCTGCGCCGCGACCGCAACCGGATGGCCGTCGTCGACGCGCTGCTCGACCTGTACGGCGAATCCAATCTGCGGCCGAGCACCGCCGAGATCGCCGACCGGGCGGGGCTGTCGCACCGATCCCTGTTCAGGTATTTCGACGACTTCGAAGACCTGTGCCGCGAGGCAATCTGCCGAGCCGAGCTGCGGGCCAGGCCGCTCGTCCCGATCGACATCGACCGCGCGGCGCCACTGGCGGACCGGATCGAGGCCCTGGTCAGCCAGCGGCTAAGGCTGTTCGTGGCCCTCGGCCAGGTGGCCCAGGTCTCCCGCCTCAACGCCCCGTTCGCCCACGTCCTCGCGGCCGAGCTGACAAAGAACCGGGCCATCCTCCGAGCCCAGGTAGCCGACCTGTTCGCCCCCGAACTGAACCCCGCCCCCGAGGCCAGTCCACCCGCAAAAGCCGACGTAGCCGAACGGGCCGGCGTAGCCGAAGAGGTGGTCGGGACGGATGCGGTCGACGACCAGGGCGCGCGTAACCGGCAAAGCCGGAGTGACGGGCCTAGCGCGGGCGGTCGCGGTGCGGTTGCTGGCGGTGCGGTTGCTGGCGGTGCGGCTGTGCTGGCCGCCGCCGACGTGCTCTGCTCGTTCGAGTCCTTCCACCTGCTAAGCAGCGACCAGCACCTTTCCATCGCCAACATCCGGACCGTCCTGACCTCCGCCCTAACCGCCCTCCTGGACCGTCCAGGCCACCCAGCAGCGCCTTAAAGCGGCCCACCTCCTCAGTTCCACGGCCCACTTACCACGATCTATGACCACTTACCACGGATCCCGCCGTCTTACCACGGATCCCGCCGTCTTACCACGGATTCTAGACAAATTATGTACTAATTTGGACCATTATGTGAGTTCAGAATCCGTGGTAAGACGCAGAAATCCGTGGCAAGTGCCTAAGTCCAAGCGTGTCGACCGAACGGCAAATCGGGCAGATAGTCCATTTCCGGACGCTGTGGCTAGCAATCAGCGCTGCTGGCTCGGGCAGGGATCGCACGGGTCGTCGCATGGGTCGATCTGCTCGGCCGAAGGAGGCCCAGGAGGCGCGGCAGGCCGGCCGCCGCGAGCGAGCTTCCTGGTTTCCGGTGCCGCCAGCCCGACGCAGGCCGCCAGCCCGAGGATCGCCGCCGCCAGAATGAACGCGGCTCCGTAAGAAACCGAGTCAACCAGGAACCCGACCGCGATCGGCCCGGTCACCGCCCCCACATCACCAGCCATCTGATACGACGCGACCACAGTCCCGCCAACCCGCTGCTCGCGGGCCCCGCCAGCCGGCTGACCTTCACTATTTCCGGGCCGGTCGCCTTCCCTAGAGGTGCTCTCCTGCCTGGCTGGGGTTGACTTGCCCAGGAGGTCGCCGATCATGGCGGCCGGAGCGACGTCGAGCATGCCGGAACCGAGCCCGAGCGCGGCCATGGCGGCCAGGAACCCGCCGACCCCGGGCACGAACGCCAGCAGGATCATGCCGGCGCCCGACAGCAGGCAGCCGCCCACGATCACCGGCCGTCGGCCGATCGTGTCGGCGACTCGGCCCGCCGGGAGCAGCATCGCCGCGTTCAGGGCGGCGACGACGCCGAAGCCGATGCCCGTCCAGGTCGGCGACTTGTGCAGGACGTCCCGGACGAACAGCGGCACGATCGCGCTCCGCACGCCGAGCACGGCGAAACCGTCGGCGAGATTAGCTGCGGCGGCGGCCTGGTAGGCCCGGCTGCGCAGCACATTGCCGAGGCCAGCGAGCATGCCGGGACGTTGTCCCGGGCCGGCCTGGACCGGCGTGTCGGCGACCTGGCCACCGGTCAGCACGCCGTCTGCCGCTGGCACGTCCTGGACTGGAGCGTCCGCGTCGTCGGCCTGCGCGGGTTTGTCCCGGAGGACGGCGAAGGCGATGGCGGTCGGAATGGCCAGCATGACGCCGTAGATGAAGAACGGCGCCCGCAGCGACCACGCCGCCACCAGCCCGCCGATCGCCGGGCCGCTGATGCTGCCCAGCAGGAATGCGCCCGTGTACAGGCCGCTCGCCCGGCCTCGCTGGTCGGACCGCACCGTGCGCAGCAGCAAGGTCTGGGCGCCGACGCTGAACATCGCCGAGCCCACCCCGCCGACGCCGCGCAGCACGATGAGCTGGACGAAGGAGTGCGACAGCCCGGCCACCAGGCTGCTGACCGCGACGATCCCGATCCCGACGGCCATCGTGCGTCGCTCGCCGAACCGGTCCGCAAGCCGCCCGGCGGGCAGCGCTCCCGCCACCCGCATCAAGGCGAAGGCGCTGATCACGCTCGCCGCCGCAGCCGCACTGACGCCGAACCCTCTGGCGAACGCCGGAATGCTCGGTGCGACGATCCCGTAGCCAAGTGCGACCGTGAACGAGACTGCGCTCAGGATCGCTACTTCGCGCGGCAGCCCACGGTAAATCCCCCGATTAGAACGTGGCACATCCGGCATTCTGCCAGCCACCACTGTCAGCGAATCTTGCCAGCCCGGCCACAGCAGACAAAAACGTTGTGTTAGCAGTCCCGGTCGGCGTAACGTGACCGGGCTGCCTGGCGCGTCGGCCAGGATCTCCCCAATCAACCATTACCGGGCCGCTTCATGCGGTCCGCGTGTCAGTGCTTGCTGTGATACTGGAGTGGTGTTTCCCTTGACAGGTAACCGGCTGGTCGGCAGGGATGCCGAGCTCAGCCAGCTGCTCGCGCTGCTGGATACAGCCGCGGCCGGGCAGCCTGTCGTCACGCTCATCAGCGGGGACGCTGGCGTGGGCAAGACCCGTCTGGTCACCGAGCTGGCCGCGCGGGCGCGTGACCGGGGTTTCACCGTGCTGTCCGGCCGGTGCGCCGAACTTGGCGACGCGGTGCCTTATCTCCCGCTGGCGGACGCGCTGAGGGACGCGACGAACCGACCGTCACCGGGTGGGGCCTTGCTCGACGCGCTGGCCGCTCGTCCGGTGCTGTCGCGGCTGCTCCCTGACCGGGACGACAGCCAGCCGGCCGGTGGAGACCTTCCTGGCCTGGTGCAGCAGCAGCTGTTCGGGGCGGTGCTCGGGCTGCTGACCGAGCTGGCCGGCGTGGCGCCGGTTCTGCTGGTACTCGAAGACTTGCACTGGGCCGACCAGTCCACCCGTGACCTGGTCAATTTCCTCAGCCGGATGCTGCACAACGAGCGGCTGGCCCTGATCGCTACCTATCGCAGCGACGACCTGCATCGACGGCACCCGCTCCGCCCGCTGATCGCCGAGCTGCAGCGGCTCCCTGACGTGACGTCGATCGAGCTCGGGCCGCTCAGTTCCTCGGCCATGGCGACGTTGCTCTCCAGCTTGTCCTCGAAGCCGCTCGAAGCGCGCGCTATCGATCAGATGATCACGCGGGCCGAAGGCAACGCCTACTACGCAGAGGAGCTGCTGGAAGCCTCCGCCGACGGCTCTTACCTGCCGGCTGGCCTAGCTGACTTGCTGCTCGCCAGGGTAGAGCGGCTGTCTGCGCAGGCCCAGCAGGTGTTGCGCACGGCCGCCGTCGCCGGCCGCCGGGTCGACGACGAGCTGGTCAGGCGGGCCTCCGGTCTCGACGCGCCGGTCTACGACAGCGCCGTCAGGGAAGCGGTCGCCAACCAGTTGCTGGTGCCCGACGGTGAGCAGGGCTATTCGTTCCGGCACGCGCTGGTCCGCGAGGCCGTCTACGCCGACCTGCTCCCAGGTGAGCGCACCAGGTTGCACGGCCGGCTGGCTGAGCTGCTGGCCGACGATCACAGGCTCGCCGACGTCCCCGGGACTGCGGCCGAATTGGCCCACCACGCGCTGGCGAGCCATGACGTCCCGACGGCGTTCACCGCCTCGATCCGGGCCGGCCGCGAGGCCGAGAAACTCGCCGCGCCCGCCGAAGCGCACCGGCACTACGACCTTGCGCTGTCGCTGTGGGACCGGGTAAGCGATCCCAAGAAGCTCGGCGGCATCGGCCGGGGCAAGCTCGCCTACCGGTCGGCCATCAGTGCCGCCGATGGCGGCGACCTAGCGCGAGCGGTCGCCCAGTTGAGGCGCACTCTTCCCTATATCCGTGACAGTGGCGACCAGATCCTGCTGAGCCGGATTTCCGAGCGGCTCAGCTATTTCCTCAATGATCTTGGCGAGGAAGACGCGGCGGCCGAGATCGCGCAGGCAGCGGTGGACGCACTGCCTGCCGACCCGCCGACCTGGGAGTACGCCAGGGCCCTGGCCACGCATGCGCGGGCGTTGCTCGGCCTGTCGAGTACCGAGCCGGCCAGGTTGCGTGCGGAGCAGGCCAGGGAGGCCGCCCGAGCGGCCGCCGCTCCGTGGGTCGAGGCGGACGCTTTGGTCACGCTCGGGCTGATCAGTGAGCGGTCAGGCAAGATCGAAGCCGCCGCCGAGCAGCTCAACACCGCCCACGAGCAAGCGATCGAAGCTAAGGTGCTCGGGGTTCAGCTGCGGGCCACGTTCCAGCTCGCCCGGCTGCAGCTTGAGCAAGGTGACCTGGTCGCCGCGGCCCGCCGGGCGCATGAGGGCGCCGCGACCGCCGAGGGCGCTGGCCTGGGGCTGGCCCAGTACGGCATCGACCTGCAGTACGTGCATTACCTGGCGCATTTCGCCGACGGCCGGTGGGACCACGCGCAGGAGATCGCCGATGGGTTTGCGGTGCGCGTCGCCAATCCAGCCGAAGCCCGCCTGTCGGCGATGTCGCTATTCGTCACCGTCGCGCGCGGGTTGCCGTCGGTCGAGGAGCGACGCCGCTGGCTCGAGCCCATGTTCCGCCGGGACTCGTTCGTCGAGTACATCACCCGCGGTCTGCTCGCCGAGCAGGCGCTCTGGCGCGGCGACACCACCACCGCGGTCACCGAGGTGCTGGCGACCGTTCGGGTGATGAAGGCATTCGGCGACGGCGAGATCGGCCCGGAGGCCATCAGAGTCGCCGCCATCGGGCTGAGCGCGCTGGCCGATCAGGCGGCAGTGTGCCGGGCGGGTGGCGACGCCATGACCGCGCACAGGGCCGTGGACCAGGCGCGCGATCTGGTCGAGATCGCCCGCACGGGCGGTGCCTACCGCAGTTCGCAGGGATTCACGCTGGGTGTGGACGGCCGCGGCTGGCTGGCCAGGGCGGAAGCGGAATGGAGCCGGGTCAGCGGGGCGAACGATCCGGCCGCCTGGCGCGGCGTCGTCGACGCGTTCGCGCCGGGATTCGTGTACGAGACCGCGAGGTCGCGCTGGCGGCTGGCCGAGGCTCTGGCCGAAGCTGGTGACCGGGCAGCGGCCCGCGAAGAGTTGCTGCTGGCGACCGCGACCGCGAAGAACCTGAGGGCCGCGCCGCTCCTGGCGGCGCTGAGTGATCTGGGGCGCCGGGCGAGGATCGCGGGCCCGGCCAGTGACGGGCCCGGTCAGTCCGGCGCCGCAGGCGGCAGCCCGCTGTCGGGCCTGACCGAGCGGGAGCTTGAGGTGCTGAAGCTGCTGGCCGCCGGCCATAGCAACAGGGAGATCGGCTCCGAGCTGTTCATCTCGCCGAAGACGGCCAGCGTGCACGTGTCCAACATCCTCGCGAAGCTGAAGGCCGGAAGCAGGACGGAGGCCGCCGCGATTGCCTATCGCGACGGCCTCTGAGTTAGCTGTGTCAGCTTGTCGCCTCCGGCGCTGCGCGCCTTTGGCGAGAGCCTCCGGCGCTCTTAGGCGCCGTCTTCCCTCCTCGCAAACTGCGCTCGTCAGTCCAGACGGCACCGCGCCTCCGGCTTCGCCTGCGCTCGCGCCCCTTCGGCGAGCGGCCAGGTCCGTTGTCAGGCGGCCTTGGCCGAAAGCGGCTGACGGGTAGCGGGGAAGTCGGTGCAGGGTGGCTGCGGGCACGGCTGCGGCGGGCGAGCACTGGTGATGACCGGGCTCGGGCCGCGCCGGGCGCGGCGTGCCTGCCGGGCACGCCGCGCCGCAGCCGCTGATGCCCGCATGTCGTTGACATGCTGGACGGCCAGCTGGTGGGCCAATTCCGGATGCATTGCAACCTCCTGAGTACTGCCGGGCCAGTCTCGGTCCGGCAATATCCAGGTTCGTCGTAAGACCCCCGCCGCCGCATCGGGCGTATGCCTTATCTCTGGCCCTAGCCGACGGCTTAGGCAAGCTGCTCGGCCTGAGCAAGCCTTAGGCCGGAGTGTCTTACCTGGTCAGCACCGTGGTTACCGATCGGTAGGATCCGGCGAACTGAAGACCGTTTTCTCCGATATGCTCGCTCTCGTGAGCAGTAACACCGGCTATGAGGGCGGAGCTGTCCTCGATACCGGAATCGCCAGCGTCGCCAGGGTCTACGACTACCTGCTCGGAGGCAAGGACAACTTCGCAGTCGACCGGCAACTCGGCGATGAGCTGAAGGCGGCGTTTCCCGACAGCGTCTGGATCTCCCGCCAGAATCGGGCGTTTATCGGCCGCGCGGTCACGTACTGCGCGGAGCAGGGGATAACCCAGTTCCTCGATATCGGCAGTGGCCTGCCGACCATGGAGAACGTGCACGAGGTGGCCCGCCGGGTGCATCCGGAGGCTGCCGTGGTCTACGTCGACAACGACGCGATCGCGCTGGCGCACGCCAATGCGTTGCTGGCGACGAGCGAGGGCGTGGTCGCGATGTACGGCGACGTGCGCGAGCCCGGCAAGATCCTGGCCGATGTGCGCGAACAGGGACTGCTTGATCTCACCAAGCCGTTCGTGGTGCTGCTCGCCGCTATCTTGCACTTCATTACCGATGACGAGGACCCGATCGGAATCGTCCGTGCGTTCTCCGGCGCCATGCCCTCTGGCAGCTATCTGATCTTGACCACCGCTCATCACGATGCCAAGCCCGAAGAATCGGCGCGGGCTGAAAAGATGTACAAGCGCGCCTCCTCGCCGATGGTGACTAGGTCGAAGAGCGCGATAGCCGCATATTTTGAAGGATTTGAGCTAGCCGAACCTGGGCTGGCTTGCACCTGCGAATGGCGGGCACCGGAGCCACCGGAATACGACGACCCTGCCGACCTCTATGGCGGTGTCGGCCGCAGGCCGTGACGACCCGGATCGACGGCGAGCTGATCGTCTAGTCAGAAAGCTTTAATGCGGAGCGGCGCTGCTGGCGACCGTCGCCAGCAGCGCACCGCCGAGCAGGTAGGGACCGAAGCTGATCCGCGAATGCCGGGAGATCCGTCTGGCTACCAGGAGCCCGGCACTGACCAGCGCCGCCAGGAAGAATCCGGCGAACGCCCCGGCGAGCAGCGTATGCCAGCTCAGCCAGCCGAGCACCAGGCCAATGAGGCCGGCCAGCTTGATATCGCCGCCCCCAACCTGGCCTGCGCTCACTAGCCAGAGGGCGAGGTAGCCACCCGCGGTAGCCAGCCCGCCAAGCACCGCGCGGACGAACGCGCTCCAGTCAGCGGTGATCGCGGCGGCAGCGGCGAGCAGCAAGATCAGCGCCGGATAGGCCGGTAAGGTCAGGCGGTCAGGCAGTCGCTGAACCGCGTTGTCGACCTGGCTGAGCGCGACTCCTACCACTGCCAGGTAGGCGAAAGCCGCGACCGCTGGCTGGCCGCCGAGCCTGGCCAGGAGCAAGCCAACGACCGAGGCGCTCACCAACTCGATCGCCAGCGGCGGACCGAGCCACTGGCCGCAGTGCCCGCAGCGCAGCGCTGGCCGGTGCGGCAGGGGAGTGGCGCACCGGCCGCACGAGGTCTCCTCAGGCTCGCCGGCGGGCACCGACAGCCTGACGACCTCGCCGCGCAGCGCTAACCCCGCGACAAGACCGGCTGCCGCTCCGATCACGACCCAGATCGGGTTCAAGATCCGCCCCGTTTGCTCATGCCCATGCCTGGAACCGAACGTCTGCCCAGTCTGTCACGCGGCGTGATCTGGATCGCACCGATTCAACGGACACAAATTTTTATGCATAAAAAATTACGGTGGCTTTGGCGCCGGGCCGTGAGGCCGGCCAGGTGCCGGGCTGGTCACCCCGGCCTCAGCTCTCCTCAGCCGGTGTTGTACCGGCGCATGCCGACGGCGTAATCGCAGCCGGCGCCGAGCCCGACGTAGCCGGCCATATCCCGCAGGAACTGGTCAGGGTCGAACTCGCGTCCCAGGCCATCGATGTAGGCCTTGTGCTCGCGGAGCGAGGCAACTCCGGAGTCGATCGTGCCGGTGACATCGACGAAGTGCGTCGGGTCGCTGCTGCCGATCACGTAGGCGGAACCGATCGGCGGACAGGCCGGACCGGCGTCGGTGAACACCCACTCGTTCGCGGCGTCCCGGCAGGCGTCGAGCACGGCCAGCCCGATCGCGCGGTGGTCGGCGTGGTTGACCGGCCCTTCCTCGCCCCAGGTGAGGTCGAAGCTCAACGTGAGCACCACGTCGGGGCGTGCACGGCGGAAAGCGGCCGCGAGTTCGCGCCGCAGCGGGATACCGTACTCCACCAGGCCGTCGGCGAAGTCGAGGAACTGCACGTCGCTCACCCCGACGACGGCCGCGCTCGCCTGCTCTTCGGCCACTCGCAACGGCCCGACCTGGGCGGGCGCCATTCCCGCGATGCCGGCCTCGCCCCTGGTGGCGAGCAGGTAGGTCACCTTCTTGCCCTGCCTGGTCCACCGCGCGATCGCGGACGCGGCCCCGTACTCAAGGTCGTCGGGATGGGCGGCGACGGCGACGGCGCAGTTCCAGTCTTCTGGCATTGGAAGCAAGACGTTCCCCCTCCTGGTGAGCAACTTAGGTGCACGGCGTGAGCGCCAGGTTGCCGCCGCCGGCCCGGTAGAGCGCGGCTAGGTGCGGCTTGTTTCCCTGCTTCGACATCACGGCGCCCTGGCCGGCCTGGCGCAGGACGTAGCGGTCGAAGAAGGCGAGCGTGACCCGCACAGTGATCTTCTCCCAGCGGTTGATGCCCCAGTACGGCTCGGTGTGGCTGGCACCGAACAGGTCGAGGTAGAACCGGGTCTTGTTCCGGTCATCCCGCCACATCTGCACGCTGCAGCCGGGCGGGTTGATGACGTCCGCGCTGCCCTGGGTAAACAGGATCGGACCTGGGGTCCTGGAGAAGTATCTGCCGGGCATCGGCGGCCACTCCGAGCCAGACTCGACCACCACCGCCTTGACCCGGCGATCGATGCAGCAGGTGCTGGCGGCAACAGCCGCGACCGTGTCGCCGCCGTCGGACTGGCCGGCGATCCCGATCTTGCCGGGGGCGATCAGCCCGGCGAACAGGCCGCGCTTGGCCTTGCTCATCGCCAGCAGCTTGGTGATCGCATACGACACGTCATACGGCTGGTTGATCATGTCGGACTCGGTCGCCGCGTTGCCAACCTTGCAGTCCGACTTCGGGAAGTTCACGACCGCGACCACGTACCCGGCGGTCGCCCAGTACTTCAGCATGTCGAAGTAGTGCAGGCCGCACTGCATGAACCCAGGCGCGAACACGATCATCGGCAATGGTCCGTGCGCAGGCTGCTTCGTCTTTGACGGTGCTCCGGCCAGCGGATACCTGATCTCCATCAGCAATTGCCGGGCCGGAATGGCAGTACCAGCGACGTTGGTGTGCGCGGGCTCGGTGATCGTGAACACCGACGAGCCAACCCAGTAGCTGCCGGCGACTCCGATCAGCCGATCCGAGCCCCCGACCGGCAGCAGGTTCTTTGACGGGGTGGGCGTGGCCGATGGATGGCTCACCGTCGTCGGCCCCTGCTCTTGGCGCTGCCCCTGCCCGCGCGAGGCCGGATGCGTGCCGAAAGAGGCACAGCCAGCGACCAGCAAGGCCACCGCCGCAATCAGGCCGCCGTTAATTCTCCCGACCCCTCGCAAGTCCATGAAGCCAGTCTGCCTGGTTAATCCGGTGCGTAGGTCAGCCCGCGAGGATATCGGCCAGGTTGAAACTCACGGGTTCCTCGAGCTGCTCGAAACCACACGAGGTCGGCTCCCGGTCTGGGCGCCAGCGCACGAACTGCGCGGTATGCCGGAACCTGGTGCCCTCCATGTGGTCATACCTGACTTCGACGACCCGTTCTGGCCGCAGCGGCACGAACGACAGGTCCTTGCCCGCGTTCCATCGGCTGTGCTCGGCCGCCCGCGGATTGCGGGCCTGCTGCTCCGCCTGCGCCGCCCAATTCCATGGGTGGCCCTCGAAGGTCGTCACCAGAGGCTGGAACTCGACGAAGAGCTCTTTTCTTTTTTCCATGGAGAAAGCTCCGATCACGCCGATGCTCGCGAGATTACCGGCCTCGTTATACAGGCCGAGCAAAAGCGAGCCGATCGCGTCCTCGGCGGCTTTGTGCACCCGGTACCCGGCGACCACGCAGTCCGCCGTCCGCTCGTGCTTGATCTTGAACATCGCGCGCTTGTCGGGTTCGTAGATCCCCTCCAGCGGCTTGGCGATGATCCCGTCGAGGCCCGCGCCCTCGAACTGGCTGAACCAGACCTCGGCCAGCCCGGAGTCGGTGGTCGTCGGCGTCAGGTAGACCGGTGGCCTGGCCTTGGCCAGCGCCTGCTCCAGCGCAGCCCTGCGCTCGGCGAACGGTCGCTCAGAGTAATCCTCGTCGCCAACCGACAGCAGGTCGAAGCCGACGAAAGAAGCCGGAGTCTGCTCGGCGAGCAGCCTGACCCGGCTGTCGGCGGGATGGATCCGCTGCAGCAGCGCCTCGAAATCCAGCTTCCGGCCTTCGCCGTCCGGGATGACGATCTCGCCGTCGATCACGCACCGCTCGGGAAAGCTCTCCAGCACGGCCGCGACGATCTCGGGGAAGTACCTCGTCATCGGCCGCTCATTCCGGCTGCCGATTTCGACCTCGTCGCCGTCGCGGAAGATGATCGACCTGAAGCCGTCCCACTTCGGCTCGTAGCTCATCGCGCCGCCCGGGATCTTGGCCACGGACTTGGCCAGCATCGGAGCGACAGGCGGCATCACAGGTAGCTGCATTGGTCCATCTTCCACCCAAGGCCTTACCGCCCACTTGACTACCGGCTGTGTTGCGTAGGACAGTCCCGGTAGACCGGCCGGGCACGGCCGGCCAGACCCGCAGATTGCAGGTGTCCGGTGAGCCGACTGGAGCGCCGACTGGAGCGCCGACTGGGGCGTTGGCACTGGCGGCCGTGGTTCGGCGCGCTTGGCGGCGTGCTCGCGCTGGTTGTGCTGTTGCCTCCGGTTGGCGCCGAGGCCAGGCGCTACGTGTTCGCCCAGGCGGTGCAGTTCGCCGTGCTAGCGACGGCAGTGCCCGCGCTGGTGGTGCTCGGTGCGCCCTGGCGACTCGGCGGCCGGGTCGCTGCCAAGGGCCGGGTCGCTGACGAGGGCGGGGTCGCTGACGGGGGTGGGGGCACTGCCAGGCCGGGTGGTGAGCCGGTCGCGGTCACGATGAGGCTGGTCGACCGGGTCGCCGTCGCCCGATCGCACCGTCGGCCCAGTGCGGTCCGGTGCGCGGTGATTCTTCTCGGCTTCCTCGCGCTGGCGATCTTCTGGCGGCTGCCGCTGGCGGTCAACGCCTTGGTCACCAAGCCGGTACTGACCGTCGTCGAGGCCATCACGCTGCTGGCCGTCGGCGTCGCCCTCTGGCTCGAACTGGTCGAGTCGCCGCCGCTGCTGCCTCGCATGAACCGGCCGCTGCGGGCGGCGTTCGCCGCCGTGCCGATGTGGACGATCTGGGCGACCGCTTACATCATGGGGTTCAGCCACGCGACCTGGTTCACCGCGCTTGGGCACCGGCCCAGGAACGGACTCGGGGTAGTCGCAGATCAGGAGATCGCCGCTGTCGTGCTGTGGGCCATCCCCGGCCTGTTCTTCATCCCGGTGGTGTATTTCTCGCTGATCATGTGGCTGCGCGACACCGCCGACCCCGACGACGAACTGAAATCGGCACCGGCGCCGGGTGGCGACGGTCATCCGGGACCGCCCAGACCGCCTCGCGGCTGGCGTTTGCCGCCCGCCTGACGCCACTTCCAACCCGTTCGGGGCCCACTTACCACCCGTTGCGCTGACTTACAACCCGTTGCGCCGACTTACCACCCGTTGCGCTGTCGTTATGTCGTTTTTGGGTCGGTTCGTGACAGCGCAACCGGTGGGTAGTCCGCGCAAGGGGTGGTAAGTGGCGTCTAGCGGGCGTGAAGAGAGCGGGTCTATCCAGGAATGCTGGCTTGTCCGCTCGCCGGCGAGGGTCGGCGGAGGCTCGCTGAGTCATGGCTACCGCGGTGGGCAGGATCTTGAGATCATGGCCTGCGTGACCGCGCTTAGTCAGTTGTCTGTTGCCGAGCTGAACGATCTGCCGGCCGATGCGGCCGGGCGGGAGTTCGCTGGCTGTTGCAAGGCCGGCCGGTGGATCGATGCGCTGGTTGCGGCGCGGCCCTACGAGTCGGTGCGGGCTCTGCTCGCGGCTTCCGATGCGGCGGTCGCCGCGCTGACCGCTGCCGATCTGGAGGAGGCGCTGGCGGGCCATCCAAGGATCGGGGACCGGATGGCGGCGTCGGCCGGCTGGTCGCGGCAGGAGCAGGCCGGGGTTTCCGCCGCCGACGCGGAACTGGCGGCGGCGCTAGCGGACGGGAATGCGGAGTACGAGCGGCGGTTCGGGCACATTTATATGGTCTGCGCGACCGGGAAGAGCGGCGAGGAGTTGCTGGCGATCCTGCGCGGGCGGCTCGGCAATGATCGCGACACCGAGTGGAAGATCGTCGCCGCCGAACTCGCGAAGATCAACCAGCTCAGGCTCCGCAAGCTGCTCGGGGCCCAGCCGTGAGTGGGAGCATCGAGTCCGGGTGCGTCGGATGCGGGCTGATCGGGCGCGGGGGCGTCGGGTGCGGGCTGATCGGGTGCGGGCTGATCGGGCGCGGGGGTGTCGGGTGCGGGCTGATCGGGCGCGGACGGCGGCGGGCCGCCCGCAAAGTCTTCGCGATCACGCTTGACGGGGCTGCCCGCCCGAATTTTGGCGAAAACTTTTCGGATCAGGGAGAGTTGCCGCGCATTTTCGCGATTTTGCGCGGCAAAGTCTTCGTCCAACGGCAACTCCCCGCGATGCGTCCCAGATTGATGATCTTGAGGTCCGGGTGAATATGCAGATTCACCGGGATTCCGGACGGTGAATATGCAGATTCACCGGGTCAGGCCAACTCGCGGCTCACTCACACACGTCACTCACGTCACTCACGTCACTCACGTCACATTTTCAATACCAGTCCCGTGGGTGCGTCCGGCTTCTGATCGACATCCGGTGCTGGGGCTGGGGGGTTGGGCGTGAGCGGGTTGAGTACGCATGTGCTGGACACCGTGAAGGGGGAGCCGGCGCGCGGGGTTGTGGTGCGACTGCTTGAGGCCGGCGGGCGCGAGGTCGGGCGGGGGGTGACCGACGCGGACGGGCGCGTCTCGGACTTCGGGATCGGGGCTGGGCCGCTGGCGGCTGGGGTGTACCGGCTGGTGTTCGATACCGAGGGGTACGTGGGGGAGGGTGCGTTCTTCCCTGAGGTTGTTGTCACGTTCCGTGCGGACGGGCGGCGGCCTAAGTATCACGTGCCGCTGCTGCTTAGCTCGTATTCCTATTCGACCTACCGGGGGAGTTGATCGATGTCGATCGTCCTTGGCCAGAGCCAGTACGGCAAGGCAGAGACCCGCGTAGTCAGGATCTACCGGGACACCGAGCGGCATGAGATCCGTGACCTGAACGTCACCACCGCGTTGCGCGGCGACTTCGACGCCGCGCACCTGGCCGGCGACCAGGCGAAGGTGCTGCCGACCGACAGCCAGAAGAACACGGTCTTCGCCTACGCCAAGGAACGTGGCATCGCCGAGATCGAGGATTACGCGCTGGGGTTGGCCCGGCACTTCGTGACCGACATCGCCTCGGTGAGCCAGGCCCACGTCGAGGTCGAGGAGTACCGCTGGGACCGCGTTCCGGTCGACGGCGTCGGCCACGCGCACACGTTCGTGCGGGTCGGCCACGAAGTGCGTACTGCTGCGGCCACGATTCAAGCGGCGCAAAGCGTTTCGCCTAATTATTGGGTTGTATCTGGAATTAAAGACCTGATCGTCTTGAAATCAACCGGGTCGGAATTCGCCGGATTTCTCAAGGACCGCTTCACCACGTTGCCCGAGACGACCGACCGGATCCTGGCCACGTCGCTCACCGCGCGGTGGCGGTACGTCGGGGCGGACGTGGCGTGGGATGACGCGTTCGCGCAGGTGCGGCGGATCCTGCTGGAGCAGTTCGCGCTGGTGCACAGCCTGGCCCTGCAGCAGACGCTGCATGAGATGGGCAAGGCGGTGCTTGAGGCGCGCGACGACATTGCCGAGATCCGGCTGTCGGCGCCGAACAAGCATCACTTCCTGGTTGACCTCGAGCCGTTTGGGCTGGAGAACCCCGGCGAAGTGTTCTTCGCAGCCGACCGGCCCTACGGGCAGATCCAGTGTGCCGTCCAGCGTGATGATGCCCCGGCGGCCGGACCGGCGTGGGACAGCCCGGCGTCGTTCGCCTGATTCGTTTCCCGGTGACGGCATCTGTCGCCGGGTGGGTGATTGTGGGACGCTGAGCGGCTGAGGGGGTGTTCATGGAGTTCCTGCAGCCTCAGAGCTGGGCTGAGGCGCTGGCGATCAAGGCGGCGAACCCGGACGCCGTGCCGATCGTCGGCGGGACCGACGTGATGGTCGAGCTGAACTTCGCGCGGCGACGGCCTTCTGCTCTGCTCGACCTGACCCACGTGGCCGAGCTTGCGAACTGGGAGCTGGCCGACGGGCGGCTCAGGGTCGGCGCGGGCGTTACGTACTCCGAGCTGACCGGGGAGCGCGGCAACGGCAGCGGCCAGCTGGGCCGGCTTCTGCCTGGGCTGGCGCTGGCGGCCCGGACGGTGGGATCGCCGCAGATCAGGAACCGGGGCACGATCGGCGGGAACCTCGGGTCGGCTTCGCCGGCCGGGGACTGCCATCCTTCGCTGCTGGCCGCCGGGGCGCAGGTCGAGGTCGAGTCGGTCCGGGGGACGAGGCGGATCGACATCGACGAGTTCTTTGTGGGCGTGAAGCGTAACGCGCTCGCGGCCGACGAGCTGATCGCGGCCGTCTGGCTCAGCCCTCCGGATGGACCCGAGCAGTTCGCCAAGATCGGTACGCGGAACGCGATGGTGATCGCTGTGGCTGCGTTCGGGCTGGCGCTGCATCCGGCTCTGCGCCGGGTCGGCACCGGGATCGGATCGGCGGCGCCGACACCGGTTCATGCTGTTGACGCCGAGGCGTACCTGGCCGGGGAACTGGGGCGGGGCGGGTTCTGGGAGTCACGTGAGCCGCTGCCGTCGCCAGTGGTTTCCGAGTTCGCGGGGCTGGTGAGCGCGGCGGCGCGGCCGATCGATGACGTGCGCGGGACGGCCGATTACCGGCGGCACGCGCTCGGGGTGCTGGCTAGGCGGACGTTGCTGTGGGCCTGGTCGCAGTATTGCGGGGAGGGGTGAGGCTGTGCGGGTGACGGCTACGGTCAATGGTGTTCAGCACCAGGCCGATGATGTCTGGCCGGGGGAGAGCCTGCTGTTCGTGCTTCGCGAGCGGATGGGACTGCCCGGGTCCAAGAACGCGTGTGAGCAGGGTGAATGCGGATCCTGCACGGTGTATCTCGACGGGGTGCCGGTGTGCGCGTGCCTCGTCGCGGCCGGGCAGGCGGACGGGCGGGAGATCATGACCGTTGAGGGGCTGGCCGCGCCCGATGGCGGGTTGCACCCGGTGCAGCAGGCGTTTATCGAGGCGGGAGCTGTGCAGTGCGGGTTCTGCACGCCGGGGCTGCTAGTGGCCGCGCATGATCTGCTGACCCGGGAGCCTTCGCCGGCCGAAGCGGACGTGCGGGAGGCGCTGGCCGGAAACCTGTGCCGGTGCACGGGCTACGAGAAGATCCTGGATGCGGTTCGGCTGGCGGCGGCTCGGATGGCTGGGTCGGGGTCGGGCGAGGGGGCTCGATGACCTCGGTGCTGATCAAGAATTGCCACGTGGTGACCATGGACGCGGTTGGGTCGGAGCATGCGTCCGGCTACGTCGCCGTGGACGGCAATGTCATTGGCGCCGTCGGGGCCGGTGCCGTGCCCGAGGCTGTCGAGGCGGCTGGTGCTGCTGGCGCGCGGGTGATCGATGGGGCCGGCTGCCTGGTGACTCCCGGGCTGATCAATACGCACCACCATCTGTACCAGAACCTCACGCGCGCCTTCGCGCCCGCGGTGAACGGCACGCTCTTCGAGTGGCTGACCCGGCTCTACCCGGTGTGGGCGGGCATCGACGAGGAGGCGTCCTATCTCGCGGCCTGGGTCGGGCTCGCCGAACTGGCGCTCGGGGGCTGCACCTCGACCGCGGACCACCTCTACATCGCCCCGCGCGCCGGGGGTGACCTGTGGGCGGCCGAGATCGCGGCGGCGCGGGAGGTGGGCCTGCGGTTCCACCCGACCCGCGGGTCGATGACGGTCTCGCAGAAGGACGGCGGCCTGCCGCCGGACTCGGTGGTCCAGGACGACGACACGGTGCTCGCCGACTCGCAGCGGCTCGTCGCGGCGTTCCACGACGCGACGCCCGCATCGATGCTGCGGGTGGCGCTGGCGCCGTGCTCGCCGTTCAGCGTCTCG
>DATNFM010000053.1:0-9929 GCA_035606435.1 Streptosporangiaceae bacterium | reverse complement strand
CGCCCGCCGGGTGCCCGGCCTCGCCAAGCTCAGCAAGTTCCGCTATGACGTAGTCACGGCACTCTCCTGCTCAGCGCCCGGCGACTGCGCCGTCGCGGGTGCCTACGCCACCGACTACGGCACCCTCGAAGACGACGGGTTCGGCCAGGCGTTCGTCGCCACCGAACTGCACGGCACCTGGCACCCGGCGGTCGCCATCAAGGCGGGCACCGGAAAGCCAGCCCACGTCGCCGCTCTCGCCTGCCCGGCCGCCAGCGCCTGCACGCTGGTCGGCGTCAACTATTTCACCGACCACCAGCAAGCCTTCGTGCTCACCCAAATCCCCACCCACCGCTAGTCATCCGCACTTCGAGACCATCAGCAAGCCTTAGTGCCCGCGCGAACCCCCAGCCACCGCTAACGGCCGCAATTCAAGACCATCAGCATTAACGCATTGCGCCGGCTTTTCACCCCATTTCCGAGGCCGGTCAAGCGGCAGTCGAGCACAACGGGGAAAGTTCGTAGTGGCGCCGGCCACTACGAACTTTCCCCGTTGTTACTGTCCCAAGATCATCTAGCGCCTGCTTTGTGGTAGCTCTGGTGACGGCGTAGAAAGCCGGCGCAATGCGTTAAAGCTAATGGTCTTTGAATTGCGGCTGGCTGAGCGGTCAGCTTTCGGTGCTTCGGTAGTTCTCGGCCGCTCGTTCGTAGTCGGCGACGGCGTCGCGGGCGCGGGCCCTGGCGCGTTCGCGCTCTTCTGGGGTGCGCTGGCGGACCGGCTGGAAGCGGGGCTGGAGTTCGGCCCAGGCCGCGTCGCAGGCCTCGTCTTCGGTGGCGAACGTGGTCTCGCGCTGGATCTGGCCTCGCTCTTCGGTGAGGATCCGCCAGCCGCGTTCGTCCTCCGTCGGCGCGACGACGAGTTCGCCGAAGCCGCCGCCCTTGCCTGGCGTCTGCTGCGAGTCGATGCCGACGATGAAGTAATTGCCCTCGGGCACGCCCGCGGCGACCAGTTGCTGCTTGAGCTGCCGACGGTTCACGGGGTCACCTCCGTTAGGTAGCCATTTCTGAGCAGCCACTGGATGTTCATGTTGACCCCGCTGCCCGGGGCGGCGTCGAAGCTGTACTGGAGCCCGCCACCAGGCTGGCCGAACGCCGGGGCGACCTTGGCCTGGGTGACGACGACCGGTGGCGGGTCGACCGCCCACTTGTCCGTGACCTCGTAGACGTGATAGGTCGACGCACCGCCGGCGCCGACCAGGCTGGTGGGCGGCAGGGCGCGCTCGGCCCAGGGCGTTCCTTCCGGCGAGGCGAATCCGCCTGTCTCCGGACCGAACCGGTCGAAGGTGTCGCCGGGCGCGAACGTCTTAGGTACCACGGGCGAGCTGAGGTCGGCGCCGTTGTCCGGCGGATAGATCCATGAGCCCTTCCCGTACGACGTCGTGGCGGTCGGATCCCAGTATCTAGCCTGGTAATCGGCCGGAGTCAGGCCGCCCAGCGGATCGGCTCCGACCAGCATGTCGGCGGTGGCGGGATCGAGCGAGGCGTTCTCAAACGACGTCAGCACGGTGACGACGTCGGTGTAGCCGACCGGCACGATGGCCTGGATGTCGGCGGCGACGGCCGGGTCCATCTGGGTGCCGTCAACATTCATGTTCTCTTCGCCGGCGAGGTCCGCTGCCAGCGCGGGGTTGGCGGCCTCCTCGCCCTGGATGAACTCCGGCGTGAACTCTTCGTCGTCCTCGCCATCGCCCCCAGGGATCTCCCCGGCCGCCATGCCGGCGGCCACGATCAGCAGTGCGACCGCTCCGGCGGAGTTGATTTGCTTGCTGAAATCCTTGACCCGGACGTCGATCGCCTTCAGCTGCACCGACGGCGACTGGGAGGTGACCGCGTCGAACGCGGCCGTCGCGGCCCGCCACGCGATCTGCGCCGCCGTGTTGGCCTCGTTCATGAGCGTGATGGCCCGGGCCGCGTCGCTTGCGAGCGCCTCGGCTTGCGCGGACTGGCTCGCCGTCGGTGCCATTGCCTGCGCGACTTGGTCAGGGGTCGCCGACGCGGGCAGCTTCGACACCGCGTGGGCCTGCGACGTCGCGTAGGCCTTGTCCAGGGCCGCGGACGAGTCCGACGTCTGCCCGGCCAGGCGGATCGCCTCCCTGGCCAGGACCTGCGCGGCCGCGATCGACCTGGACAGCGAGGTCAGGGCGATTGACGCCCCGATCAGGCCGTCGGCGGCACTGGAGGAGTACCAGTTCGTGTCGCTCGAGGCGCCCTTGAAGCCTTCGGCGCCCTTGCCCTTCCACGCGGCCGTTAAGCGGCCGGACGCATTCGAGGTCGCGGTGGCCACCGAATGGAGTTGATGGGCGGCCGCGTTGAAGGTCCCGGCCGCGGTCGCCATCACACCGGGATCGGCCTCCATGAGGCCGGGATCGGGTGTTACTACGACGGTCCCTGGCCCGATGCCGTCTCCGCCGCCTCCGCCTATGAACATGTATTGCCCCAGCCGGTCATGGAACCGTCTCGCAACCCATTGCTCCGGCATCGGTCGCTTGATAGGACCCGCCGGCCGAATACAGACGTTCGCTGAGCCCGGCCAGGCCGTTCGACAAGGTGTTGAGGTCCGCGGACCACACCGTCACTAGCCTTGCCCAGGCCGATGCGGCGGTCGGGTTCGTGATCCCGGTGCCGCCTGGATCTCCCCACGGGAACACCGACGCCATGGATTCGAGTACCTGATTGCTCGCCGCGGAGAACGCCGGTGCCGACGCCTCAAGATTGCCAGGGCAGACTTGTATCGAGCCGTTCCAGGATGGCCCGTCCGAGCCGTCTCCGATGCGCATTGTCCAGACTCCCAGTCAATGGCACAAACGTGCTCTGCTCGCCACGATGGCGCTCACTGCACTTACCGGATCAACCGTAGCTTAAACCGCATAGTGCCCGCGCCCCTAAATAGGCGAACGGACACCGACGATGCGGAGGGCGGCCAGGGCGTTGAAGTCGCCTAGTTGCTGCGGGGTGAGGCGGTGGCTGGGGTCATACCAGCGGGCGACGTCGAGGCAGAGGGAGAGCACGGCGATGGCTGCGGCTCCGGGGTCCGGCACGTCGAAATCGCCCGAGCGGAGGCCGTCCGCGATTACCCGGCGGACGATCTGGCTGACCTTCCGCTGCCTGGCGGTGGCTTCGGCCTGGTGGGCCGGGCTGAGGGCACCGGTCTGGTACAGGACCACGTGGCCGACCTGGCTGTTGTAGGTGGTCCAGAGGGTGAGGACGTGGACCAGGCTCGCGAGCCGGTCGGCCGGCGAGCCCGGACGGTTCGCTTCCGTTGCGGCGACCTCGATGGTGAAGTCCAGGGTCGAGGTGACGATCTGGTGCAGGACTTCTTCCTTGGAACGGAAGTACACGTAGAGCGCGGCCGGGCTCAGCCCGGCCTGGGCGGCGATGTCCCGGGTGGTGGTGGCGTGGAAGCCGCGCTCGGCGAACGCGGTGGCGGCGGCGAGCAGGATGCGGCGAGGTCCGGGAGGAAAGTGGTAACGCCCGAACAGGCGTTCAAGGGACGCGGCCGTACCGTCAGCGGCGGCGGAATTGGCATCGGCGCCGGCGACGATGTCGGCGTCGGCGTGCGCGTCGGCGTCGGCGGCCTTGGGCGCGGCCTCGTTGATCACGGCGGGCTTCCTCCCTCGTTCCGAACAGTATCGGGTACGCGAAATTTGGGCTCTAGCCGACAGGCTGTACCCGGCGTACGTTACTAAGCAAGCGCTTAGTAACCAGGATTGGAAGCACGGTGAGAAGCGCAGTGCCCGCATCACGGAAGGAGCATCCATGCCGTCCGCCACCGAACCAGAAGTTCGCCTCCCCCGCCGGCTGGCCGCAACGGTCGTGCTGACCGCCGCATCCTGCCTGGCCCTGACGGCGTTAGTCGCGCCCCAGGCCAGAGCCGTCACCGCACCCTCCGGCAGTTGCGCCGCGGTGAACATCATCACCGCGCGCGCCTCGACCGAGTCCCCGGGAGAAGGCATCACCGGCAGCCTGGTCACCCAGATCGTCAACAGCAGCAAGCAGACGGTCAGCCGCGAGTCGGTCGTCTACCCGGCCACGCTGAACAACTACACGAGCAGCGAAAGCCAGGGCGTGACCAACGCCGAGCAGGAACTGACCACGGCCGTGCAGAACTGCCCGAACCAGAAGGAGGTGCTGCTCGGCTACTCCCAGGGCGCGCAGGTCTCCCTGGACGTCATCTCAGGGAACTCCGAGGTCGGCGGCAACGTAGCCCCGGTAAGCACCTCGATCAGCAGCCACGTCGTCGCGATCGCGAACTTCGGCGATCCTGGCCACGTCACGGGCCAGTCCTGGGACCTCGGTACCGCCAGGGCCAACGGGCTGTTCCCGCGTGGCAGCGCCGAACTGGGGCTGCTGTCCACTTTCGGCGGCGGCAGCAAGATCGCGGCCTGGTGCGACTCCGGTGACCCGTTCTGCGCCTCCGGCGGCAACCTGAACACCCACCTGACCTACCTCAACCGGTACCAGAACGCCGCGGCCAGCTTCGTGCTCGGCAAGATCGGCGGCTAATCCCGGGCCCAGCCCCCCGCTCACCCAGACCTGCCGGGCCGCGCCAAGTCGATCACGCAGCGCGGTCCGGCAACTCCACGACGGCCGCAGGCCGGCAGCTCCACGACGGCGGGCAGCCCGGAATTCGCGCTCAGCGCCCGAAAAGAGGCCCGCGGCCCCTGTTTCGGCGCGCCTTACCACGGCTGACGACGTCTTGCCACGGATTCTGTACTCGCAAAAGCCACATATTCGTACAAAATTTGTCCAGAATCCGTGGCAAGGCGTCGCGGTCCGTGGTAAGTCGTCTGGATCCGTGGTAAGTCGCCTGGATCCGCGGTGGCGGTCGCTCCGGCGCGCTCGCCGCGCGGAGATCGCTTGCGGCTGCCGCGCACTTTGCTTGGTCAAGCCTGGTCCCGGGCCCACCCGCCAGGAACTTGCCGCAGGCCGGGCAGCTCCACGACGACCGCAGGCCGGCAGCTCCACGACGGCCGCAGGCCGGGCAGCTCCACGACGGCGGGGGCGCCAGCTAGAACCCTGCCGCGCGGCAGCGGCGCGGCCCGGCGGTTCCATAGCGGCGAGCGGACTGGCAGGCTGGGGTTATGACTTCCGAACCGGTATTCGCGGCCGATCCGGCGACGGCGGCCTACTATGACCGGCGGGCCGCTGAGTACGACGAGTGGTACGCCGGGCACGGAGTGTTCGCCCGGCGGGACCGCCCTGGCTGGCACGACGAGGTCGCCCAGCTAGTCGCGCTGGTCGAGAGCCTGCCACCCGGGCGGACGCTGGATGTCGCCTGCGGCACCGGCTTCCTGACCAGGCACCTTCGGGGCTACGTGGTCGGAGTCGATCAGAGTCCGGCCATGGCCGCGATCACGCGGTCTCGCCTGTCCAGCGGCATCGCTCTCGTGGGCGACGCCCTCCGGCTGGCCATTGCCGACCGCGCACTCGACCGGGTGCTCACCGGTCATTTCTACGGCCACCTGCCCGCCGCCGAGCGCGAGGCCTTCCTGGCCGAGGCCCGGCGGGTAGCCGGCGAGCTGATCGTGATCGACTCCGCCCTCCGGCCAGGGGTAGATCCAGAACAGTGGCAGGAGCGGATCCTGAACGACGGGTCCCGCCACCAGGTCTACAAGCGATATCTCACCGCCGGCCAGCTCGCGGCCGAGCTTGGCGGTGAGCCACTGCTCGACGGCACCTGGTTCGTGGCCGCCAGGGTTTGCTGGTGAGGCGCTGCGCTGCGACCGTCCGCCCAGCAGCGCCGACGCCGGGCGCGCCTGCACCGCGGGCTACGATCCGACGGACCAGAAAAGCGCACCGCTAATGATCGCGTCGGTGCCGGAATCGCCGGATCTGTACTGCACGGGAGCGGCCGGGGTGAGCACCGGTACGGTCGAGGTCGTGACCATCTACTAAGCTGACCGGCCTCGGGAAAAGGGGATCTGAAGCCGCGCAAAATTTTCACCCTTTTTATTATTTAGAAAGATTTGCGCAGGCTTACAGCTAGCTTCCTGAGGAGGCTGACGATCATGCTTGCCCTGGATGTCGTGCCGGCCCGGTCTCAGATGGGATCGAGTCTGGGCTTCCACATCATCCTGGCCTGCATGGGGATCGCGTTCCCGGCCATCGTGGCGATCGTGCACTACCGCGGATTGCGGCGGCACGATTCAGAAGCGCTGCTGCTGGCCCGCCGGTGGTCCAAGGTCATGGCCGTGCTGGTCGCGGTCGGCGCGGTCAGCGGGACCGTGCTGTCGTTCGACATGGGCCTGCTGTGGCCGGGCCTGATGGGGCGATACGGGTCCGTGATCGGGATTCCGTTCAGCTTCGAGGGGATCTTCTTCCTGCTCGAGGCGGTATTCACCGCGATCTACCTCTACGGCTGGGACAGGCTGCGGCCCTGGGCCCACCTGTGGACGCTGGTCCCGGTGGCACTCACCGGAATCCTCGGCGCGATGTCGGTAGTGGCCGCGAACTCGTGGATGAACGACCCGGCCGGCTTCACCATGGCGCACGGCCGGATCACCAGCGTGGACCCGGTCGCGGTGTTCTTCAACGGCGCGACCTACTACCAGGTCCCGCACATGATCCTGGCGGCGTACATGGTCGCCGGCGGCCTGGCCGCGACCCCATACGCCGTCGGACTACTCAGGGGCCGCCGTGACCGGTACACCAGGCTCGGCTTCCTCGTGCCGTTCACCGTCGCGGCGATCGCCACGCCATTTCAGATCGGCGTCGGGGACACCGCGGCCCGGGCCATCGCCAACGACCAGCCGGTCAAGTTCGCCACGATGGAGTACGTGCCGCAGACCACGCGCGGGGCGACCGAGTGGCTCGGCGGGATCTGGGCCAACGGCCACGTCGTGGCCGGGATTCCGATCCCCGACCTCGACTCGCTGCTGGCCGGGTTCTCGCCGCACTACAAGGTCGTGGGCTGGACGAGCGTGCCCGCGTCGGACCGGCCTCCGCTGCCGACGCTCATTCACCTGAGCTTCGACGTGATGGTGTTCATCGGCACGCTGATGCTGGCCTGGGGTCTGTGGCTCGCGCTGTGGTGGTGGCGGCGCCGTGACTTGCCCGGCGGGCGGCTCGGCCGGTTGTTCCTGGCGGGCGGGGCGCTGTCGGGCGTGGCCTGCGTGGTGGCGATGGAGGCCGGCTGGGTCGTGACCGAGGTCGGGCGGCAGCCGTGGACGGTGTACCGCGTCCTGCGGACAAGCAAGGCTGTGACCACGGCCGCCGGGGTGCCCGGGACGCTGGTTGCGACGCTCGCCATCTACGGAGTGCTGACCGTGGCTACGTTCGCGATCTTGTGGGTGATGAAGCGGCGGTGGGACGCGGAGGGCGGTTCTGGTGATACGCCGGTGCCGTACTCGCCCCAGGCCGGTGCGGTTAGCGAGGCCGGTCCGGCCCAGGGGGACTCTGAGCCGGGGCGGCGGGTGCGATGATCGCCGATGCCGTCGCGGCGGTGATCGTCCTGGTGGTGACGGCTTACGCGGTGCTGGCGGGGGCCGACTTCGGCGGCGGCGTCTGGGATCTGCTGGCCGGCGGGGCGGAGGGTGGCAAGGAGGCCCGGCATCGCATCGACCGGTCGATCACGCCCGTCTGGGAGTCCAATCACGTCTGGCTGATCATCGCGATCGTGGTGCTGTGGACCGGCTTCCCGGCCGCGTTCGCGGACATCTTCACGACGCTGTTCGTGCCGCTGAGCGTGGCCGGGCTCGGGATCGTGCTGCGCGGCTGCGGGTTCGCGTTCCGCGCCCAGGTTCGATCCTTGCGGTGGCAGGCCGTGGCCGGCGGCGTGTTCGCCGTGTCGTCGGTGCTGACCCCGTTCTTCCTCGGGACGGTCATCGGGGCGGTGGCGACCGGCCGGGTGCGCGGGACGCCAGGCGATCCGGTCGCGTCGTGGACCAACCTCACCTCGCTGCTGACCGGCGGATTGTTCGTCGTCGTCGGGGCGTACCTGGCCGCCGTCTATCTCGCCGTCGACTCCGAACGCGACGGGGACGTCGCTATGCGGGGCTATTTCGTCCGACGGGCCGTGATCTCGGGGGTTGCCGCCGGGGTGCTGGCCGTGGTCACGATGACGGCTCTCCGTTCGAGCGCGAAGCCGCTGTTCGACGAGCTTGTCACGGGGCGCGGACTGGCCCTGGTCGTCATCTCGGTCGTGGCGGGCACGGCGGTGCTGGTGGCGCTGCTGTTCGACGTGACGCGTCTGGTCAGGCCACTGGCGGCGCTAGCGGTCGCGGCGGTCATCTTGGGCTGGGCGATCAGCCAGTACCCGCACGTGCTCCCGCCCCGGCTGACCATCGCTGCGGCGGCGGCGCCGTCAGGGGCGCTGGCGACCGAGTTGGTCGTGGTCGGGATCATCGCGGTCCTGGTCGCCCCGTCGTTCGTGTTGCTCTTCCGCCTCGCCTCATCCGGGAGGCTGGCCGAGGCCCACGATCCGCCGCCTGCGGCCGACCTCGGCGGTCATCCCCCGCGCTAACGCTTCCAGGGCTCCGTCGCCGCGGCTAGCCGGGCGGCGATGGCGTCTACCGCGTTAAGGCGGCCGTCAGCTACGGCCATCACCAGGTCGTAGGCTTCGTCGTTGGTCAGGGTCAGGCGGCGGCCGTTGAACCCGTAGAACGCGATCAGGCCGGCGAGCGCCAGCCGCTTGTTGCCGTCGACCAGCGCCTGGTTGCGGGCCAGCGAGTGCAGCAGCGCCGCCGCCTTCTCGTTGAGGCCCAGATACGCGTCCTCCCCGAACGCCGTGGCGGCCGGGCGGGCGGCCGCCGCCTCAAGCAACCCCAGATCCCGGACCTTTGGCTCGAACCCAAGCGCACGCTCCGCGATGTGCAGCAGCTCGGGCACGATCAGGTAGATCACTGGCCGAGCCGCTCCAGCGCCTCGGCGTATTTGGGCAGCTCTTCATCCAGCACCCGGTCCAGCAGCTCGGCCCGGCTGTGGGCCTCGACGTACTCCCTGATCGCCTGCCGGGCCACCTCCTGCATCGGCCGGCCCTCATGCTCAGCCCGCCGCCTGAGCGCCCTGGACTCGGCGTCCGTCAACCGCAACGTCATCGCCATGACCGCCATGGTATCAACAGTGATACCAGATAGCTCGCGTCTACCCCGGTCGGCCAGGAGGCCCCGCGCCAGCAGGTGACGCGGGGCCTCCTGACATCCGACTAGCTTGGATTTGTGCAGGTATTTTTTCCATAATTAATCGCGAAATAACACGCGGCACCGCCACCGTGGGTTCGCTTACCGCTGGCTCGCTTTTAGGCTCGCTCGACCCGGGCGGTGCGGGCTCCGGGTCCGCCAGGACCCGGTCGGCCTTAAGAATCCGCTCATGCATGGCGGCGAGCGCCGTTCCCGGCTCGGTGCCGAGTTCCTTCCTGCACGCGCAGCTGCTCAAGGTAGTCGCAGCACTCGTCCCGCAGGACCTGCGAATCCACGTCCAGCAGCGCGGCCCCCCGCCACAGCGCCAGAGCCCGGTCCAGCGCGCTCACCGCGTCACGCCACCGCCCGGCCCGCATGGCCGCGGCGGCGTCTTGATGCAGCGCCTCGAACAGAGTGACGTCGAACTCATCGGCGCTGAGCGTGATCACGTAACCCGGCCTTCGGGCAGCGATCCTCCCCGCCGCGTCTGGGCCGAGAGCACGGCGCAACCGCATCACCTGGGTACGCAGGGCGGTCGCTCCGGCCGGCGGCGCCCCGTCCCACACGATCTCGGCCAGCTCGTCCGCTGGCACCACCCGGTTCGCGCGCACCAACAACGCAGCCAGCAGCACCCGCTGACGATCCCCCGCCACCGGCCGAGCACCCCCGGCCTCGTCATCGATCTGAAGCAGCCCAAGCACGCAGAATCTCATCATCTCCTCCGGAGACTATGACGCGCGCGAAAGGACCACTGCTGAGCCAACCTTCCGGCAG
>DATNFM010000052.1:0-33479 GCA_035606435.1 Streptosporangiaceae bacterium | reverse complement strand
GGCCTCGTCCATTCCATCGCCCGCCACCTCGTCTAGATAACACGACCACATCCGCAGCGGGCCGGTCCCCCGCCGGCCCGCTGCGGACCCACGGCCCCGCCTTCCCCCAAGGCGACCAGGCCGTATCCCGGGTGTGCCCCGCCCGCCCCCGCCCCCGTGGGTGGCGGACGACGGCACACACCTCCGCCGGCCGGCGGTGCACCGGATGCCCGCGCATCCACGCACCGCCGGCCGGGCCGGCAGGGGGCGGCGGCGTCCGGTGCCCGGCTGGCCCGCAGCGGCAGGCTTCATGATCGGGGAGACTTTCCGCCTGGTGGAGGGTTGACCGCGGAAAACCGCGGCAAACACTCCACGACACGGCAACACTCCCCCGTAAACCGGCATATACCGGACAGAATCTCATGATCGTGGAGACTTGCCGCCCCCCGCGCGGCAAACTCTCCCCCATCCGGGGCGCAACCACCGCATCGACACCACAATCCCGGCAACCGACACGCCGCAAAAGCACCTTATTCTGAAATGAATACTTTCACAGGTGAATATGCGCATTCATCTGCCTGCCGAACCGGTCGTGAGCGCGCGAGCACGCCCGCCGGCCGCCTCCCTCCGGATCCGCCCCCTCTAGCACGGCACATGCCGCCGCAAACCCAAACCAACGACTTATTCTTCTACGCGCCCTTACCCATGATTGCGCGGTCGCAAATCACTATAAGGACGACAAAAGTACAGCGCAATCATAGGTAAGTCAGCGCAAACATTGGTAAGTCAGCCCAAACCAGGGGTAAGTCGGCCCAAACCAGGGGTAAGTCGCCGCCACAGATACCACCTTCGCGTTTGTGGCGATCGCCTTGTTCTGGCTGTGCCGCCATCAGTAAGCGTTCAGCCGACGGGCTGGCCGTTGGCGGTCAGGGTCACGTCGATGTTGCCGCGGGTGGCGTTGGAGTACGGGCACACCTGGTGAGCGGCAGCCACGATCCGGGCCGCCTCCGCGGGATCTGGAACCTGCGGAAGAGTTACGTCGAGTTCCACCGCGATCGTGAAGCCGCGTTCTTCGGTGGTGATCAGGCTCACCTTGCTGTCGATCGAGACGTCGCCTACCTCGGCCCGCTCACGGCGGCCGACCACGCCCAGGGCGCCTTCGAAGCACGCCGCATAACCCACCGCGAAGAGCTGCTCAGGATTGGTGCCGCCGCCCTCGCCGCCCATCTCCTTCGGCGAGCGGAGCCGCACGTCCAGCGCTCCATCACTGGTTCGACCGTGACCGTCGGCCCGGCCTCCCGTCACCGTTGCTTCCGCCGTGTAAAGGACGCGTGCCATCTCAGCTCCCTCATCCCATGACATCTGGTCTTATGCTGTCATATCGATCCGTGATCGCCAGGAGGGGCCTTGCCCCAGGATCGCGATGGCGTTGTATCGGCAGACACCATCAGTGTGGTCTCCGGGCGGCCGCCCGGAGACCACACTGAGCCTGCCGGATCGTGGTTGCGGCGGCGGCGGGAATCGGCCGGGCTGACTCAAGAGGAACTGGCCGAGCGCGCTGGGCTGGCGACGCGAACTCTAAGCAATCTGGAAAGCGGCCGGATCCGCCGGCCGCATTCGAGGTCGCTGCACAAGCTGGCCAGCGCGCTCGGCCTTTCCGCGCGAGCAGGTGATGAGCTGCAGGCCAGATTCCGGGCGGACGTGAGCGATGGAACGGTCCATCCCGGGTCCGGCGATTCGCTGACCGCGGTGCCAAGGCAGTTGCCGTCGACGGTGCCGTCCTTTGTCGGCCGGTCGGCGGAGTTCGCCCAGCTGGATCGCTGGCTGGCGGAGGCGCGGAGGGATGCGGGCGGCGCGGCGATCTTCGGGATCGGGGGCATGGCGGGAGTCGGCAAGACCGCGCTGGCCCTGTGCTGGGCGGCCGAGGCGCTCGGCGGGATCCTGGTCGCTCTCGGTGCCTCGGCGGAGCGCGTACCAGCGACCTTGGAGGATCGGTCCGAGCTGTACCGCCGGCTGGCCGCCGGGCGGCGACTGCTGATCGTGATCGACAACGCGAAGGACGCTTCTCAGGTCAGGGCACTGGCACTGGCACGGTCGGCTGCATGGTCGTGATGACCAGTCGGATGCAACTGGCCGAGCTGGCTGTCACCGACGATGCCAGGCTGGTGGGCCTGGACGTGCTCGAGGCGTCTGACGCGGCGCAGTTGCTGTCCGCTCGCTTGAGCGCGGAGCGGGCCAGGGACGAGCCGCAGGCGGTGCGGGAACTGGTGGCGCTGTGCGGTCGGCTGCCACTGGCGCTGGTCATCGTCGCCGCCCGCGCGGCCACCAGCGGCTGGCGACTGTCGCTCATCGCAGCGCAGCTCGCCGATGTGAGGCATCGCCTCGATGCGCTCGACCTTGGCGATTCGGTCACCGACATGCGCTCGGTGTTCTGAACCAAGCTCATCCTCAGGAAAACAAGGCGGGAGACCCGCGCAAATCTTTCACCCAATAATTAGATAGAAAGATTTGCGCGGGCTCGCATCCCAGTTTCCTCAAGGCCACCGTCGGCCAGGACGACTCAGCTCGTCCCGGCCGGCGGCGTACCATGTTGCGACCAGAGGAGGCTCCATGGACACCGTGCCCGAAGTCGTGCAGCGAGCGGCCCAGCCGTACGCGGGCATCTCGGCCTGGGTGACGATCGCGAACATCGCCTCGGTGGCTCACCGGATTCCCGAGGTCTTCGGCTGGCTCGGCGGCCAGGGCATCGGTCCGGCCGGGCCGCCGTTCTTCCGCTATCACGTGATCGACATGCAGCGAGAGCTGCTGGTCGAGGTCGGCGTCCCGGTCGCGTCCGCGATCGAAGATGACGGCGAGGTCCGGGGCGGCACTTTGCCCGCGGGCCGGTTCGCCGTGATGACGCACACTGGCGCTCCGGCCACGCTGATGGCCGCCACCTCGGCGCTGCTCGCCTGGGCTGCCGAGCGCGGTCTGGCCTTCGACGTAACTCAGACCGACAAGGGCGAGCAGTGGGGCTGCCGCCTGGAGTCCTACCTGACCGACCCCGCCGTCCAGCCCGACACCAGGCAGTGGCAGACCGAACTCGCCTTCCGCCTCGCCGACTGACGCCCATCATCGATCGGGGTCGGAGTCCAGGAGTCCGCCGGCGATCGCGAGCGTGGCGCCGAGGCCCAGGACAGTCGTGAGCCGGCGGCGAACGGCTGGCGACCCGCGTGCGGCGCGAACGTGCCCTTGAAGTCCATCGGATCAAGGCACGAATCCGAATGCAGGCCCAGGGTGAACCTGCTCACCGACACCGTCAGCGTCGATACCTTCCCCGTGTCGGGCAAGGTCAGCCACATTGCCTGCGCCATTACCCCGGTCGCGGACCTCGCCTGACCTAGGAGTAGTCGGCGGTTACCGTGCGGGCGGAGCCGTCGACGGTGATGGTGCCACCGTGCGGGAGGATCCACTGCGGGCGGGTGTGGCCGAACGGGATGCCGACGCAGACGACGGCTTCCGGGTTGTACTGGCCGACCATGCCGACGACGGCGTCGCGCTGCTCGGCCCGCAGGCGGGCGCGCTCGGTCGCGGGCGGGCGGTTTTCGAGGTCGGAAGTCGGCGGGCGGGCCGCCAGAACCGCGTCGACCGCCCCCAAGATGCCGCGTTCGCCGAGCGAGCGGATGATCCGTCCGACTGCGGTCGCGGACGGCAGTTCTTCCGAGGTTTCTATGAGCAGGACGCCGCCGTCGATGACGTGCGGATCGGACGGGAATCGTCCGGCCGTCAGAATCCATTCGATGACTTCGAGGCAGCCGCCCCAGGCGCGTCCCGTCACCGCGCGGGCCGGACCATGCCAGCTCCAAGGCTCGGTCGCCTCACGTTCGCCGAAGGAGGTCAGCGCTCGGGGATCGGCCCAGTCGATGCCGATGTCCTCCGACTCACCCGGTTCGGTGATCTCCAGCGTCTCCCCGGTGAGCAGCGCGGCCCGCAATGACCGCGCGTGGATATCGTCTACGGCCGGCCCGGGACCCAGGTGCACCTGGGACGAGCCGCCGTAGAAGCTCGCGATGCCGTTCGCCCACAGCCAGTGGTGAAGGTTGGTGTTGTCGCTCGTGCCGAGGAAGGGCTTGGGGTCATTCCTGGCGAGATCGACATCTAGGTGCGGGATGACGGTGATCTGATCGTCGCCGCCTATGACGGCGAGAATCGCACGGATCTGGGGATCGGCCAGCGCGGCGTTGATGTCGCGGGCCCGTTCCTGCGGACTCGCGCCCAAGGTGCGGGTCGTCGGGTATTCGACCGGGACCAGGCCTGTGACCTCGGTGAGCCGCCCCATCGCCTGCTCGTGCACCGCGGGGAACGGTCCGGGCGCGGCGAACGCCGGTGACAGGACGGCAATGCGATCGCCGGGGCGTGCCTTGGGAGGGTGAACAAGATCATGCGCCATGCGAGTCATCTTGCCGGAGCCCGGTCGCGCCAGGCGATCGGGACGGCGGCCAGGACCAGCGCGCCGGTGAGGGCGAACGCCACCGGGTAGCCGGTGCGGACGCAGATCAGGCCGAAGACAGCAGGACCCGCGCCGTACCCGGCGTCGTAGGCGAGGTTCCACAGCGCACTGGCCTTAGCCTCCGGCAGGTGCTCGATCAGCAGCGCGAACGTGGCATTCTCGAGCACGCCGAACCCGGCGCCGAAAAGCGCCATCCCCGCGAAGATCACCACGGGCGAGCCCAGCAGCAGCATCGAGACCAGGCCGAGCGCCGCCACGGCAAGCGCCGGAATGAGCAGCCGGCCGTGACCGTGGCGATCGCCGAACTTGCCCGACTGCCAGCGGCTGAGCGTGGCGGTGACCCCCTGCACGAGCAAGGCAGCCGAGGCGAGGTTGCTGGGGATGCCGTTCGCGAGCGGGAAGAACGAGTCAAGCACCCCGGCCGCGATGGTGACGGCCGCGAAGATCAGCGGCATTCGCAGCGCGGGGCCCGCGATCCTGCCCCGGCGGCGGGCACCGGGCACCCGGGCGCTACGGGGTGCCTCGCGCCCGCCTGGCAGCCAGCCGATCGCCACTAGCGGCAGCAGGCCAGTTGCGGACGCCGACACCGCCGCCGCGGCGACCAGGTGGTGTCCGGCGAGCCAGATCCCGGCCGGCAGCGCGAGGACCGCGGGCACGCCCGCGACCAGGCCGAGCAGGCCGAGTCCCTCACCTCGCCGTTCGGGCGGCAGGAGCCTGGCGGTGAGAGCGCCGGTGACCACGCCGCACAAGCCGAAGCCGACCCCGCGCACCAGGCTGACGCTGATCATGACGGCCTGCGGCTCACGCGCGAGCAGGGCCAGGGCCGGCGCGCCGAGCAGCACGGCTCCGGCCGCGAGCACCGTCCGGTAGCCGAACCACCTGATCGCGAGCGCGGCCACGGCCTCGGCCGCCACGGTTCCGACCAGCAGGGAGCCGGTGGTCAGCCCGGCCCCTGAGCTGCCCGCGCCGGCCGCCGCCGCCAGCATCGGCAGCACGGACAGCAGCAAGAAGAAGCTGGTGAGCGAGGTGAACTCGGCCAGGAAAGTCGCCGCCAGCGGCACGGTGAGGAGCCGGAGGGCCGGAACTGCGGGAGCGGGCCGCGCTGGAGCGGGCCGCGCTTGCGTCAAGGTACTCATAACACGCACGCTAGAAGGCAGCCGGCCCCCTGATAAGGTCCGATTTCATGGCGATAGAGTGGTCCGGTTTGAGTCCGGGACTGCTGATACGGCTTGACCGCTCGGCCAGCCAGCCGATGCGCGCCCAGCTGGAGGCGAGCCTGCGCGAGGCCATCCGCGGCGGCCGGCTCCCCGCCGGCGAACGGCTGCCTTCCTCGCGGGAGCTAGCTCGTGAGCTCGGCGTATCCCGAGGCATGGTGCAGGACTGCTACGGGCAGCTGCTGGCCGAGGGATACCTGGTCAGCCGCACCGGGTCCGCCACCCGGGTCGCCGCCATCAGCGGCCGGCCAGCCGACGACCAGCCCGCGGTCGACGGGCGCTCGGCGTCCTCGGCGTCCTCGCCGGGAAGCCAGGCCCTCGAACCGCCTCTGATCGCTGATTTCCGATCCGGCGTGCCGGACTTGTCCAGCTTCCCCCGGGCCGACTGGGCGTGGGCCATCAAGCAGGCGTGCACCCAGGCCACGAACGCGGACCTGGGTTACAGCGACCCGCGCGGCAGCCAGGTGCTGCGCGAGGTCCTCGCCGGGTACCTGCGGCGGGTACGAGCCGCCGCCGCTACGCCTGAGCGGATGATCATCAGCACCGGCGTGGCGCAGGGACTCAACCTGGTACTGCGCGCTCTGGCCAATCAGAACGGCCTGACCTGCGTGGCCTTCGAGGATCCCGGCTACGGCAGCGCGCCGGAAGACGAAACCGTCCGCGCGGCCCTGTCGATAGGCCTGCGCGTCACCTACGTGCCGGTCGACGAACAGGGCCTCGTCGTCGGCGAACTGGCGGCCAGCGGGGCGGAAGCGGTCGTGGTCACCCCGGCCCACCAGTCGCCCACCGGGGTGGTCATGTCCCCGGCCCGGAGGCAGGCCCTGACCGACTGGGCGCGGCGAGGCGGCGGGTACGTGATCGAGGACGACTACGACTCTGAGTTCCGCTACGACAAGGAACCCGTCGGCGCGCTGCAGGGACTGGCCCCGGACCAGGTCTTCCTGCTCGGCACTGCCAGCAAGGCGCTCGCGCCGGCGGTCCGGCTGGGCTGGGTCAGCGCGCCATCACCCATGGCCGCCGCGGTCGCCGCCGAGAAAGAAATGAGCGACCGCGGCTCCTGCACGCTCGACCAGCTCGCTCTGGCGACGCTGCTCACGACCGGCCGGTACGACCGCCACCTGCGGCGGATGCGAACCGTCTACTCCGCCCGCCGAGCCGCACTGACCGACGCGTTCGCCAGGCACGCCCCGCGAGTCCAGCTCACCGGACTCGCGGCCGGATTCCACGCTGTCGCCCCCCTGCCACCTGGCGCCGACGAAACTGCGGTGATCGCCGCGGCGCGCGAACGGCGGGTCGGCCTGCACGGGATTTACGCCTACCGCGGCAACCCCGATGCGCAAGCGCCACCCGCGCTCGTGATGGGCTTCGGCAACGTCCGCGAACGAACCATCGAGCCCGCCATCGCCGCCGTCGCCAACCTCCTCACCTAACCACCGCGCCCGCCCACCCGCCTCACCACCGCACCCGCCCGCCTCTACGTTTCGCTGAGAGTTTGCCGCGCATTTCAGCGATTCCCTGCGGCAAACTCTCCGCGATATTGCGCCAATCTTCGAATTGATCATTTCGAATCCGGGTGAATATGCATATTCACCTGGTTTTTACCCGGTGAATATGCGCATTCACCCGGTCGAACCAAGCCGTTAGCTTGGTGACCGGATCAACCTCCGCTACGGGCACGGAGTCTTAGGCCTGACCCCGATCGAGACCGCGACCGCCGTCCCGAGCCGGGCCGTGGTGCCAGCGGCCGGGTTCTGGGTGATCACCTTATTGAGGAAGTTGCAGGTGTTGTCGGTGACGTCGGACACGACGCCGAGCGTGAACCCGGCCGCCCGCAGCACGTTGCCCGCCACGGTCGTGGTGTCGCCGTGCACGCTTGGCACGGTGGCGAAGGCGGACTCCCCGATCGCCAGGACGTAGCCGTTGCTGACCGCCACCTGGCTCACGCCGATCAGGCTGGTGACCGGCACCGGGGACGGATCCTGGGCGCTGGTCGTGCCGATCCCCAGCCCGCCGGTGCCGTTGGCGCCCCAGGTCCGGAGCGTTCCGTCAGAAAGCAGGGCGGCGCTCAGGAAGACGCCGGAGCTGACCTGGGTCACGTCGGTCAGGGTGAGCTGTCTCGGGCTGGCGTGGTAGGTATCGGTCCCGTCCCCGATCTCGCCCGCGGTGTTGTTGCCCCAGCCCCACGCGGTGCCGTTGGGGGCGGTGATCGCCAGGGTGGTCAGGCCGCTCGTGGCGACGCCGGTGACCGCCGGGAGGCCGGGCACCGGTGCGGGAGCGGTGCTGAATCCGCCCTGGGTGCCGTTGCCCAGCTCGCTGGAACCGTTGTCGCCCCAGGCGAACAGGGTTCCGTCGGAACGCAGCGCGAAGCTGGCCCCGGTTTCGGCGATCTGGGTGATCTCGGTCAGGCCTGGCACCCGCTCGGGGGTGTCGCGGTTCGTCGTGGTGCCATCGCCCAGCTGCCCCTGGGCGTTGCTGCCCCAGGCCCAGACTGTGCCGTCGGAGCGCAAGGCCAAGCTGGTATCGTCACCGGCCGCCACCGCGATGATCCCGCTCAGCCCGGGCACCCGTCCGGCGACGTCGGTGTTCGTGCCGGGTCCCGTGGTGCCGTTGCCGAGCTCGCCTGAGCTGTCCGCTCGGTCGTGGTCCCGTCGCCCAGCTGGCCGTGGTCGTTCCCGCCCCAGGCGAAGACGGTAGGCACCTGCGCCGCAGCCGCCGGCGGCGCCGTCCCCCACGCCGCTGCCGTGACCGTTGCCGCCAGCCCGGCGACCGTAAGGATGGCGGCCACCCGCCGCCGCGCCCCGTCCATGACGTTCGACACGGTTCCCCCGCTCTCCAGCCGCGAGCGGCCTCCGACAGCCGGGCACGGTACATGCGCGATTATGGCACGCATTTCCACCGTCGGCAGTAGGGTGCACACCCCACCTTTACGACTGGCACCTGGCCGCCCGGCGGCCGCCGGCCGCCTAGAGGGCGCCGGTGAGCAGGCCCGAGGGTGATTCCAGGGCGGCGAGGTACTCGTGGGCTAGCCGGACGGCGGTGGCGCCGTCGCCGACGGCCGAGGCGACCCGCTTGATGGATCGATACCGGGCGTCGCCGGCGGCGAAGACGCCTGGGATCGAGGTTTCGAGCGGCAGCGGCGGCCGGTCGAGGTGCCAGGGGGGTTGCAGGTCGCGTCCGGTGAGGATGTAGCCGCGATCGCGACGGACGGCGTCGGGCAGCCATCCGGTACGGGGCTCGCCGCCGATCAGCACGAAGAGCGCCGCGGCCGGTACCTCCTCGACGCGTCCGCTCGGCTTGTCGCGGATCGTGAGCGTGTCGAGTTGCTCCCCGCCGCGACCGCCGGTGATTTCCGTGCTGAGCCTGACCGCGATGTTCGACGTGGCCTCGATCTCGGTGATCAGGTAGTCCGACATCGACCGCGCCAGGTCATCGCCCCTGACCAGCATCGTCACCAGCCGGGCGTAACGCGCCAGGTGCAGGCTGGTCTGGCCGGCTGAGTTCCCCGCGCCCACGACGTACACGTCGCGGCCCTCCATCGCCAGCGCCTCGGTGCCGGCCGAACCGTAGAACACGCCCGAGCCCACCAGTTGCTCCAGGTCAGGAATGCCGAGCCGCCGCCACGCGATGCCAGGGGCAAGGATCATCGTCTTGGCGGTGACCTTGCTCCCGTCGGCGACGTGCACGATGCGGTCATCGCCTCTGACATCCAGTCCGGTCGCGGGCTGGGCGAACACCATGTGAGCGCCGAACATCCACGCCTGCTCGCACGCACGGCGAGTGAGCTCGTGCCCGCCGATGCCGTAAGGGAACCCGGGATAGTTCCTGATCATCGGGCTGCTGCCGGCCTGGCCGCCCGAGACGGTTTCCTCGAGCACGACCGTCGCCAGGCCCTCGGACGCGGCGTAGACCGCGGCGGTCAACCCGGCCGGCCCGGCGCCTACGATCACGACGTCGCAGGTATCGACGTCGTTCGCGACGCTGCCGCCCACCGAGGCGATCAGCTGAGCCTGGCCGGGCTGGACCATCGCATAGCCGTCGTGCCTGATCATCACCGGCAGCCGCGACGTGTCGATGCCCTGCCCGGCGAGCAGGCGCTGCCCATCTGGACTGGTCGCGTCGTGGAAATGAAACGGCACGTTGAACCTGGTCAGCAGGTCCCGAAGTTCGTGCGTACCGCTCCCGGCCGGCTGGCCGATGACGTGGAACAGATCAAAGCCGGCTAGCTGATCCTTGGCCCAGCCGGCCAGGAACTCGCTGACGACGCGATACAGATCCTGCTCCAGCATCCACGGCTTGGTGATGTGATAGTCGGCCTGACCCAGCGTCATCGCCTGGACGACCGGGCTGCTCGCCGAGTAGTCACGCTCCACCAGCAGCACGCGCTTGGCCAGCGGATGCAGCCGGTGCGCCTGGGCCAGAAAGTCGATGCCAGGCATCTCCGCCATGTCATGGTCCACGATCAGCAGCGCGACCGGCGCACCCGCGTATTCGAGATCCCGCAGGGCGACCAGGCCCGAGGCGGCCGAGGTCTCGGCGATCAGGTGGAAGTCCTGGCCGAACCGCCGGCTGAGATCGTCACGAAGAGCATCCGCCACCTTGGCGTCGTCGTCGAGAACAAAGATGACCGGGTACGCCGAATTCGACACGGTACGTCTCGCTTCCCCTAGCTGGGCAGACAGCAAACGTCAACGGCTACCGGAAAGCGGCGCGGACGAAGTGGAGTCGAGGTGGAGCGCACGTGAAGACCGTAGGGTCCATCCGGTCGCGATGCCGGCAGCGATCAGAGTAATGCGGTTACTCTGGCGGGCCCTGGCTGCACGCGGTTTTCATGCTTCTGTCAGTTCCAACCCCTGAAACAGGAGAAATGGGGAGGCCACGAAGATGAAGACCAAGAAGATCAGCGTGCGTCGCGCCGGCGACATCCGGCTGACTACCGCGGCTCTGTGCGGCGATGGCGCCTACTGGGTCCAGGTCTGACCTACTGAAGCGGACGGCCCGGCCGCCGGCAGGCGTGCCGGGCCGTCCCGCTCTTCTGGAGAGCGCGGATGACTGACGTAAGCATTGAGTTCCACCCCTTGACCTTCGTGCCTGAGGGCGACGACGTCGTCGTCGGCCGGGCGGAGACTGGTTCGTTCGCGGTCCTGCCGAAAGACGGGGCAGACCTCCTGCGGTGCCTGAGCTCTGGCATGACCGCGACCGAGGCGGCCGAATGGTATGAGCAGAGCTTCGGCGAACCGGTGGACATCGATGACTTCCTGGAGTCGATGGAGGAGCTTGGTTTCATCCAGCCGCCCGGCACGGCGGACGCCCCGCCAGCGCAGGCACCACCGCCGCGGTTACAACGGCTCGGCAAGGCGCTCTTCTCGGTGCCTGCCTGGTGTGCGTACGCCGCCCTGGTGGCCGGCGCCGTGATCGAGCTCATCGCTCACCCGAGCCTGCGGCCGACCTCGTCCCAGGTCTATTTCACTGGCTCGCTCGTGACGGTCCAGATCATCTTGATGGCCGGGCAGATGCCGCTTGCTTTCTTGCACGAGGGCTACCACGTCCTGGCCGGCCAGCGGATCGGCTTGCGCAGCCGGCTCGGCATCAGCAATCGCTACACCTACGTGGTCTTCGAGACCATCAATAACGGCCTGTTCAGCGTGCCGAAGAACAAGCGGTACCTGCCGATTCTGGCCGGGATGCTGATCGACCTCGAAGTGGTGTGCGCCCTCGATCTGACGGCGGCCGCACTCCGTCATGGCGACGGAGCCATCCCGCTCGCTGGCCGGCTCTGCCTGGCTCTGTCCTACACGGTCCTGGCCCGGCTCGGCTGGCAGTTCCTGCTGCATCTGCGCACCGATCTGTACTACGTCCTGAGTACCGCGTTGAACTGCTACGACCTCCATGAGGCGAGCAGGTCGATCTTCTTCAACCGGCTGCGCCGGCTGAGCGGACGCCGCGGCCGCATGGTCGACGAGACGCAGTGGACCGATCGCGACCGGAAGATCGGCGCCTGGTACGGGTGGCTGATCGTATTCGGCTTCCTTGCGACCATCTCGCTGACCGCCTTCGTCACCGGGCCGGTCGGGTTCGGTTACGTAGAGCGACTCGTGCGCGGCGTGATGGCCGGGGTCGGGACCTGGCGTTTCTGGGACTCACTGATCTCCCTGTCACTGCTCGCCCTCCAGTTCGCACTCCCGGCCTACCTGGCCCGGCGCAAGCGGCGCCGCAGTGCCGGGCGCAGGCCCCGATTGCTCACCGCCTGAAGGACTTCAAGGAAGGAATGTCGGATGACCCGCCACCTGCACGTCGTCGGAGCCCGGGCACGAGACCGGCGACCGATCCTGGAGCGGCCCGCTGGTGTCGTCTTCGCCAGCTGCCACCAAGGGCTGCGCGGACCCTACACCGGAGTAGACACAGTCTTGTGGGCCGTCCTGTCCGATATCTACGCCAAGTGGCCCGAACTGGTCGACTACCACCGCCTGGAGATCATCGAGTCGATCCCGGAGCTCAGCGAACTGATCGGTCCAGGTCCGATCACCCTGGCCAAGGACGCGCCATTCGTGGAGCGGACCCGCTGGTATGGCAACACCATGACTCGCTGCTTTTCCCAGGGCATCATCACCATGCTCCGCGAGTACGCACGGCGGCTGCGCGAGACGGGATCGGTGCCGCCCACCCTGGTCTTCGATGACGTCCAGTTCGCCGAGAATACGGCTCAGGAGTTCGTCGCGCTGTTCGTGCGGCGCGTCGACGCCGATCTATGGCCCGTGCTCGTCGGCAGCAACGGGGACGGCGGCCCGAAGCTCGTCGCCGCGCTCGCGCGGCACACCGATCTGGTCGAGGCGGCGCCGCGCCCAGAAACCGAGCAGCGGTCCGCAGCCGAACTCGCCGCCGAGTACGTCCGGTCGGACGGGACTAGCGACGACCCTGCGGTCTATCGGGCCTATCTGGATATCCACCCCGACGAGCGCGCGGCCATGCACGACCGCCGGGCCGACGAACTCGAGCCGGACGCGTCCTGGGGCGTGAGGATCGCCGCACTGCCCTTCCATCGGGAGCGGGGTACCGACCCCCACGGCAAGGGCGTCGTGGCCGTACGGGCGGCGGCCGAGTACCTGACCATCATGGGTTTCCAGTTCGCCGCACTGGCCATGGCCGAGCGCGGCCGGGCCCTGACCGATCCTGAGGCCGAGCCGGACACCTACCGCAAGCTCACCAACATCCTGATCTCCCAGGTGCTCGGCCTCGGTCGGCTGGAGGAGACGCTCGCGCTCTGCAGCGAGGTGCGCCAGCGTTTCCCTCAGCCGCTGGCTCACATGACCACCAGCTACTTCCTGGCGATGATCTACACGCGGTTCGCGATACCGCGCGACCACGCGAAAGCCCTCGACTACCAGAACAACGCCGTCGTCATCGCGAACCTCCTGCCCGACGAACGGCAGCGCCTGGTGTACACCGGATTCCAGGACAACGGTCTAGCGCTTATCGAGATGCATCGCGGGAATCTGCCCCACGCGCTCGAATTGGTCGACACCGCGATGAGCCGGCTGGAGGGGCGGATCGGACCGGACGAATGGGTCGTGCACCGGTCACAGTTGCTTTACAACCGCGCCAGGCTGCACGCCGCGCTGGGCCGCGACGACGAGGCCTATGAAGAGTTCACGACGTTGTCGCAGATGGATCCTTGCTATACCGACTACCTCACCGAGCGCGCCAAGATTTCTCGCAAACAAGGGGATCTGCACGCGGCCATCGCGGACTACGACCTGGCCGCGGAGCTCGGACCGCCGTTCATCGAGCTCTACCACAACAGGGGCTCGGCCTATGCCGAGCTGGGAATGGTGCAGGAGGCTCTCGCCGACTTCGCGGACGTCCTGGACATGGAGCCCGATGAGGTCGACACCCTCCTGAGCCGCGCGGAACTGCTGTTCGGCGAGGGTGATCTCGACGGAGCGGCCGCGGACGTCGAACACGCATTGTCGGTGTCCGAGCAAGACCCGCGACTGCTGTGCCTGCGCGGAATGATCCACCTCGACGCCGGTGACCCAGCTGCGGCTCTGCCCTGCCTGGACGCCGCCCTGGCCCGGGACCCGGACTACCCGGCGGCGCTGATCAACCGGGCGGTCGCGCTGTTCGACCTGTCCGAGCCTGCTAGGTCGGTCGAGGATCTGACCCGGGTACTGGAGCTGTCCGACGCCGATCCGGACGTGCTGCTCAACCGGGGGATCGCCTACCGGGCGTGCGCCGACCCGACGGCCGCGCTGGCCGACTTCGACCGCGCCCTGGCCCTACCGGACGCCGACCGACCGGAGTTGCTCTACCAGCGCGGACTCTGCCTGGAGGCGGTAGGCAGGAGCGCAGCGAGATGACCGTGAACGCTGAGATGACGCTGACCGTCGAGACCTTCCGCGACGTCATGTCCCGCATGGCGATGCCGGTGGCGGTCGTCAGCACCGTCGACGGGAGCGGACGGTGGTACGGCGCCACCCTCGGTTCAGTCGCCTCGCTCTCCCTCGACCCGCCGATGGTGATGTTCGCCGTGGGACACGGCACCACCGTGCACCGCCCGGTCTGCGACAGCGGCCGTTTCTGCATCAGCATCCTGGCATCCGACCAGCGGGCCGCCGCGGAGCGGTTCGCCGGACCCGCCAACGGTCGTTTTGCCTCGGAGATCATGTTGCTGGACGGCATCCCGGTCGTCGACGCGGCTTTAGGCTGGCTCGTCTGCGGTCCTCCCGACCTGGTGGAAGCCGGGGACCACACGATCGTGATCGGCCGCGTCGAGCAAGCGCTGTGCGGTCACCGCGACGGGCACGGACCGCTGCTCTACCACAGGCGCGGGTACCACGAAATTGGCGCTCAGGCCGCTCACACCGGATACCGCTGATCGGCTTCCGGCCACTGCCCTCCGAGGAATAGCCGGAGTGCGGGCCGTCCGGCCACGCCTAGCTTGTCGTATGCGTTCTGGAGGTAATTGGACACAGTCCTGGGCGAGAGAGCCAGGCGCGCGGCGATCTGCGGGGTCGTCAAGGTAGCGGCCATCAGCACCACCTCCCGTTCCCGCAGCGTGAGCACCGAACGCAGACGTGATCGGCCCAGTAACGGGGTGCGTACTTCCTCACAGCGCCGGGCCAGCGCGTCGGACCTTTCCTGAAGGAGAACCGCCGATGAATACCGGCCCGATAGGTGATGGGCGTGGGCCGCCGCGGCCGCGATTTCGGCGGCGAGGGGCAAATGGCCGAGATTCTCGAAGGCGTCGGCGGCCTGGCCGAGTCCGAGTTCGTCAGCGCGGGCGAGAGCCCTGGCGGCCAGGGCCATCGCGGCCACGGTGTCACTCTCGACCGCGCGGGTCAGAACAGTGAGCCGGCTGTGCACCAGGCCCGGTCCTCCGAGGCGCGCGACGTCGTAGAGCGCGATGGCTTCATACGCGGCATGGCCCTGATCCCTCGCTAGGTCGGCGGCGTGACGAGCGCGGACGACCGCCTGCGTGAGCTCGCCGGCGCAGGCAAGTGACCAGGCGCGGCCGATCTCGATCCAGGGGCCGAAGACACCAAGTCGGGGGCCGGGGTACGCATCGGCCGCAGCGAGCCAGTTCGCCGCTTCGGTCGAGTCGCCGGTCATAGCGGCTACTGACGCCAACTCGGCCATTGCTGCGATCCGCACGCAGGACGGCCCCGACGGTCCGTCACTCTCCAGTAACGCCAGGGACTCACGCAGGTTCGAAGCAGCGCAGCGCAGACGGCCTTGCGCCTTGGCGATCATGCCGCGCAGCCCCGCCCAAATGCCGGCCATGGGCCTAACCTCGGCGCTCACGGCGTCTCGGTAGCCCTGATCCGCTGATTGCTGTGCCGCGAGAAGATCGCCAGCTAAGAGCCGGGCCAGGCAAATCCCGTATCCGACCTGCGCATCGCCCCACTGGAATTCGCCTCGTGAGGCGGCGACGGCGGCCGTGCCGGCCAGAAAGATCGACTCGCTGAGCGACCGGCGGCCCAGCAACCCGGCCGCCGCCGCACCGCCCGCCGCCGCCCAGATCTTCGCCTGCGGACCGGCATCGGGATGCGACAGCACTAACTGCGCGCTGGTCAGGGCCTGGCGGCCGCGGCCGTCGCACAGCTGGATCCACGACCGCTTGGCCTGCACCCGATCGCCATGGTGGGCCGCGAGCGCGCGCTCAGCCGCGGACGCGGGCAGGCCGACGCCGAAGTAACGGATTTCCGCGGCGACGAGAGCCCAGTCCGTCGCGTACTCGGCGTCGGGCGGCGATCCGGGCCCCGCCTCGCTCGGTTCGACTGGTGGCGGCGGCAGGGCGTCGGCAGCCAGCCGACCGTGACCGCGCAGAGCCAGAACGCGGGCCAACAGCAGGTCGCAGGCCGGACCCGGATAGGACTGCCGCGCCGCCTCAACGAGTCGGCAGGCAAGACTCAGGTCTGACCGGTCCATGGCCATCCTGGCCGCGGGGAGCAGATATTCGGGGTCCCAGACGCGCCCCGTATCTAGCTGCCAGATCCCAGCGCGCAGGACGTCGTCGCCGCGAAGCGGGCGATCCCGCAGAATCAGGTCGGTCAGCTTGCTGAAAATGTGCCGGGCCGCGCGCCGGGACACCAAGGGACGCATCACCGGAGCGGACAAGGGAGGTGCGAGCCGGGCGAAAAGCGTTCTCCCTTCGCCGATCAGGCGGAGCAGGCCGGCCTGCTCGGCCGCGTCGATAGCGGCCGGATCGACGAGCGACTCCAGCAGGTGCAGCGGCACCGGCTCGGCGCAGGCAACGATGTCGAGCGCAGACCGCACGGTAGGTCCCGCCTCGTCCAGCCACGCCTCGACCAGCCCGCGGACCAGCCCATCAGGAGCCGCGGTCGCGTCCACCAGCATCCTCAACGCCAAGGGGGTACCTTCGGCCAGACGCTGAAGACGATGTCGACTGACCGCGTCGGCGCGATCGCCGGGCAGCACGCTGGCGACGAGTTCCGCCATCACCTCCTCCGCGAGAGGCTGAACGGGCACCCGCAGGACGCGTCCGCGGCTCCATAAGGCTGCGAGCGCCTGGGGAACAGGCTGGCCCGCGACCGCGGTGGCGATGAGGAATACCAGGCGCCGGGCCGTCAATTCGGCCAGCACCGCTGCGGATTCCTCGTCCAGCAGATGAGCGTCGTCCAAGACGAGTACCGCCTGGGCCGGGCCCGTAGAAAGCCCGGACGCGTATTCCCGGAGTTGCATGATTAGCTGTGATAATAGTAAATATCCGTCCTCGAACCCCGGTGCCAGATGCGCAATTGCCGCGAACGGCATCGAACGTAAAGCGCGGCAAGCGCCGACCGATGTGACCAGGCACCCGACGCCTTCCGCCAACCGCTCTGCCGCAGCCGCGGCCAGGCTGCTCTTGCCCACCCCCTTGACTCCGGTCAGCACGATGCCCTGAACTTCACGGCGCAGATACTCGGCCAGAATCAAGTCGATCTCATGGTCCCGACCGACCATTGGCCACGGTCTTCCCAGAGGGAAGATGTGACCGCTCATCGGTTAGCCGACTCTCGAACGCTAGGGTGCTCTGCCCGATAGCACGACGCCATGGTGCATTTGTCAATGACATGGGACCGGAGCAGTCCTGTACGAAAGGCGGTGAAAACGGCCTACAGAAGTGCTTTTTTAGGCATAAAAATTTGCGATGGCTTATTCCTGTTCGGCCAGAGGTTGCTCGCCTGGCCGCGAACCGGAGACCTACCCTTGCTTGACGCCGACGGCGGCGAGGACGTACGCGGGTCCTGGCAACTGGTCTGGCACGGTCGCCATCCCGCCTCGCCAGCTGCGGGCCAGCGCCAGTCCTGGCGGCACCAGCGCCAAGGTGCCGAAAAATGATCGCAGCTCATCCCTCGTGTGGTTGTAGGTCGTCGCCGCCGTGTAGTTCCGGCGCATCCGCTGCCAGTTGGCCGGGTCGTCGTTCCGGCCGCAGGAGACGACCAGCGCGCTGCCCGGTGCGAGCCGGGACAAGTATTCGCGGGCGAGATCGCGTGCCGACACCGGATCGTAAAAATGCAGGATCATGGCCAGTAGTACGCAGACTGGCTCTGACCGGTCGATGATGCCGGTGACCGTGGGGTGCTCCAAGACGCCTTCAGGGTCAGAAATATCCGCCTCGACAACGTCGAGCCCGGCCGGCTCGGCGAGCAGGGCGCGCGCGTGCGCTGCCACGACCGGATCGTTGTCCACGTAGCAGACCCGCGCATCGGCGATAACGCCACGCGCGGCCTCGTGGACGGCCGGGCGGGTGGGAAGCCCGGCCCCGAGGTCGAGAAACTGCCGGATGCCCTGTCCCGCGGCCCAGGTGACAGCCCGGTTCACGAACTGCCGGTTGTCACGGCACGACTGCACCCAGTCAGGGGCTATCGCAGCAATCCGGGCGGCAAGTTCCCGATCAGCTGCGAAGTTATCCTTCCCGCCGAGGAAGAAATCGTAGACGCGGGCGATATTCGGAACATCCGAGTCAATGCTCCAGGAGCGACTATCTCCGGACACGCCGTTTATAGTAGCGGCTCATAAGAGGGCCGACGTTGAGGGAACCGAACGGGTCTATCGCTGCGACAGGAAGAGCATGAGACCCGCGGCCACCGAAGCCGACGACGCGGCGCTGTTGCGCGCCGTGGCCCGCGGCGACGAAACCGCGCTCGCGGCGCTGTATGACCGGCACGCCGGCTGGCTGACCGTCAGGATGACGCGGCGCTGTGCGCTGCCGGATCTGGTCGACCACGCGGTGCAGGACACGTTCCTCGCGCTCTGGCGCGAAGCCGGCGCCTACCGCGGCGGCGGCGATGTGGCCGCGTACATCTGGGGCATCGGCGTTCGCCGCCTGATCGACGTGATCCGCCGGGAGAAGCGCGCCAGCCGGCGGTGGCCTGCGGCGGAGCCGCAGGTGGTCACCTCGGCCGAGGACCAGGTGCTGGTCGGCATCGAGCACGGCCGCCTGGGCCAGGCTCTGGCCGATCTGTCCCCCGAGTTGCGCGGCGCTATCGAGGCGACCGTTCTCGACGGACTGACCTGCGCCGAGGCGGCGGTCCTGCTGGGCGTGGCCGAAGGGACCGTCAAGTCCCGCTGTCACCGCGCCCGGATAGCGCTGCGGGCCGCGCTCGCCGACCAAGCCTGGGGGACATCATGACGAACGGCGGCCACGCAAGCGAAGAACTCCTGGCCGGCTACGTCGCCGGGACGGTCGAGGTGGCAGACGCCTGGTCGGTGGAGGCGCACCTGGGCGGGTGCGCGCCCTGCCGGTCGGCACTGTCGGCGCAGGTAGATGCCAGCCGGCTGGCCCGCAACCGCTCCGCGATGCTGGTACGCGTCGCGCTCCCGGGTGACCGGCGGGTGCGGCGCCTGCTCGGCCGGTGCGGCATCCCCGACTACCTGCTTGACCTGCTCGCGGCCACCCCGTCGTTGCGCGTGTCCTGGCTGCTGTCCGTGGTGAGCGTGCTGGCCGTGGTGACGGGCGAGGCGGCCGCGGTCAGGTACGGCTGGCTCCACGGTCGCGGGCTCCCCTGGAACCCGGCGGCCCTGGTGCCGCTCCTGCTGGTCGGCCCGCTGCTCGTGCTGGCGGGGGTGGCAGCGGCGTTCCTGCCGACGGTCGATCCCGCCTCCCGGCTGGCCGTCGCCGCCCCCTTCTCCGGTGTCAGGTTGCTGCTGGTCCGCACCGTCGCCGCGCTCACCGCCGCGCTGGTCCCGGTGGTCGGCGCCGCCTTCGTCGTGCGCGGACCCGGCTGGCAGCCGGCCGCGCTGCTGCTGCCGTCGCTGGCGTTGTGCGCGTTCGCGCTCGCGGCCGCGACCCTCGTGGACGGCCGCGCCGCCGCTGTCAGCGCGGGGGCGCTGTGGGCGCTGCCAGCGCTCCTGCTGGCGGCGAACCACGTTCCGCTGGCGATGGTGCAGCCGAACGCTCAGCTTGCCTGCGCCGCCGTGCTTATCGCTTCTGCCGTGGTGCTGTACCTGCGCCGCGACCGGTTCGAGTGGGGATGGACAAGATGACCATGAACGTGAGCACCACGGCCGTCCACATCGACGGCCTGTCCCGGCGGTACGGCGCCACCCGCGCGCTGGACGCGGTCGATCTGGCGCTCGATCGCGGGATCACCGGCCTGCTCGGCCCGAACGGCGCGGGCAAGACGACGCTGCTGTCGATCCTGGCCACCGTCAACGAGCCGGACGCCGGCCGGGTGTCGGTACTCGGCCTGGACCCGAAGGACGCGGCGGAACGGCTGGAGATCCGGCGCCGGCTCGGCTACCTCCCGCAGGAGCTCGGCTACCACCGGCACTTCACGGTCGCCGCCTTCCTGGATTACGTGGCGATCCTGAAGGAGATCACGGACCGGCGGCGACGCGCCGGGGAGATCGCCCGGGTGCTGGCCGCCATCGGACTGGAAGACCGGGCCAGGACCCGGATCCGGGCCTTGTCCGGCGGCATGCGGCAGCGCCTGGGAATCGCCCAGGCCCTGCTGGGCCAGCCTGAACTGCTGATCTTGGACGAGCCGACGGCCGGGCTTGACCCCGTGCAGCGGCTGCGGTTCCGCGAGCTGCTTTCCGATCTGCCGGGCGATCCGGTGATCGTCCTGTCGACCCACCAGGCCGACGACATCGCCGCGATCTGCCCCACGGTCGTGGTGCTGCTCCAGGGCCGGGTCCAGTTCGCCGGCACCCCGTCCGAGCTGGCGGCTACCGCCAGCGGGCACGTGTGGGCGGCGAACGAGCGCGGCCCGGGCGCTCACCTGTCCTGGCGTAGCAGCGATGGCCGGTGGCGGCACGTCGGCGGCCAGCCGCCAGCCGGCGCCGACGTAGTCCCGCCAACCGTCGAAGACAGCTATCTGCTGCTATCGCACGCGGCCGGCGCGTGATGACGCGTACCGTGCTCGGCCTGGCCAGGGCGGAAGCGTCCCTGCTGGTCCGGAGCGTGCTGGCGCTCGCGGGCCTGCTGGCCGCCGGCCTCGTGACCTGGTTCGGAATCCATCCGGTCGAACCGTTGTGGTGGCATGCCGCCTGGCAGATCGGCTTCGGGCAGCTCGTCCTGGGCCTGGCCGTCCTGGTGGCCGCGCAGCTAGCCGCCGGACGGGCCCGGCGGGACGGCATGGCCGGCCTGTACGCGAGCTTCCCGGCCACCGCCGGCATCCGCACCCTGGGTCAGCTGGCCGGAATCGCGGGTGCGATCCCCGCCAGCCTGCTCCTGATCGGCGCCGCCGCCGTGTCGGTGCACCTGCTCGGCGTAGTCGGCACTCCCAGCGTCACGGTGCTGGCGGGCGGGCTCCTGCTCGTGATCGCCGCCGGTGCGGCCGGGATCGCGATCGGCACCCGGTTTCCGCATCCGATGGCCGGAGTGCTCGGCGCACTGGCGCTGCTGCTGAGCTCCGGTACAACCCATCTGGTGTCCGGGGGCGGCATCTGGCTGGTTCCGTGGGAGGGCCTGCAAGATGACCTGGGCTTCCTGCCCGGCCCGCTGGCCGGGTACCCGCCCGCCGGCGCCCATGGAGCGGAACTGGCCGGCCTCGCCGTCCTGGCCGGGGCCGCGGCGCTCGCGATCACGGTCCGCAGCGCCCGGGCCCGGGCCGGACTGGCGACGGCCGGCGTCCTGGCCGTGACGCTGATCTGCCTCGCGGGGGCGGTGCAGCTGCGGCCTGTGCCCAACCTGAACCGCCTGGTCACCGATAGCGCCAACCCGGCCTCGGCGCAGCGCTGCACCACCAGCAGCGGCGTCAGGTACTGCCTCTATCCCGGCTTCGGCTCGGTGCTGCCGTCGCTGGAGGCCGCCGTCCACGGGGTGCTCGCGCGCGTGCCCGCCCGGCTCGACCGCCCGCTGACCGTCAGCCAGGTAGGCCTCACGTCCCTCGATGCGACTCTCACCCACGGCTATCCGAAGCGGCAGGTGTCCCGCTGGAACGCCGAACTGCGGCGAGCACCGGCTATCGCCAGCCCGGAGTCGGCCATCTACTTTCCGATCTGGGCGTGGCCGGCCTTCGGGGGGCCACTGGCCGACGCGCACTTCAATCTCGCTCTGGCGACCGCCGACTGGGCGGTCCGCATTCCGCTCGTCACGATCGCCAGCAGCCAGTCCGGCCAGCCCCGCCAGCCGTGCGTGCCGGTGAACCAGGCGCGCGAAGCGATCGCGCTCTGGCTGGCCATCCTCGCCGCTCGCCCGCCAGCCGGCGAACTGCAGGCCGGCGTCCCGGCGGGCAATGGCTTCACCGCAGCCGTCGTCGATCACAAGGTCATTCCCACCTGGAGCTATCCGGGCCAGGGCGCCGGTCAGGTCGACCAGATCGGATTCAGCCCGCCGCAGAACACCGAAGCCGGGTACCTGCTGGCGCGAGCGATGACTACCCTGCCCGAGCCCAAGGTCGCCCGCGTCCTGGCGGCCGGCTGGGTCACCTGGCTCAACTGGCACACGACCGACGCCCAGCTGGCCGCCGCCCTTGGCATCAAGATGCCCGGCGTTCCTCGTCCTCCGCTCCTAGGGACCGGCCCGATCGGCAACGGACCAGAAAACCCGGTGTGCACATGACAAGGCCCGCGCGGCATCGCCTCGCCTGGCTCGGTGCCCTGCCCCTGCTCGCCAAGCCCATCACCAGGACGATGCCGTGGCTGACGCTGATCTCCGGGTGCCTGGCCGGCCTGGCGTTCCTGACCATCATGGCCCGCGTCGCCGATGCCTCCCACGCCCAGCTCAGTCAGGGAACCGTGCGCCTGGCCTTCCTTCCCGCCGTCGCGGCGCTGGCCTTCGTCCTTCGCGCCCCGTTCCGGCCGCTAACCCAGGCAACCCCGGTCCCGGCGTGGGTGACCCCGGCCGGCCACCTCCTGCTCGCCGCACCGGTCCTGGTCGTGACCGGCGGGGCGTACCTGCGCATCATGGCGCACGCGGGAAACCACGCGCTCGCCGTGTACCCGCTGATAAGCCAGCTCGCGGGCTGGTGCGCGGTCGCCGTGGCCGCCGCGGCGTGCTTCGAGCGGTCCCGCTACGCCGACCTCGGCGGCGCCATCGCCGCACCCGTCGCGTTCGCGGCGATCGCGCTCACCTGGTACCTGCCCGTCACCGCGAAGTTCCTGGTCGCCCCGCCGGCCACCGCCGAACGCGTGGCCGTCGCCTGGTATTCGGTCGCCTCAGCCGCGCTGCTCCTGACCGGCGCGGCGCTGCGCGACCGCTGGCACCGCTACACACGCCGCCGATCGATGTGGCGGCCGGACCGGCCTTTGGAAATGCAGGCCTGAAGCCCGCGCAAATTTTTCTGCCAATATTTATTTAGAAAGATTTGCGCGGGCCTGCGGCGTCCGTCACACGCTGGCGGGTCTGCTGCTGCCAAATGGTTTCGTGAGGCGAATGTGACACCTGATGAAAATGATGAATTGCCATTCACGGCTTGAGTTAAGAATCAAATCTTGTCATGCTAGGTCGGTACGGGCTCGCGCTGCTACGTGCCCGTTCCGGCCATTTCAATGTGGCCGGAGGACCTTTCTGCGAGGTGACTACGAATGGCCGATACGTCCCATGATGATCTTGACCGGGCGATGGAATTCGAGCGGATTCTGAAGTACGTCCGCGAGGTCCGCCACGACATGGACCGGATCGCCAACGCGCTCGAACGGTACGTCGAGTGGCACCGGGACCATCCCGAGGCAGTCGCGGTGTTCAAGATGTTCCTGCATACCGGGGAAGACGACGCGTGAGGTTCTTCGACCGGCTGTGGGTGCTCGGCTCGGTCGACGCGGTGGCTACGGCGACCTGGCACGAGCCACCGGCGGCCGAGCAACTGCGGAGTCAGTACCTGTCCGCGCTCAGCCACCTTCAGTCCTGGACGAAGATCCAATGGGCGCCCGAGGGCATCGCCGTTACCTTCGACAACCCCGGTGCGGTCGCGGACTTTGTTCGCCGGGAGGCGTGGGGGCCCGGGCGGGACCGCCTGTTCCCTGATCGGCAACGGGCCGAGCTCCGCGAGCTGATCGGCGCCGGGCTGGGCACCATCTCGGCGGTAAACCGCCACCTGCATGAGCTCATCGAGCTGACGATCGGCGAGATCTTCCTGGCCCAGGAAAGCGGCTCAGAGGGCGGCACGATGTCCAGCGCGGTCGGCCTCATCTGGCTTAATCCCCTGGTGGAATGGGGCGCGTCCAAGACCGGCGAGAACATCGTTCATGAGTGGATCCACAACATGCTGTTCCTGGCCGACATGGTCGACCCGATCTTCGCGGTGGACTATATCGGCCTGAGCGAGGAATCAGCTCATGCGACCAGCGCGATCCTCCACCGCAAGCGCCCGTTCGACCGCTGCTACCATTCGGCGGCCGTCGCAGCGGGCCTCGTGTTCTTTCACACCATCTCTGGCGAGAAAGAAAAGGCTGACGCTCTCATCGAGCCGACAGTGAAGACCGTCCGGGAACTTCAGGGCAAGCCGGATCTCATGACCCAGTCAGGATCCGATCTCCTCGAGCAGGTAGCACGCTTCCTTGAGACCCGCGACTGCGATCACCTCCTGGCCCTTCTGTCCGGCGATTAACGGCCTCTGGCTGCGAAGCGCGTTCGCCATATCGAGCGTTGGCGACTGGATCTACCGCTTTGCGATCCCTACGCTGATCCTCCGGATCACCGGCTCCGCGCTGGCTACCGCCTTCGCCTACGTACTGGAATTCCTTCCCTACGCGATAATCGGGCTGGTAGCCGGCGTCGTGGCCGACCGAGGGAACCGGCGCCGGATCCTGGTGACCTGCGACTCCGCGTCGGCCGGGATCGCCGTGGTCATCGCCGCGACTGCGACCCATCTGCCGCTGGCCGTGCTGTACGGGTGCGCGCTCCTGCTCGCCTTCGTGCGGCCCGTGTATTTCCCCGCTTTCCAGGGCCTGCTGGTCGATACCATTCCCGAACGCGACCGGGCCGGGACCAACGCCTGGATCCAGGCGGTCAGTAGCGCGCTCGCCACGATGGGCCCGGTGGCCGGAACCGCGATCGTCGCCGCGGCCGGCGTACCCCTGGCATCCCTCATCAACGCGCTGTCCTTCGCGTGCTCGGCGCTGCTCATCTACCAGGTCGCCTGCCCTCGCCCGTCTCCGGGCTCGCGGCGCCGCCCGGACGAAAGCCCCGCCGCCGGCGCCCTGGCGAGCGTGCGCAAGGACGTCGCCGACGGAATACGCCTGCTCTGGCAGAACAAGGCGATCCGGTACGGCTCCGCGCTCATGGCCGTGGCAAACCTTGCCGGTTCCATCGTCGAGGCCGACCTGATCTTCCTCGTCGTCAAGGCAGAGAGCCTGCCTAAGATCGTGGTCGGCGTCATCTTCGGCGCCCAGGGCCTTGGCTGCGTGGTCGGCGCGGCCTTGTCGCCGCGACTGGCACGCCGCTACCCCGCCGGCCGGCTGCTGACCTGCGGCCTCGGCGGGTCAGCGGTAGCGACGCTGCTGCCGGCCCTCGCGCCGCACTGGTGGGCAATAACCGCCTGCTGGGGGCTCGACGGAATCATGACGTCGGTCGTCCTCGTCACCTGGTTCACCGAGCGCCAGCGTCTGGTCGCCCCCGAGGGCATAGGGCGGGTCGTCTCGGCCAGCCGCTCGATCGCCTACCTCACCATCCCGCTCGGCGCGCTACTCGGGGGCTGGCTCGCAGGCGGCGCCGACCCGCTGCGGGTGGTCTTCGGCTTCGCCGCCGCCCTCCAGGTGGCGGTATGCCTGGGAATGGCCGTGTCTCCCCTAGCCCGCACCAGCCAGGCGGCCGAGATCTCGGAAGCTCACGTGGTGTAACCATTGCCACCGGCGGAAACTACATTCAGTGATGGAGCTGTAGGCACGACTAGCCTGGGGGGCAGCGATGGCAGGACTGGTACGCAAGAACCTGGACACGCCGGAGGAGACCCGCCCGTTCGTGGATGGCAAGGGCCAGGTCCAGCTAGTCAATCTCGAAGCAGGGCCGGTCGGCCGGGCAACCTTCGAACCCGGCTGGCAGTGGTCGAAGCACGTCAAGCCGATCGCGGGGACCGGCAGCTGCCAGGCGCCGCACCTGGGCTACTACGTCTCTGGCCACATGAACGTGGTCATGGACGACGGGCAGGAGACGGAATACGGGCCCGGCGACTTCGCGGTGATCCCGCCCGGGCACGACGCCTGGGTCGTCGGCGACGAGCCGTGCGTCGTCATCGACTGGCAGGGCTTCGCCGACTACGCCAAGCGCTGACCGGGAGCGCGTGGTCCCGGCGGACCGTGCGGCCCGCCGGGACCGGTGGTGTTTAAGGAAGCGTCGCCAGGTGCGGCGACACGGTGTTGGCGAAGTTGTAGCCGTTCGAGGCATCCCAGCTGATTGACCAGGTCATCACGCCCCGGATGCCAGGCCAGGTGGTGGGCGGCACGAACGAGCCGCAGTTCTGCTTCCTGGCCAGGCAGTCGAGTGCGGCATTGACCACCGACGGGCTGACGAAGCCGCTGCCGGCCGCCGAGGAAGAGGCCGGCAGTCCCAGGCCGACCTGGGACGGGGCCAGGCCGCCTTCCAGTTCGGTACAGGCGAGTGCGGTCATGAAGTTCTCGGTGCCTTCGGCGTAGACGTTCCCGTCGCAGCCGTTCATGGTGCCCGAGTTGTAGTACTGGGTGTTGATCATCGTGAGGATGGTCTTGATGTTCAGCGCCAGCGCGAAGTAGTCGTTGCCGGTCGACTGCGTGTCCACGGTCTGCGGTGCGAGCGTGATGATCAGGTTCGGGCCGGCATCGCTTTCCAGCTGTTCAAGCGCCGATGCCATGAAGGTCGGGTTGAGGCCGTTCTCCAGGTCGATGTCGACGCCGTTGAAGCCGTACTGCTGGATCAGCGCGAACACGCTGCTGGCGAAGTTGCTCGCACTGGCCGCGTCGTTGACGGAGACGGTGCCGTTCTGGCCGCCGACCGAGAGTATGACCTTCTGGCCGCGCGCCTGCACGGTCTTGATGTCGTTGATGAACTGCTGCTGGGTGTAGCCGCCGAGTGCGGCCGACAGCCCGGAGTCCACGGAGAACGTGACCTGGCCAGGCGTGGCGTCCGAATTGCCGAAGGCGACCGCGATCAGGTTGTAGCTGGTGGGCACGGCCGCGATCGTCAGCGGGGTCGCGCCGTTGGTGAAGTCCTGCCAGTACCCCATGAGCAGGTGAGCCGGAAGCCCGCCGCCTCCCCCTCCCCCGCCCCCGCCGCCGGAGGCGGCCGTGGTCGCGGTCACCGAGGCCGAATTCGCAGAGGTGCCGGCGGAGTTGAAGGCGTTGACGTTAAAGGTGTACTTGGTCGACGCGGTCAGCCCGGTGACCGTGTCGGTCGTTCCGGTGACGCTGGCGACCTGGGTGCCGTTCTGCAGCACGTGGTAGCCGCTGACCGTTCCCGAGGGGGCCGTCCAGGACAGCGACACCGACGAGGCCGTCACGCCGGTGACGGTGAGGCCGGCCGGGGCGGCCGGAGGATTCGGAGGCGGTCCGCCACCAGATCCCGCTGGGCCGGTCAGCGTGAGGTTGTCGGCGAAGAACGTCGGCTGGGCGTACCAGCCGTGGATGTAGATGGTGACGCTCGTCGTCGACGCCCCGGTCGTGAACGTGGTCGACAGCTCGCTCCACGACGTAGCCGAGGGCGTCCAGTTGTTGGTATCGGACGTGCCCGTCCCGGTGTCTCCGAGGAAGACGTAGTTGCCTTCGACAAAGCCGGTGAGCGAATAGGACGAGCTCGGCTGCACGCTGACGACCTGGCTGCACTGAGCGAAGTCGCTGTTCGTGGGCGTGCCCGACAGCGCGAACGTCGAGCCGGGATCGACGGGCGACGAGACGATGTGGTCACCGGCCGAGCAGGTCCAGCCTGCCGTGGTTCCGGTGCTGAAGTTGCCGTTGGCCAGCAGATTGGTCGCGGCGTATGCACGAGGAGCGGTGACTCCGACCAGGGCAATCGCCGGCATGGTGAGGAGACAGATGAGCCGCACGCGGCGCGAAGATAACACGCGGCCTCCCATGGCCGAACTGATAGGAAACTTTCCTATTAGTTCGGACGATACAACTGGGCCAATGGCCCGTCAATCACCAGAAACGGCGAATTAAGCCCACGATCTGCGAGCGTTTAGCCTGCGTGGCGCGGGTAGCCGCAGCACCAACCCGCCGCAACTGGATGCGGTCCGCGCTGGGGAGGGATCGGCGGTGATCGATGGGTTCAGCGGCCAGCTTCACCGACAGCCACGCCATGCTCCTTTACGGCGCCCCGCGTGAGCACCTCATGGCTCGTGTGCGCTATCTGCGAGCCGGCATCACGCACGGTGCGGCCGTTCTGATCGCGGCGACTCGCGAGCATTTGAACGAACTCGGCGGTGAGATCGCGCTTGGCGGCAGTGGCGCGGCGGTATGCGATCTGACCAGCGCGGGCGCCAATCCCGGCCGGGTTCTGTCGGTGATCAGGGCGTTCGCTCGCGAGAACTCCGCCCGGCCCATCCAGTGCGTGCTGGACGTGGGATGGCTGGAACGGCCCAGGGAGTACCTGGCCGAAGCGATCGGATACGAGTGGCTTCTCCGCCGCGCACTGGCCAGGTCGCGGGCCGAGGTGCTGTGCAGCTATGACAACCGGCTAGATAGTGATCTCTTGGCCGCCGCTGAGCGCGAGCATGCCGTGATCTTCCGGGGCACCGAGCCTCGCGCGAGCGCCACCTTCGCCGGGGACAGGCCCGCTGATCAGCGCGGGTTGGCCGCCCAGGCGCTCAGCTGGCCGCCAGGAAACGCGAGCTCGCTGACATTCCGTTATGAGCAAAGCGAGGTCCGCCGGTTCGCTGCCGACAAGGCGCTTGAGGCCAGGCTGCCGGCCGACCGGGTGAGAGATCTCGTCATCGCCGTCGGCGAACTGGCCGGCAACGTCCTGGTGCATACACAAGGTCTCGGGACGCTGACGATCTGGACAACGGAAACCGAGGTCATCTTTCAGGTTTCCGACAGCGGTCAGATCGCCGATCCGCTAGCAGGCACGCTGCGTCCTGAACCGGCCGAGATCGAGAGCCATCGAGGGCTCTGGCTCGTCCATCAAGTAGGCGACCTGGTTCAGGTCAGGACCGGCCCGGCCGGCACCACGGTTCGAGTGCACATGCGGCTACAGCCGAGGGCACCGGAAGCGATCACGGGCGACCACGGCTCAAGCGAGGTAACCTGCCGATAGTAACGTGAGAAAAATAACATGTATTCCATCTCGCGACATCTATCGCCTGAGGTTATGATCGCCTCATGGAAGCTCCCGTGGACCGCGACAGAAGCTGGACGCTGCTGACCGGGCACGGGCATGTGCTGGTCGAGATCGCCCGCGATCCCGACACAAGGATCCGCGACATCAGCACGGCCGTCGACCTGACCGAGCGCACCGTCCAGGCCATCGTCGCCGATCTCGAAGCCGCCGGCTATCTCACCCGCAAACGGATCGGCCGCCGCACCCGCTACACGCTGAACCCGGACAGCCCGTTCCGGCACACCGCCCAGGACGGACTGCGCGTCGGACCCATGCTCGACCTGCTTACCGCCATGGCCCAGGCCGACGCGCCCGCCCGGCCCGTCAGGACCAGCCGTGACGCCTGACCCGACCTGCCGCCACCGCCGGCAGCAGACACACGAAGATCCAGCCACGCCGATACCGCTGACCGAAAGGTGGTGTATTCGTGTCAGAAACCGACGCCGAGCCCACGCCCGACCTCAGCAGCCGCCTGGCCAGCACCAGAACCCAGCCATGGGCTCACACCACCGACCTGCGGCACCAGACCGAATATGCCCGGCTGCTCGCCCGGCTAGAAACCATGCCGATCATCGAGCAAGCCAAGGGCATCATCATGGCCCAGTCCCGCTGCTCCGAAGCCGAAGCCTTCGACCTGCTCCGGCGAGCCTCCCAGCGGTCCAACGTCCCCGTCCGCGACCTCGCCGCCCAGATCATCGACAAGGCCACCAAGCCGTCCCCCTAGGCCCGGCGGTCAACGGAAAATAGTGGCCGCCGGGCCGCCGGTCGGCTACCCCAGCGACCAGGTCATGGACAGGTCGCTGGAGTTGGAGTCGCAGGTTTTCGAGATGAGCGGCGTGCCGTTGTTGTCGGAGAAATCCGCCACGGCCATGCACAGGCCGTTGAAGCGGTCCTCGAGCCCCATGAGGGGATTAGTACCTGGAGCGGTGTCCATTACCCAGAACGTGTCGTTGAAGCCCTCGCACTGGGTGAGGGTAAGACGCTGCCCGGCGGTGCCGTTGTCCGTGATGCACAGCGGCATCGAGGTGCCGACAGTGGACCTGAGCTGGATGTCGAATTCGGCTGCGCCGCTAATGTCTTCGGCCACGAACACGAATCTCCAGCGCTGGTTAGGATTGCTGTTGCAGTGCCAGACCCATAGTTGCGTACCCACGGAGTGGTTGCCACTCGGGTCATCGACGCACAACGTGTTATTGAAATTGTGGTCGAACGCGGAAAATATCTCGTTCCAGTCGGTGCTGGGGGCTACCACCGCCTGCGCGGGCCCGACTGCGGCCGTGCTGAGGCCTACCGCAAGAGCACCTGCCGCCAGCAGCATGGCCATCCGACGAATTAACATCGGTCTCCTTTTGATCGCTGGTTCCCCGCCCGATGGCCTTTGCGGCCATCCCGACCGATCCTTCCGGCAGCGGCTGAAACGGCGCTGACGTGGCGCTGAGACCGACCCCTTCGGCCGGGTGGCCTGAGCGAACTCCCGTCACTGCTTGCTCGCCTGGCAGTTCAGGTCGGGCTTCGGCGGCACGGCGCCTAGGTCCGGCGATTCGGCGACCGCCTGGCCCGGGTTGAACAGCGTGGTGGCGGAGAATTTCTCCCCCGAGCCCCGTCCGTGAGCGACGGCGCCGCCATACCCGGTGCCGTCGGCGTTGTTGAAGGTCTGCGGGCTGCCGACGTGACGCCCGGTGTGGTCGGTGAAGGACACCACCAAGCCGGTCGGCAGCGGAGCCGGCCCATCGGAGTGGTTGACGAGCGTGACGACGGCGGCCAGGCTCGCGCTCGCGTTGTTGCCCGCATAATGCTGCCGGAAGTTGACGCCGGTATCGGGGACGTAGTGGTCCACCGTGGTCGCGTTGTCGAGGTACTCGACGTAGACCTGGCAGGAGACTATCGCCCAGCTGACCTTGACCGGCCGCGACCGGGCCCCCGACGGCGGGCTCGTCGTCCCGTTGGTGCCGCACGATGCCGCGCCAGCCACGATCCCGGCCGCGACGATCGCGATGACGACTCGCTTCATCCGCGCCTCCCGTTCACTGGCAGGCTAACGGTAAAGACCGCGCCGCTGGCTGGTGGCGGGCCAGTATTGGTCCTATGCGTCAGGCTGATCAGATTGATGAAATGCGCAAACTCGAGCCTCGTCGAGTGGCTGTCGTCATGGTCGATTTTCAGAACGACTTCTGCCGGCCGTCAACGCCTGATCAAGACCCCGCCCAGACCCAGGCCAACGCCGAAGCGGCCAGAAAGGCCAATGCCTTCGCAGCCGAGGCTGCGCGGCTCGGGATGCGGGTCATCTACTCTCAGCAGATCTCGGACCCGGCCCAGATCACGCCACGTCAGCGCCGGTGGGAAGATGACTCCCAGCTATGCCTGGCCGGGTCGGCCGGAGCTGAGCTCTTCATCGCGCCGGTACCAGGATCACGGGTGGTGCGCAAGTACCGATATGACATCTGGCAAAGCCAGGAGTTCCTGCAGGTCCTGTCGGACTGGGACATCGACGGGCTGATCATCTGCGGCGTGGAACTGACCTGCTGCGTGCTCTACGCCGTACTCGGCGCTCAGGAGCACGGCTTTCAGTACACAGTTCCCATCGACCTGGTGTCAGGTATGCGCAGCAGCGAACAGACTGGCAACAGCGCAGTCCGCGCATACCTGCGATCCGCGCATCCGGCCGTGGACCAGTCCGATGAACTGCTCCGCGCCTGGCGAGCCAGCTAGTCCCCCTCAACCCGGAGCGGACTGCAGAGCAGACCCATCCCGTTCATGCGGCCGATGGCGGACTGTGGCTGTGATAGATCCGGCTGCCGCCCGGGCTCCGCATAGTTGTGGTGCCGTCCGGATTGAGGGTGATCGTCCAGCCCCAGGTGTGGACGCAACCCATGCACGAAGTAGGTAACTGCTAGATCTCGCTCATGCGTGATTCCCGATGCCGAGGGCAAGGCGACCAGGCTAGCTCCCAGCCGAGCCTGGAGGGGACGCGATCGGCCTGCCTCCACCAAGCGGCCCGGCGGCCCAGGCAGCAACCCTGACCATCCACTTAATGCATGGCTAAACTGGAGGGCAGCTACACAGGTGTCTGAGTTACATCTCACTCCCGATTAATTGGGATATTTCGGCCGTTTCATCCAGGGAGACCAATTGGCCATTGACTCATACTGGCTCACACGTTGGATAGATGAAATGGAGATCTTCCGTGACTGGGAGGTCGGTAACGTATTTAAGGACCGAACGGCCACTAAGCGACTAATAGAGGCCGTGGAGGAAGCTGCAGTTGAGCAGAAGACCTCCCCGATCCCTAGTCGAGCGGAGATCGGAGACTCGATCGTCGCGGGTAGCCAAATTGATCTATCTGGCACTATAGGGTGTTCCGCCTATGAGTGTATGCAAAATAATATCGATGACATCTTTAAAAATATTTGGCACTACTTTGATCGCGTTGTAGTGCAAGGCCTAGATCCACGTGACCTAATAGCAGGCGTGCAAAAATCGAAGTCCGAATCAGCCAAACGTGACTTCGTTTCAAGAATCCATACTCAGATGCATGTCGTACTACACCTGCGCGAAATAGGCGCTGACGATCTGGTCACCTTCCAAAGCAAACCGCACCACTTCTGTGAAGCGCATTGGCGTGAACAAGGAAACCTCCTGGACATTGAAGATGTATTCGATCCCGAGAAGCAAAAGAAAATAATCTCGCGTATGATAAAGGACTCTTCATTCGAGAGTCACAAGATCGGGCCGCAAAAATGGGCAGCTACGCTGTCCGGGCCGGGCATAGGCCCTAGCCAAAGTTTTATATTTAGCGGAAAGGACAAGCCCAGTCGCAAGTGCGTTGCTGGACACATACTTCGAGGTTATACCACGGCGACAGTTGCTGACGTTGAGTTGTCACGCCGGTTGATGCTGCCTTTGGTCGCGCCTACAAGCGTCCCATGGGCGCAGCGTTCTCCCAATCGAGCCCTACTTCCCACCGCGGAGAGCGTAGCGCTTGAATTGAGTTTGCCAGTATTTATCGAGTTGCCTGTTGCTGATTTCCTCAAACTCCGCCGTGATCAACAGCCTTACTTTGATCGCTTTCGCGACACTCTACACAAGGCTATAGTATCGCGCCTGACTCCCGAGAATGCTGGCAAGTCTGCCGGTGAGATAGCGCATCTCATCGAGGTAGAAGATCTGCGACCAGGACTGGCTGACATAGAATGTCGGGTTCGAAGCCAAAGGAAGGCAGTAATAAAGCAAAGCGCCGTCGGCCTCGCGATAGGGGCGATATCAACGACGATTGGTGCGCTTGACTCTATGCCGCTGATAATTGCTGGCGGTGCGATCGGAAGCTCCGTGCCGCTTGCCCCTTTGATAAATAGATACATAAGTGAACGCGACACTGCAATTCCGAAGTCAGAGCTATACTTCTTGTGGCAAGCATCCAAACATGCGAAGCACCGAAGGAGGCCGCGCTAGTTTAGGCTTCTGGTTAATAGCAAAATGGGTATTATCTAATAAATTGCATCCCCAAGGTGGTGAAAATCCTGCGAGATGGACTACGAATCCTGATTTCCCGTATTCAGGACGAGCGCTTTCAACGTCAGTGCCCACGGGAAGATATTAACCCATTGCCCTCCAGTCCCTGGCGCAT
>DATNFM010000051.1:0-12162 GCA_035606435.1 Streptosporangiaceae bacterium | reverse complement strand
CCCCGGATGAGAAGGCTTACCATTCATTGCGCCGACTTACCCGACGTTACCGTCGCGACAAATGCCGTATACCCGGCAGGACTCCGCTCTAATGGATGGGAAGTCGCCGCAACGGATGGGAAGTGGCGGCAGCTACGTCGGCGCGGCGTTGCTGTTGTCCCGAGCGGCTGTCTAGAGCGATTTGCGGGCGAGGAAGAGGTTGGTTGGTTCGCGGCCGGGGAGGGCTGTCGCTTGCCCGGGCGGCTGCGGCTGCGGCTGCGGCTGCAGGCCCGCCCTGGCGAGTTCGACGAGCCACGTCTGCCGGCTGAACGCGCTGAGCCGGTGCGACTCGCAGATTACCTTCTCGTCGCCGTCGGTCGTGCGCAGCGTGAACTCGTAGTCGGCCTGGACCCAGTCATCGCCCGGATCCGGGTCCCAGGTCCGCTCGCTGAAGCTCGCGGTCCGGCCGGCCTCGTCCACGCCGCCGCCACCGCCTCCCGAGAGTTCGACGAAGTCGTCTTGGACGTAGTCGGGGACAAAGAGAACGACCCCGCCCGGCCGGCAGTGCACCGCCGCCGTCTCGATGACCAGCCGCAGGTTGTCGGAGCCGATAATGTAGTCGATCGCGTCGTGCACCAGCACGGCATCGAACGTCCGCCCGAGCCGGACCGTCCGCATATCGCCGCGCACGTGCGAGGCGAGCGGAACGAGTTGCTCGGAGACGGCGAGCATGTCCTCCGAGATATCGACCAGCGTGAGATCGAACTTGTCCTTCAGATGCACGGCAACGTGCCCGCCCCCGCTGCCGAGATCCAGCACCTCGGTGGCTCGCGGCTGAGCTTGGCCTTGTTCCAGGGCCCGGTCCAGGCCCAGGGCCCGGTCCAGAACGGCGGCCAGGTAGACCGACTCGGCTGCGTACTCCCTGGGCGGCGAGATCAGCGGCCACCAGTCCGCGAGATCGGCGTAGATCCGATAATCACCCTCGGCGCCAGCCACGCCCGCCATCGTATTCGCGCCCAGCGCCCAGTGCTCATGATTGATCGGCGTTTGCGGGGGAAGGGTGGCGGGACGTACTCACCTCGCGGAGGTTCCAAATGTCCGGTAAGAAGCGAGCCGAGGCCTGGGACCGCACGGTCAAGGCTGCGGATCAACTGAAGCCGATGGCGGAGCAGATGAAGCCGCTAGCCAAGACCACGGGACAGGCTGCTCGACGGTCGATCCTGCGGTCACGCGCCTGGGCGGCGCCACGGCTGGAGCGCACCGGGAAGGTCCTGGAAGACACGGTCGCTCCCAAGGTGTCAGCGGCATTGTCATCGGCGGCCGAGCGGATCGACCCATCGAAGCCGCGCCGAGGGCGCTGGAAGCTGCCCGTCGGCCTGATGGCAGCGGCTGCGGCGGCCGCAAGCGCGGCCGCGGCTGTTTTCAAGAGCCGTTCCAAGACGGGAGCCAAGACGGAGACTACGGTGCACGACGCCACCGAGCCGGTCATAGGCGTGAACGACGCCGACCTGACCAGCGACCCGACGCCTAAGACGAGCCAGGCCTCCTAACCGCCGGGCCGGTCCAGGTCGCCCTGCCCGGCAACCTGGACCGGCAGGCACGGCGTCTCGTTAGGCGAACTGGGTTAGGGAGAGGTTGTTTCCGTCCGGGTCGCTGAACCAGGCGATCTTGTCTCCGCCCGGGGTCGTCCAGATACCGCTGGCGTCCTGGTCCATGCCGTCATATCTGGTGAACTCGACGCCCGCGTCGATCATCGCGGCCATCACCTGCTCGATGTCGGCGACCCGCCAGCCGAGCACCGTATACCCCGGACGCGCCACTTCCGCGACCGCCGTCACCCTGAGCATGGTGCCGTTCGCGTCGAACACGCACGCGAACTGATTCTGCTCGACTAGTCGCAGCCCTAGTTTCCCCTCATAGAACGCCCTTGCCCGGTCCAGGTCGGTTGCGGCGGCGAACGCGACAATGTCACTCGAACTAACCATGCGATCTCCAGGTGTTCTGACCTGGCTGAGCGGGCTTAGCTGAGCGGGCGGATGCCGGCGGCGTGGCGGCGGGCCAGATCGCGGTAGACCTGCGGGTTGGTCTGCACCCACTCCTTGGCGCCGCCGCTGACCTGGCCGGCGACCTTAGCGGGTACTCCGACGGCGAGCATGTCGTCACCGATTGCGAGGTTCGGCGGCACGACTGCGCCGGCCGCTACGAGCGCGCGCTTGCCGACGGTCGCGCCGTCGAGGACGGTCGCGCCGTTGCCGATCAGTGCCTCCTCGCCGATCACGGCGCCGTGCACGACGCACAGATGACCGATCGTCGCGCCGGGGCCGACCTCGGTCACCGGATCGCTACCGCCGTGCAGCACCGAACCATCCTGCACGTTGGCGCCGCGCCTGATGATGATCGGCCCGAAGTCGGCTCGGAGCACGACTCCGTACCAGATCGACGCTTCGTCCTCGATCGTGACATCTCCGACGATGGTCGCCGTCGGAGCGATCCAGGCGGAGGAACTGATCGTGGGCGAGTGACCTTCAAACTCAAACAGCGGCATCCGCCCATCATCCCGGAGCCGACATCCCGGAGCCGACCGGCCTCGGCCGCACCGCTGGGCGGGATGCGATGCTGGGGCCATGACGATATCGGCCAGGGTGGAACATGTCGGCAGCCTGTTGCGGCCCTCCTACCTCCGGGACGCGAGAGTCGCCTATGCGGACGGCGAACTGCCGCCGGCCGGGCTCAAGGCGGCGGAGGACCGAGCCGTTCGTGACGTCGTGGCGATGCAGGAGGACGTCGGCCTGCCGGTCGTGACCGACGGCGAGATGCGGCGCGAGTCGTTCCAGTCCGAACTGACCGCCGCGTGCGACGGCTTCACCGGCGTCAGCCTGGACGCCTGGCTCTGGGGCGCGTGGCGATCTGACTCGGTGGGGGACGCCACCATCGAACGGCCGGCGGACCTCGCGGTCACCGCCCCGCTGCGCAAGCGCAGGAACCTCGCCGCCGAGGAGTTCACGTTCCTGCGCGGCTGTGTCAGCAATCGCCAGCCGGACGGCACCACCAGGCAGGGCAAGGTGACGCTGCCGAGCCCGACGCTGTTCGCCAACCTCTGGTCACCGGCGGCGTCGACGCAGGCCTACCCGACCCTGGACGCGTTCATGGCCGACATAGTCGACGTGCTGCGCGATGAGGTCAGGGAGCTGGTTCGGCTGGGCTGCGGCTACATCCAGCTCGATGCGCCGCATTACCCGCTGCTGATCGACCCGCAGTGGCGAGCGTTCTACGAGGCTCGCGGCTGGCCGCTGGAGCGCTGGCTGAGCTACGGCATCGAACTCGACAACGCCGTGATCGACGCGGGGCGTCCAGCGACGTTCGGCTTCCACCTGTGCCGGGGCAATCAGCTCAGCCGCTGGCTGGTCGCCGGCGAATACGACTCCATCGCCGGACCGATCTTCGGCGGCGTGGCTGCGGACCGGCTGTTGCTTGAGTACGACGACGAGCGCTCGGGCAGCTTCGACGCCCTGCTTCAGGTGCCCGACGACAAGACCGTCGTGCTCGGCCTGGTCACCACTAAGACCTCGCAGCTGGAGACGGCCGCCGAACTTGAGGCCAGGCTGACGCTGGCCACCGCATCGATCGACAAGGAGCGTCTGGCGATTAGCCCGCAGTGCGGGTTCGCTACGTCGGTGCAGGGCAATGCCATCACCGAAGATGCCGAGCGGGCCAAGCTGGCCTTGCTAGTTCAGGTCGCTGGCGAGTTCCTCGCGGGCTAGACCGGCGGAAATATCGGTGGCGCGAGTCAGCCACGATATGAGATCGTGCTCGTTGCACAGGTAACCCCGCCGACAGCTGGTCGGCCGAGCGAAGGAGGGCTGCTGACGATGACCGTCCTGGATTTCACGCTGCCCTTCCACACCGCTCGCATGAGGAGTTCCACCAGTGCCAAGCTCCGCGTCCCGCCGTCGCACTAAGTGGCGTTACGAAGACAACGAAGCAACTTTCGCCAAACGAGATCGACACATTGCCAGGCTCGCCTCCGAGGACGTGCACGACTCGACCGATGGCGTCATCGACGGCGACCGCTGGTCCACCTGGGACCAGTCTTCTCCCACCGAACGCGGCCCCCTGCCGCACCCAGACTGGCTGGTCACTGACCTAGCCGCGACCGACACCGAGCTCGGGGTGCTGAAGACCGGCAAGGAAGCCGACGTGTTCCTGCTCCGCCGGGGCGTGCCGGGAACCGACAGCTCCTGCCTGCTGGCCGCCAAGCGGTACCGGTCGGCCGAGCACCGGCAGTTCCACCGAGACAGCGAGTACACCAGCGGGCGCCGGGTGCGCGAGTCCAGGGTTAACCGGGCCATGGCGGCCAGGACCGCGGCCGGCAAGGCGATGATTGCGGAGCAGTGGGCCATAGCCGAGTTCGCCGCGCTCTGCCAGCTGCATTCGGCCGGGGTGCCAGTGCCCTATCCAGTGCAGATCCTCGGCACCGAGATCCTGCTCGAGTTCATCGGTGACGAAGACGGCTCCGCCGCGCCGAGGCTGGCCGAGCTGCGCCCGACCGGCCCCGAGCTGATCGACCTCTGGGATCAGCTAGCCCAGGCCCTGCGCGGGCTTGCGTACCTGGGCCTGGTGCACGGCGACCTGTCCGCCTACAACCTGCTCGTGCACGACGGCCGGCTGGTCATGATCGACTTGCCGCAGGTAATCGACGTGATCGCGAATCCGCGCGGGGGCGAGTTCCTCGACCGCGACGTCGCCAACGTCTCGCACTGGTTCGCCGCCCGAGGACTGGCCGAAGTCGCCGACTCGGTCAGCGTCCACCCCGACGTCCTGCTGGCTGACCTACGCTACGAGGCCAGACTGGATTAAGTGGAAGTTCACGGCGCGAAAATGCGTTGGCCAACCTGGACTTCCCATGGAGACTGCCAACGTGACTTCCTCAGCCGCCGAGCCGCGATCCAGCGCGCCCGGCAGTGTTGCGACAGGCGCTGTGACGGTGCGGGAGTTGCGGCAACGGCTACCTGACTTGATGCTCCACGATCAGAGCCGGCTCGGCCGCCGGATCGAGCAGACAGGTTCGCTGCGCGATCCGAAGCGCCGGGACCGGACCCTGCAGGCGATCGCGTCCGACCTTCAGCAGGCGCAGGACCGGATCGCGGCCCGCAGGCGGTCGGTCCCGGTGATCACCTATCCGGCCGAGTTGCCGGTCAGCCAGCGCAAGGACGAGATCGCCCGCGCGATCCGCGATCACCAGGTCGTGATCGTCGCCGGCGAGACCGGGTCAGGTAAGACCACCCAGATCCCCAAGATCTGCCTTGAGCTGGGACGCGGCGTAACCGGCCAGATCGGTCACACCCAGCCGCGTCGGCTCGCCGCGCGCTCGGTCGCCGAGCGGATCGCCGATGAACTCGGCACCGAGCTGGGCGCCGCGGTCGGCTACAAGGTCAGGTTCACCGACAACTCCAGTGACAACACGCTGGTCAAGCTCATGACGGACGGAATCCTGCTGACCGAGCTGGCCCATGACCGGCGGCTGTTGCGCTACGACACCTTGATCATCGATGAGGCTCACGAGCGCAGCCTGAACATCGACTTCATCCTGGGGTACCTGCACCGGCTGCTGCCAAGCCGTCCGGACCTCAAGGTGATCATCACCTCGGCCACCATCGACCCGGAGCGCTTCGCCGCCCACTTCAGCCCGAGCGAGCCGAGCAGCGAGCCGAGCAGCGAGCCGAGCACCCCCATCATCGAGGTGTCCGGCCGTACGTACCCGGTCGAGGTCAGGTACCGGCCGCTCGTGCTCGAACCCGACGAGGACGAGGCCGGCAAACCCGCCGAGCAAGAGCCGCGCGACCAGGTCCAGGCGATCCTGGACGCGGTCGACGAACTCTGCGCGGAAGGACCGGGTGACATCCTGGTCTTCCTCAGCGGCGAGCGAGAAATCCGCGACACCGCCGACGCCCTGACCGCACTCCCGGCAGCACCGGGCTCCGAGCTTGAGATCGTCCCGCTCTACGCCCGGCTGTCGGCCGCCGAGCAGCACCGGGTCTTCGCCGCGCACAACCGGCGCCGGGTCGTGCTCGCCACCAACGTCGCCGAGACCTCGCTGACCGTGCCCGGCATCAAGTACGTGATCGACCCGGGCACCGCGCGCATCTCCCGCTACAGCAACCGGACGAAGGTTCAGCGGCTGCCGATCGAGCCGATCTCGCAGGCGTCGGCCAACCAGCGCAAAGGCCGGTGCGGCCGCACCTCCGACGGAATCTGCATAAGGCTCTACAGCGAAGCCGACTACGACTCCCGGCCGGAGTTCACCGACCCCGAGATCCTGCGAACCAACCTCGCCTCGGTCATCCTCCGCATGGCCGATCTGGACCTGGGCGAGGTATCGAGCTTCCCGTTCATCGACCCGCCAGAGACGCGCAACATCACCGACGGCATACGCCTACTCGAAGAGCTTGGTGCCGTCCAGCCGGCCCCCGGCGCGGCCAAGGACAGCCCAAAGCTGACCGAGATCGGCCGTCGGCTCGCCCGGCTGCCGGTCGACCCGCGCCTGGGCCGGATGATCTTGCACTCGGGCAAGCTCGGCTGCGCTCGCGAGGTGCTGGTCATTACCGCCGCGCTGTCGATTCAAGACCCGAAGGAGCGCCCGGCCGATGCGAGGGAGGCGGCCGACGCCAAGCACGCAAGGCATGCCGAACCGGGCTCGGACTTCCTGTCACTGGTGAATCTGTGGGACTACCTGCGGGAGCGGCAGCGGGAGTTGTCCGGGTCCGCGTTCAGGCGGATGTGCCGCTCCGAGTATCTGCACTACCTGCGCGTCCGCGAGTGGCAGGACGTGCACGGCCAGCTCAGTCAGGCCGCCAGAGACCTCGGCATCATGGCCGGACCGGCCCCCGAGGCGACCAGCCGGCCGGGCAAACAGCAGCCGCACCGGAACGAAGAGCACACCGCCCACGTAGCCCAGCTTTTGGCCAAGCCCGGCACAGAACCTGAGCCCCGCTTCGAGCAGGACCTAGCCGACCGCGTCCACCAGGCGCTGCTGGTCGGGCTGCTCACCCAGATCGGAATGCGGGAGGAGGCCGGCTCCCAGGGCGGAAGGCCGACCGGCCCCAGACGACGCGGGCCAGCCGAGTACGCCGGAGCCCGCGCAATGCGTTTCGCCATATTTCCTGACTCTGGACTAGCGCGGAAAGGACCCCGCTGGGTCATGGCGGCCGAGCTGGTCGAGACATCGCGCCTGTGGGCGCGCGTGGTCGCGCGGATCGAGCCTGAGTGGGTGGAGCCGCTGGCCGGGCACCTGGTCAATCGCGGTTACAGCGAGCCGCACTGGGACGCCAAGCGCGGCTCGGCGATGGCGCTTGAGCGCGTGACGCTGTACGGCCTGCCGCTGGTCGCCGCGCGGCCGGTCACGCTCGGGCGGATCGATCCGGTGCTGGCGCGCGAGCTGTTCATCGCGCATGCGCTGGTCGAGGGCGAGTGGCAGACGCACCACAAGTTCTTCCACGCCAATCGCCAGCTTCTGGCGGACGCCGAGGAACTCGAACGCAGGGCCAGAAGGCGCGGCATCGTCGCTGACGACGCCGCGCTGTTCGCTTTCTACGACCAGCGGGTTCCGGCCGACGTTACCTCGACGCGGCACTTCGACTCGTGGTGGGAGAAGGCCAGGCACGCCCAGCCCGACCTGCTCACCATGAGTCCGGCCGACCTGGTCGGCCCGGCCGCCGAGGAGGTCAGCCCGCAGGACTACCCGGACCGCTGGGGCGAGCTGCCGCTGACGTATGAGTTCGAGCCGGGGGAGCCCGACGACGGGGTCTCGGCCGATATCCCGCTGGCTAGCCTCAACCAGGTCACGTCGGAAGAGTTCTCCTGGCAGGTGCCTGGCCTGCGCACCGAACTCGTCACCGAGCTGATCAGAACGCTGCCGAAACGGCTGCGGACGATGTTCGTGCCGGCGCCCGACATTGCCAGGGACGTGCTTTCCAGGCTCGACCCCGGCCACGGCGACCTTCTCCACGCCCTCGCCGCCGAGCTGAGCCGGATGAGCGGCCAGCCCGTCACCGCCGCCGACCTCGACCTAACCAAGCTGCCGCCGCACCTGAGGGTGAAGTTCCGCGTCACCGAAGCCGACAAGGTACTGGCCGAAGGCCACGACCTGGACGCGCTCCGTCGAGACCTCCGCCCCATGCTGCACGCCCGCCTGGCTGACGCGGCGGCCGACCTCACCAGGACCGGCCTGCGCCGCTGGGACTTCGACTCGCTACCGCGCGAGTTCGTACGCGGCCAGGTCCGTGCCTACCCGGCGCTGAAGGACGCCGGCGACACCGTCGAGATCGCCTTGTTCGAAACCAGGGCGCAGGCCGCCGAGGCCATGCGCATCGGCAACCGCAAGCTCCTCCTCATCGAGGTTCCCTCAGGGGCGAGATCCGTCGCGAGCCGGCTGCCGACCAGCGCCAAGCTGGCGATGAGCCGCCACCCGTACCCAAGCGCCAGCGCCGAGATCGACGACTGCGGTGCCGCCGCCGCCGACGAGATCATCGCCGAGAACGGCGGCCCGGCCTGGGATGCCGACGCGTTCGCCAAGCTGCTCGAAGCGGCCAGGATGTCGCTCCGCGTCAAGACCGCCGACGTGGTCAGCACAGCCGCCCGGGTACTGGGGGAGGCCAACCCCGTCGAGGCCCGCCTTGACCAGCTGTCCTCGGCCTCGCCCATGGCCGAGGCGGCGGACGACATGCGCGCACAGCTGGCCGGGCTGATCTACCAGGGCTTCATCTCCGACATCGGGGCCCGACGCCTCCCCGACCTAGTCCGCTACCTGCGCGGAATCGCCTACCGGCTGGACAAGGCGTCGGCTGCCATCGGCCGCGACCTCGACCGGATGGACGCCGTTCATCGAGTCAGCGACGACTACGACCAGCTGCTCATCGAACTCGGGCCCGACGCCAGGTATCGAGAGGACGTGAAGGCGATCCGCTGGATGATCGAGGAGTTGCGGATGAGCCTGTTCGCCCAGTCGCTGGGAGCCGCCATCCCGGTATCTGAGCAGCGCATTCTCGCCGCCCTCATGCGCCTGCGCTAGCTGGTCCGCCTTCCTGATATTAGTCTCCGCTGGCTTTCTTATTTTTAGGTAGAAATCCTGCGGTGGTCTTTAGCTTCCCTCCTGAGGCCAGTCTCGCTATCCCCAACCTGACGCTGCTGATAGCTCATCAAATGCTTATATAGTCGGTCAAATGTAAGGACCTTTGGACCTAGGCCGGGCGGTCCGGGCCGGGTGAACCGGGTCTGGTTATCCAGGCTGTAATTACAGTCTGCTGGTCCTTGCTAATACGGTCTTGGGCCTCTGAGAAAGCGCTGGGAATTCGGCGAACGTGGAGTCATAAAAGTCCACGGCACCGCCGCCCAGCGTTTATGAAAGAGGCCCCACCAATGACCGCCAACCGCACCGCCGCCGCCCGCACCGCTTCCGTCGCCAGCCCCGCTTCCGTCGCCAGCCCCGCTCCCGCCAACCGCGCCGCTGCTGCCCGTAGCCGGACCGTCCGCAAGCCGGTCCTGGCCGCCGCCGCCGCTGCCGCCGCCTTCGCTGCCCTTATCGCCGGGGCTGCCGCTTCGGCTGCCCCAGCTAGCGCCGCCACGACCTGCGCCTCCAGCCCATCCGCGTGTGGTTACCCCGACGCGTCAAACACCGGAGTGCCGTCCTCGGTGAAGCTGACCACGGTCGGCACCGGTGCCGGGCAGGTCTCGTCCGGGACCGGCTGGACCCTCACGACCGGGGGCTGGGTGCAGGTCACTGGCGTCGGCGCCACTCTGTCGGGCCTGAACATTCCCTACAACGTCAACATCGTCGCGAATAACGTGACCCTCAACAACGACAAGATCACCGCTGGCGGTCCCAACTCCATGGGTATCTCACTGCGGCACACCTCAGGCGTGACGATCGAGAACACGACGATCACCGGGACCGACTCCGGTACTAACCGGCTGATGACCGGGATCAAGGACGTGTTCTCTGACTCGTCCGGGTTGACCGTCAACAAGTGCAACATCTCGAACTTCGAGACCGGCGTGCAGCTGGAGTCCGGCCTGGTCGAGAACAACTACATCCACAACCCCGGTTACGTGTCTAGTGACCACACCAATGGCGTGATGTCGAATGGCGCCACCACCCCCCTGACCATCACGCACAACACGATCTTCAATTCCCTCGGCCAGACCGACGACATCGGCCTCTTCGAGGACTTCTCCGGCCAGGGCAACCGCACGATCACGAACAACCTGCTGGCCGGCGGCAGTTACAGCATCTACGCCGGAGCGACCAACGAGTCCAGCTACGGCGTCCCGACCAACATCGTGATCACCGGCAACGTGTTCGCCACCAACTACTTCGCCACCGGCGGCGCCTATGGCCCAGTGTCCTACTTCGACCACGCCGGCACCGGCAACAAGTGGACCAGCAACACCTGGGACACCACCGGTACCACGATCGCCTCACCCTGACCCGCACCACCAACCCGCACGTAAGCGCCGCCGGCCAAGCCCGGCGGCGCTTACGTATTGCCGCATATCGTGGCAGGATCAAGATCTTGATTTCGGTTTGCGGTGGCGCGGCGCGGTCGGCGCAGTGAGCCGGAGGGAGGCGGGACGTGCTGGAGATCAGGCGGCTGCACTTGGCGAGTCTGACCGTTGGTACTGGTGAGCGGTGGCCGGTGCATGGGTTTGTGGTGACCCACCCGAAGGGAGCGGTGCTGGTCGATACCGGCGTTGGCGGGCCGCCCGATGCGCTGGCCGAGTGGCGGGTCGTGAACCGTACGGTGGCTGAGGCGCTGGCCGATATCGACATGACGCCTGGCGATATTGACCTGGTGATCAACACGCACCTGCATTTTGATCACTGCGGCCAGAACGCGGTCTTCAAGCACGCGGCCTGCTGGGTCCAGCGGGACGAGTTGGCTCGGGCCAAGAGGGAGGAACCAGACCTGTACGACTGGTTCGACTTCATGAACGCCAGGTTCGAGTTGCTGGACGGCGACACCGAGGTGCTGCCTGGCCTTCGGCTGATCACCACGCCGGGCCACACCTCCGGGCACCAGTCGGTGCTGGTGCAGACCGCCGACGATAGCTTCGATGTGCTGATTGGCGACGCGGTGTACACGACTGCGCAGTTCAGCGGGCCGCCGGATGAGGAGTTGCCACCTGGTCAGGCGGCCGATCCTGTTGCCTGGCGGGGGTCGCTGGACCGAGTCCGCGGCCTGGGAGCGGCCCAGGTGCATTTCTGCCACGACACCCAGGTCCTGCACGGCTGAGATCAGGAAAGGCCGAGGACCGGTGCGGCTGAGGTTCTGAAACTGCTAAGCGGAGGTTCCGGTGCATAGCATGCGGTACGGGCCGGACGTGGCATCCGGACCCAAGCGCGGCCAGCGGCGTGAGCTGCCGCAGGTTCCGGCCGAGCTCGGGCTGGTCGTGGAAGACGCGACCGGGGAGTTTTGCGGGGCGGTGGTCGGCTGGGAGAAGGACGCGATCGCGCTGGAGGACCGGCACGGCAAGCGCCGGATGTTTCCCTACGGCCCGGCTCCGTTCCTGCTCGAGGGCAAGCCGGTCATGCTGGTCAAGCCGACCCGCCCGCCCACCCAGCCGGGCGGTGCGTCCGGCAAGCCCACCAGGACGGCGTCCGGGTCGATCGCGGCGCCGGTGAGCCGGGCCAAGGTGGCTAAGGCCAGCCGGATCTACGTCGAGGGCCGGCACGATGCCGAGCTGGTGGAGCGTATCTGGGGCGATGACCTGCGCGATGTTGGCGTGGTCGTGGAGTACCTGGGCGGGATCGACGACCTGCCCGCGATCGTCGACGAGTTCGGTCCGCAGCGTGGGCGCAGGCTCGGGGTGCTGGTCGATCACCTGGTAGCCGGGTCGAAAGAGTCGCAGATCGCGGCCAAGGTCAGCTCGCCGCACGTGCTGATCGTCGGGCATCCGTACATAGACGTCTGGGCGGCGGTCAAGCCGCAGGTGCTCGGCTTCGACCGGTGGCCGGACATCCCGCGCGGCACCCCCTGGAAGGAAGGGGTGCTCGAGGCGATCGGCTGGCCGGCGGACGTCCCGGCCGGCTGGAAGCGCATTTTGAGCGCGGTCAGCAGCTTCGCCGATCTGGAGCCCTCGTTCCTCGGGCGGGTTGAGGAACTGATCGACTTCGTCACCGAGCCGGAC
>DATNFM010000050.1:0-10490 GCA_035606435.1 Streptosporangiaceae bacterium | reverse complement strand
GATGTGCTCGTACACCAGGATCTGCGGCTTGCGGAGACTGAACCCGGGAATGTTCGGGTTCAGGTAGTGGAAGCCCATGCCCGGCATCATCTTGGTGATGATCTGATACCCGTCGGCCTTGGCCTTAGCCAGATTCGTGGCGTACTTGGCCGTCGCCTGCCTGACGATCTGGATGTCCCTGGCCAGAGCGGTTCCGCCGCCTCCCTGATTCATGGTCATCCTGGTCGATTTCGTCATGGCTGGGTTGCCATTGCCGTCAGGCGTAGTGAGGTGGGTGCTAGTCGTCCCCGTGTTGCCCCAGTGCGGCACACTCGCCGGCTGGGCCCACGCAGGCACTGTCGTCATCAGCCCGACGGCGGTGACCATCGCGCTGACGCCCCCGAGCAGTATCACGCGTGCAGATCGCATGACTTTACTTCTCCTTAGTTCAGGATCCTTCTTGGACCCGGTAAATGTGGTCGGCTACCAGTCCGTGCGCCTCACGGTGCACCTCGGTGGCCGCCTCTGCCGATGGAGCTTCCACCAGGCAGAAGACCTTGCCTTCGTTCTCGTCGACCCAGTACCTCAGGTAGCGGACATCGTGTGGCGCCTGCGCCTGCAGGTCGGCCAGGTGGGCCTTGGCCACGTCGTCCATCGCCACGCCGCCGTCGAAGTCATGGACATCCATAAAGAGAGGCATTCGATTTCCTTCCATCAACGACCGAGTGGCGAGGAGGACTCGGATGCGGTGGTCGGGCTTCGCCCCCGTTGTGACCACGGCGCCACACGACATCCGAGCCTCCCTTCGGCCGTTCGCGAACTGACAAGAACGACACTAAGAAGGCAGGGGGGTGGGGCGAATCGGCAGCATTGCCCAGCTTGGCGAGCCCGATTGCCTATGTTCGGCTAGCTGTGCTGGGTACCGATGCCTAGCTTGACCGCCTCGCGGGCGGCGGCGGTGCGGGATGAGACGCCGATCTTGGACAAGATCGCCGACACGTGATGGTGCACGGTGCGCTCGGAGATGAATAGCCGCTGCGAGATCTCCCGGTCCGCCAGCCCGTCCGCGACCAGGGACAGAACCTCCTGCTCACGAGCGGTAAGCCCGGCCGGAGCCGCCTTCGTGGCCGGCCGGGATCCGCGCGGGATCGCCTGCATGCCAAGCTGCTTCATCCGGCGCCTGACGGCGCCGGATGAAGCCGTCGCACCAAGCTCATCGAACGTCGCCAGCGCCAGCCGCAGGCTCGCCTCATCCTTCGAGCCGAGCCTGACCATGGCCGCGTCGTAGTGACGGCCGAGCCGCTCCCACGCCGCCGCCGCACCCGCAGCGTCCCCGGCAAGCTCCCGGGCGAACGGCTCTGGCAGGTCAGGCGGCTCGACCGGTACCGGCTGGTCTAGTCTCGCAAGGCAGACAGCCGCCGCCCCGGTCATCCAGGGATCGACCTGTCCGACCGCCAGCTCGCAGGCCCGCCCTGCTTCCTGAGCGGCCAATTCCAGAGCGCCTTCCAGCCAGCGGGCCTCGGCTCTCGCCGTCCTGACGGGCACGATCCACGTCGGCTCCCGGTTGTTCTCGGCCAGCTCGACGACCTGATCAAGAAGCGGCCAGGCGTCCTGATCGCCGCGCCTGACGGCGATCGTGCCGAGCACGCGGAGCGGGTTCAGCTGGTTCAGCGGCGAGATCCCACGGCTGGCGAGCATCTGACGGCTGATGTCGACCGCTTCGTCCCAGCGGCCGGTGAGCAAACGGGCGCTGGCCAGCCAGCCATCCATGCACAAGCCGAACACGCCGAGCTCACGCTCGTCGCAGTACGCCATGCCCTCGGTGTAATAACGATCGGCGAGGTCGAACCGCTGGATAATGACGCCGGCCTCGACCAGGCTCGAGTACGCCCGGCCCGCCAGCTCCTGCAGGTCGTGCTCGAGCGCGATGCGGAGCGCTTCGGTGATCGTGCCGATCCCCTCACGGCCGAAGTTGACGCTTCCGAGGCCGATCGCGTTCAGCGCGTAGCTCTGCACCTCGGGCCGCCCGAGCCGCTCAGCCGAAGCCCGCGCCCGTTCGCAGTATTCGAGTCCATCGGCGATCCGGCCACGGGTCAGCGCGCAGGCGCCGAGGTTGGCGTAGGCCCAGGCGCGCTCGACGCCCTCCGGTACCGTCTCAAGCGCCCGCACCGCGTCCTCAGCGGCCCGCACCACCTCGTCACCACGGCACAGTCGCCACAGCGCGGTCGACATCAGGCGAAGATCCTCGCCGATGCGCAGCGCATCGCCTTGTTCCCGGCGCAGCGCGAGCGCGGCGTTCAGTTCGGCCTCGGTCTCCTCCCAGCGGTCGAGCAGCGCGTACTCCCCGGCCAGGCCCTCGTGCAACCCGGCCAGCGTGACCTGGTCGGCGTCGGGGGCGAACCGCAGCGCTCGCTCGAACAACGCCGCGCCCTCGCGATGCGCCCCCAGCGCCGAGGACGCGATCGCCGCGGCCCGGGCGTACTGGACGACCGCCTGGCCATCGCCCGCGCCCTCGGCGTGGTGCGCCAGCACGGCCGGCGCCACCTTGTCCCGCTCGGACAGGATCGCGAGCAAGCGGGCGTGCAGATCGGCCTTGCGCTGCGGCGCGATGCCAGTCGCGAGCCGCCCCAGAGCCAGCGCGCGTCTTTCAGCTGGGACTGAAACGCCTCGACCAGGGCCGTCTTGCCGATACCGGACTCCCCCGAAACCAGCACCAGCCGCCCGTCACCCTGCCGCGCCGTCTGCGCATACTCGGCCAGGGCGCCGAGCATCGACTCCCGCTCGAGCAACTCCACGGCTAGCTCCCCGTCATCCCTTGCTGGGATTGTTCCGCAGTCGCGACCTGAACGACAACAAAGCCCCCGTATGGCAACACAGTGACAACGCCTTCGCGTCCGTACCCGTTCACCATGCCCGCCGAGTGGTCGCTGGCCGGCTGGGCAGCGGCTACCGGGCCGAGTCGTCCTCGAGCCACTGCTGGAGCTTGTTCATGCCCTTCAGCCAGCGATCGGGAATCTCGGCCCGGCCGGCGTACATCTCGGCGACCTGAGGATGCGGCAGGATCAGGAACCGGCCGTCGGCGATCGCCTCCATCACCACGTCGGCCACCTGCTCCGGCATGATCGCCTCAGGGCCGAGCAGCTTCTCCGACCTCGCGTCGCCGCCGGGGAACATCCCGGTGCGCACGCCCATCGGGCAGATCGCCTGCACGGTGAGCCCGCGGTGCCGGTGGGTCAGCGACAGCCACTCGGCGAACGCCAGCGCGGCGTGCTTGGTCGCGGCGTACGGCGCAGAGCCGGGCGTCGACAAGAGACCAGCAGCAGACACCGTGCAGATCAGGTGACCGCTGCCACGCTCCAGCCACGGGTCGAGCAGCAGCCGGGCGGCCCGCACGTGGGCCATGACGTTCACGTTCCAGGAGTCCGCCCAGTCGGCCTCGCTCGCCTCCGGTCCGCCTCGGCGAGCGATGCCGGCGTTGGCGCAGTACAGATCGATCTCGCCCAGCTCAGCCCGGGCCGCGTCGATCAGGGCGGCGACGCCGTCCTCGCTGGCCGCGTCACCGGCCACCGCGACCGCCTTGCCGCCACCGGACTGATCGCACGAGTCGGCGACCGCCTGCGCCGCCTCGCCATTGACGTCGTTGATGACAACCCTGGCTCCCTCGGCCACGAACCTGCGCGCCAGAGCGGCACCGATGCCGCTGCCGCCACCGGTTACGACCACGCCCGCGCCGGTCACCGACTCCATCACTGGCCTCCAGGGGTATTCAGTTCCGTCTTGCGTGAACTGTACAGATCACTTCCCAGCGGGGTCAGACTGGTGCAGGCTGTTAGCCGGAATCCTTGACCCGTAACTCCAGCGCTCCCTGCCACCGGAAGGCTTTGCCATGCCAGTACTTGACGCGCTCGTCGCCGGCCTGCGGCTTAGCTCGATCGAGGTGATCGACCTGACCGCGCCGCTGCGCTCGGACACGCCGATCATCCAGCTGCCGCCACCATTCGGTAACACGATCCCGTTCTCGCTGACCGAGATCAGCCGGTACGACGACCGCGGCCCGGCCTGGTACTGGAACAACATCGCGACCGGCGAGCACACCGGCACGCATTTCGACGCCCCGGTGCACTGGGCGACCGGCCGGGATGGCGAGGACGTCTCCCAGGTGCCCGCGTCCAAGCTGATCGCCCCGGCGGTGGTGCTCGACTTCAGCGCGCAGTCGGCCGCCGACCCGGACTTCCTGCTCGAGGTCGAGCACATCAAGGCCTGGGAGAGCGAGCACGGCTCGCTGCCCGATGGCGGCTGGCTGTTGTACCGGACCGGGTGGGACGTTCGTTCTGGCAGTCAGGAGGAGTTCCTGAACGCCAACGAGACCGGGCCGCACACGCCCGGGGTCTCTGTGGAGTGCGCCCGCTGGCTGGCCCAGGAGTCGCCGCTGCTCGGCTTCGGGACCGAGACCGTCGGCACCGACGCGGGCGCCGCGCACTCGTTCGACCCGCCGTTCCCGTGCCACGCGTCGCTGCTCGGCGCCGGCAAGTACGGGCTGACTCAACTGCAGAACCTGGCCCGGCTGCCGGTCACCGGGTCGGTGCTGATCGCCGGGCCGCTGCCGATCGACGGTGGCTCGGGCAGCCCGTGCCGCGTGCTCGCGCTGGTGGAGCATTCCTGATGCAGGTCACCGATGCCGTCGCCGAGGTGCTGGCCGGGTTCGGCGTGGACACCGTGTTCGGCGTGGTGGGCAGCGGCAACTTCCACGTGACCAACGCACTGATCGCGCGAGGCGCGCGGTTCGTGGCGGCCAGGCACGAGTGCGGCGCGGCAAGCATGGCCGATGGCTGGGCCAGGATCACCGGCCGTCCCGGCATCGTCTCGCTGCATCAGGGGCCAGGGCTGACCAACGCGCTGACGGGCATCACCGAAGCGGCCAAGGGCCGGACGCCAATGGTGGTGCTGGCGGCCGACGTCGCGTCGAGCAACAAGCTCTCCAACTTCAAGATCGACGTCGACGCGCTGGCCCGCGGCATCGGCGCGGTGTCGGCCAAGCTGCACTCCCCCGGCTTCGCCGTCGACGACACGATCCGGGCGTACCAGATGGCCGCCAGCGAGCGGCGCACGGTCGTGCTCGCGCTGCCCCTCGACATTCAGGCGGCCGAGTGCGAGTCCCCGGCCGACCGGCCGCGGCAGGCCTCGATGCCTACCTGGGCCAGGTCCTCGGGCCCTAAGCCCGACGAGGCCTCGGCCGAACGGCTGGCCGCCGCGATCCGCCGGGCGGAGCGGCCGGTGTTCATCGCCGGCCGAGGAGCCAGAGTCGCCCAGGCCAGGACAGCGCTGGAACTGCTCGGCGAGCGCGGCGGAGCCCTGCTGGCTACCTCGGCCGCGGCCAAGGGCCTGTTCCGCGGCAGCCCCTGGGACCTCGACGTGAGCGGTGGGTTCGCCTCGCCCCTGGCGGCCGAGTTGATCGGCGAGGCGGACTTGATCGTCGCGTGGGGCTGCTCACTGAACATGTGGACGACCAGGCACGGTCACCTGATCGGCGAGGAGACGGTGCTCGCCCAGGTCGATCTCGAACGCAAGGCGATCGGGGCTCACCGCCCGGTTCACATCGGAGTCGTCGGCGACGTCGCCGCGACCGCCCAGATGGTCACCGCGTTGCTGGACGAGCCCGACCGGCCCGGGTACCGCTCCGTCGAGTTGCGCGAGCGGCTCGCCCGCGAGATCCGGTGGCGGGATGTGCCCTACGACGACGAGGGCGATGGCGAGCGGATCGACCCGCGCACGCTCAGCATCGCGCTCGACGACCTGCTTCCAGCCGAGCGGATCGTGGCGATCGACTCGGGCAACTTCATGGGCTATCCGTCGATGTTCTTGTCGGTGCCCGATTCCGAGGGATTCTGCTTCACCCAGGCGTACCAGTCGGTCGGGCTCGGGCTCGCCTCCGCGATCGGCTCGGCCATCGCGAACCCGGACCGCCTGATTGTCGCCGCCCTCGGCGACGGCGGCGCGCTGATGGGCATCAGCGAACTGGAGACCGCCGTCCGGCTGAACCTGCCGATGGTCATCGTGGTCTACGACGACGAGGCCTACGGCGCGGAGGTGCACCACTTCGGTCCCGGCGGACATCCGCTCGATACCGTGCGCTTCCCTCCGGCCGACCTCGCCCAGATCGCCCGCGGCTACGGGTGCGCGGCGGCCAGGGTACGCCAGCGCGGCGACCTAGCCCCGGTTCGCGAGTGGCTGGACGGCCCGCGCGACCGGCCGCTGCTGATCGACGCCAAGATCACTTCATCCCGCGGCTCCTGGTGGCTCGAGGAGGCCTTCCGCACTCACTGAAAAGGCCACGCGCACCCACTGATCACCCCGCCCCGCGGCTGTCGAGCAAGATGGTCATGGTGTCGATGGCCTCGATGGCCAGGACGTCTTGCCGCGCCCAGGGGTCCTCGTTCAGCCGGGTGACGAGCTGATCTTCGCTGGCGGCTTCGACGATGAGCAGGGCGCCGGTGTGGTCACCGTCGGCGCCGAGCGGACCGCCGAGGATGACGAAGCCGTCGTCCTCGAGCGCGCTCATGAAGGACGCATGCTCTGCCCATGCGTCTTGCTGGCGCATTGGTCGCTGGTCGTCCCAGCCGGGTCCGTGGACTGTGCGCACTGCGAATGTCGGCACGATGACCCCTTTCTCGTTGACTGGGAACGACGCTAAGGCAGGTTGCGGTCAGCGGATGGCCGCGACTGTCGGCGGCCCGGATCATAATCCCGACATGACGCAAACCAGCGCCCGCGTGCTGCGCCTGCTGTCGTTGCTCCAGGTGCGCCGGCAGTGGCCGGGCCCCGACCTGGCCGATCGGCTCGGCGTGTCCGCGCGTACGCTCCGGCGAGATGTGGAGCGCTTGCGTGACCTGGGGTACCCGGTGCACGCGCGGCCCGGCACCGGCGGCGGGTATGAACTGGCGGCGGGAGCGGCCCTGCCGCCGCTGGGCCTCGACGAGGAAGAAGCAGTCGCACTGATCGTGGGCTTGCTCGCGGCGCTGCCGGGCGGCACGGTGGGGGGCGGTACCGACGTTTCGTCGCGAGTGCTGGCCAAGCTCCTGCCGGCGCTGCCTCAGCCGCTGGCGCGCCAGGTGCAGGCGCTGGCCGCCGCGATCACGCCGGTCTCGCGGGAGGCCGGCGCCGGCGCGCGGCCGCACGCCGACGCTGCGGCGCTGCTGGCAGTCGCGCAGACCTGCCAGGAGCGGGCCCGGATCACCTTCGGGTACACGGTGGCCGGCGGCGTGCCGACGCAACGGCACGCCGAGCCGCACGGGCTGGTGCTTCTGGGCCAGTGCTGGTACCTGGTGGCGTGGGACCTGGACCGCCAGGACTGGCGCTCGTTCCGCGTCGACAGGATGAGGCCGCCGCAGCGCGCCGGCGGACACTTCGCCCCGAGGCCGGTTCCCGGCCCGGACGCCGCGGCCTTCGTGCGGGTCAGCATCGACGCGCTGCTGGCCCGATGATGCCGACGTGATGAGTCCGCTTACTCAGGCCGGCCCCCGCACCAGCGACCAACCCGGCAATTCCGTCAAATCCCCAGTACCGCCCCACCTTTCGCCGACGCGCACCGGGTGAATCTGAGGATTCACCGGTAAAAACCAGGTGAATCTGCAGATTCACCTGGTTCGATTTCGTGGGAAATCGACCGTCGCCGCAAATTCGTGCGACGGCTGAGATCTATGTGGTTGACGTGGTAAAAGCCCGCACACCGACGGGAAGGGACGTCGTCACCTGCTGATCCTTGCCGCCGCCCGCCTCCCCTGGCCCGACGGCGCCAGCTACTGACTAGCGGCCCACTCCAGGGCCTGATCGATGACGGGCCGGGTGAGTCCCTCCGCGGGATCGACTGGTATGAGCAAGGTTGGCGATCCGCGGGCAGCAGCCCAGGTCCGGTCTTCAGGCCTAAACTCGTCGTCGACCCAGACCAGCGGCCGGTCACCGGCATACGTGATGACCTCGGGCAATTTCACGAAAGGGACCGGCGGAAACGCGATCACCGGAAGCTCGGGGAGCTCCAGCAACGGAGCCAGCAGCCGGTTCGCATTGGCACCCCAGCCGGTAGCCCATACCAGCTCGAACCGGGTCGCCAGTTCCCGCAGCCATGCTCGGTGAGTAGTGGACAGTCGGACCGGTTGCTCGCCAGGGAAGAAGTCGTGGTCGGCGTAGCCCGGCGGGCAAGCAGAAGCCGCGAACGGGTTCAGGACACCGTCCACGTCGAGCAGGAGCAGCGGAAGGCTGGCGCTCACTGGGCGACCTCACGGGCGCAGCGGTAACCGGTGCGCAGGGCACCTTCCAGGTAGCCCTGGAAGTCGAGCGAGGTGTGCTCGCCGGCGAAGTGCAGGTTGCCGTTCGGCCGGCCCTGGATGTCATCGATCCCGCACCCGGTACGCCTGGCGTAGTCGCTGGCCGCGTTCGCCCGCGCGAACATCGCGCCGGCGGCCGGCCTGATCACGTCAGTCCGCGATCGCCGGATAGATCAGCGTCTTCAGCTGACCCCGGAAGTTGAACAGCCCGGACGGGATGAACTGGGTCATGAACACCACGAGCAGGTCCTGCGCCGGGTCGATCCAGAAGGCCGTCGACGCCGCCCCGCCCCACATGTACTCCCCCGCCGAGCCGATGACGCCGGTCTGCGCCGGCGACTTGGAGACCGCCATGGTCAGGCCGAACCCCATGCCAGGGAACCCGACCTCTCCGTATCCCTGCTCGAACGCGAAGTCCTGCAGGTCACCGCCGCCAGGCAGGTGATTCACGGTCATCAGCTCGACCGTCTTGCGGCCGAGAATCCGGGTGCCGTCCAGTTCGCCGCCGTTCAGCAGCATCCGGCAGAACCGCACGTAGTCGCCGGTCGTGGAAACAAGGCCACCGCCGCCGGACAGGAACGACGGCTCATCCCGGTACCCGCTGACCTCGGGGTCGTCGTACAGAACCAGCTTCTTATCCGAGTCGCGCCGGTAGCAGGCCGCCAACCGGCCGACCTTGTCGTCGGTTACCCGGAAGGCCGTATCGGTCATCTTGAGCGGCCCGAACAGCACGTCGGACAGGTAGTCGTCGAACCGCTGGCCCGAGATGATCTCTACGAGCCGGCCGCAGACGTCGGTGGAGACCGTGTAGTACCAGTGCGTACCCGGGTGGAACTCGAGGGGCTGGGTGGCGTACCGCTCGATCATCGACTCCAGCGTGGCACCGGAACCCTGCCGTCCGCCGGGCGTGACGCCCCGGCCCCGCGGCCGGTCGGTCGAGAAGACCTGCTCGATCGTCGGGCCGCCGCCGAAGCCCAGACCGGACATGTGCATGAGCAAATCACGCACGGTCATGGGGCGGTGCGGCGCTACCAGCCGCTCGCTGCCGTCGTCGGCCCGCTCCTTGACCTGGAGATCGCGCCACTGCGGGATGAAACGGCTCACCGGATCGGTAAGCGAGAACAGGCCGCGCTCGTACAGCGTCATCAGCGCGACGCCGGTGATCGGCTTGCTCATCGAGTAAATCCGCCAGATCGTGTCCTCTTCGACTGGCTCCGAACGCTCCAGATCCCTGGCGCCGAAAGACCTGAAGTAGCCGACATGACCGTGCCGGACCACCGCGATCTGACAGCCGGCGATTCGGCCGGCGTCGATATAGCGGCCCTGCAGGTGCTCGGTGATCCTTGTTAGCTGCCGCTCATCCAGGCCTGCGCGCGAAGCGTCGGTATTCATTAGCCAAGTGAATCATGGCTGGCCTGGATGAGCCCAGGCCGTAAACAATGACATGTTCGCAACAAAGCGTCATCCGTAACATTTAGCGTCTTTCCAACTTCCGCGACAACGGCGACCAGTCAGCTCTTTGCGCCCTAAGCTGCCGTCATGCCGCTGACCGTGCCGGCCTGGATCAACGCCGTCGCCACCGTGATCGTGGCGTTTGGCGTGGTCACCGCCGTCTACTACGTCCGCAAAGCCTTCGGTACCAAGCAGCGCGAGCTGGTCGCGCAGCTGACCGACGCCACCCGGCTCCATGCCAGCGCGCTGCGCCTTTCCGTGGACGAACGGCGCCGCGCCCAAGCCTGCCACGTCTTCATTGATCTCGACCGCAGCACGCCGCTCAAGCAGATCCCCGCCGCCCCGAATGCGCCGGAAGCGGCGTCAACGCCATGGCGGATCACCGCGACCGTGCACAACGCCAGCAGTCAGCCCGTCTACGACCTCTACGTAATCTGGCAGCTCGGCACCGAGCGGCTTGGCCGGCCGGACCCGACGACAAAGCTGATGCCCGGCCAGCAGGTTTGTTTCGAGCGCGGCAGCCATTCGGCCGACCCGTCGGCAACGACGATCGACCCGAATTCCCTGACCGCCTTCCTGACCTTCCGCGACGCGGCTGGGGTCCGGTGGACGGCAAGAGAAGACGGCACGCTCACCGACATCACGCCGGCAAGCGCGGAGCCTTCAGCAGCGGAGGGCTAAAAGACCGGCAGGCCGGCGGCTATCCGGATCTCCTGAGCCGCGGCCGACTTGCTGTGC
>DATNFM010000049.1:0-56342 GCA_035606435.1 Streptosporangiaceae bacterium | reverse complement strand
TGGTTCGGGCGCACTTACCCATGGTTCGGGCGCACTTACCCATGATTGCGCTGACTTACCCATGATTGCGCGCACTTCCCCCTGGTTCGGGCGCACTTCCCCCTGGTTCGGGCGCACTTACCCATGATTGCGCGCACTTACCCATGATTGCGCGGTCGCAAATCACCATAAGGACGACAAAAGTACAGCGCAATCATGGGTAAGTCAGCGCAATCAAGGGTAAGTCAGCGCAACGATAGGGAAGTGAGCCACAACCATGGGGAAGACGCCCCAACCATGGGGAAGACGGCCCCAACCAGGGGGAAGATGCCGCCCCGGGTACCGCCAGGCCGCCCGCAAAGCCACCTTCTGCCCATCCGTAACAGCGACCCGACGATTCGCCGAACGCGGATCAGGAATCGCCTAGCCAGATCGCGATGCCGCGCCTCAGCCGGCCGCCGAGGCGGGCCTGGACCAGTTCGGCGACCTGCGCTCCGATCCTGGCGACGGCATCAGGGCTGGCATCACCGGTCAAGGTCAAGACGATGGCCAGATCCTGGTCTCCGTCGCCTGGCTGCAAGTCGAACGACGCGACATCGAGCAGATTGGCGAGCGCGGCCGCAACGATCTCATGGACGTCCGGATCACGGCAGGGCTCAGGGGCCTCTTCGCCCCGGGCGAGCGCGGCCAGCCGGGCGCCTTCGACCGCGAACGGCACCGGGCCGGCGACATCGATGACCACAGCGGCGGAGTCGGCGCACGCCGCCTGCCAGACCGCCATGGCGGCGACCGGCACCGGGCGGGCCTGCGACTGCCAGCGACTCATCGACCGCAGGCTGGTGAAAGCCGGGACAGCACGCCGACCGTCGAGGCCGATCAGCGTCGGCATCGCCATGTCGCTTGCCTTCTCGCCACCGCCGGCCGCGCGCAACTCCGGCGCAGTCCCGAGCTCAAGCGAAGCTGCCGACGCCTCCACATGGGCATCCTCGCCAAACGCGGGATCTCCGCCGTTCGGCGAGACCCGGGCGGTCGCGCTCACCGCCCCGGCCGGATCGCCGATTGAGGCGGCCGGATCGGGTTCGTCGGCCAGAACAGCGACAACCGGCACCAGTAGCCGACTCGTGGCTAGCGCCGCCAGCACCGCCCGCTCGCTTCCCCGGCCCGAGGCGAACTCGGCCAGCGCCGCGACCACCTTTGGGTTCGCCGAGCCGTCATCGCTGCGGAACGCCGGGTCGCCCCCGCTGATCCCAAGCACAGGGGCAACTGTAGTGAAGAAGTCATCAGGGCACTCCAGGCAGGAGGGCCGCCTGACCGCATTCAGGCATCTTAATCTAGTCGCCACGGCCCGGACGTAACCGGCACTAGTACTCTGGCGCCCGGTGTACATCCCCCGATGATGCTGGTCAGGAGAAGCTTTGCCGGTTCTCGTCGGAACTTAAGTACGCAACTTGTGATTTGAGAGTTTCATAGAACTGCACGCAGTCCGAGCACAGGGGAGCGAGTGCGCCACATCCGTCAGGCACCGTCGATCATTCAGGCCGGGACGACCATGCACAAGCCGATCCCGCCTCGGCTCGTCGAGCCCTACCTGACCGGCCGTCGTGCCGTTATAGCCGGATTTGTCTATCGGCTGGCCGACAGCTCCTTCACTGACCCAGCGGACTTTTATCACGCTCTCGATCTGGGCTATGAAGGCTCCGAATTCCGCCCGGACATGCCTGAGGTCTACGTCCTGCGTTGGACCGCATCCGTCCCGGAAGCCTACGAAGTGCCCTACTCTGTCGAAAGAGGCGGTGACTGGACCGGGAAGCCGCCGTTCACCGGTACCGGTTACACGTCATGGCCAAGCCATCCGATCCCTGAGTTCTACGTCGATCTGATGCCGATTCCGGTCGGGACAGAGATCTACCGAATCACGCCTGGTAACGAAGATTTCATCGCTCGCTACGACGGCCAGGTGTGGTTGCGGCCAGCAGAGGGGAGCTGACGATGCGATACCGACTCCTAGCCACCTTTCAAGGGGCTCCCTACGAGGCCGGAGTCGGCCCAGACGATGCCGATGTCGTGCTGTTCGCGGCTTGCCCGCCGCCGGAGGATCTGAAGTTCGAGCCGGCCACCGGGCACTGGCGCAAGCAGGTCAGCCGCACCGAGGTGCAGACTCTTTACGAGTCGCGCCCGATCGGAATGTTCCGTGGTGAACGCTGCATCGTCCTAGACGACCTGACCGACCGCCTGCACATCGTCTACCTCGGCCACGATGCGATCCGGGCCGCGCAACTCGGATACTGGGAGGTGGACCGGGGCGTATTCGAGCTAATCACCCCGCGCCACGAAGTCACCGACATCGTCGAGCAGCGCCTGCCCCTCACCGACCGCGACGACAGCGGCCCGCACAGCAGGCCGATGCCCCGGGTCTCCATCCCCGACGGTGGCGATCTGTCGAGCCGGTCTCAACCGAGCGACTTTGACCAGCGAAGCCGGGCCGACGGGTACGGCGGGTACGAGCCGGACTCCGCGCTGACCGGGCCGTCTCGCTCGGGACGGTCGAATCGGGCGCCGCGCACTGACCCGAACATCCTGGGGTCACCGGATCAGTCGAGCATCTCGATCCCGGCCGTCGACGAGCCCCCATTGCCCCTCGAAGCGCAGGCGCTGCGGGCGGCTACCACGGCCGCGCGCCGAGGCCAGAAGGGCCAGTCCCGCCAGTCGGCGGACACTCGTTCAGGTCGGCGTGCCCACGCCGCGAGCGGAGACCAGCTCAACCCGAGTCAGCCTGATCCAGCTGGCCAGTCAGGCCAGCACGCGCTGCCGGGCGGACCGATCCAGTCCGCGCCCTATCCCCCGCCGAGTGCGCCGAACGCTCCCATGGTGCCCAGCCAGTCCGGCCCCTACAGCCAGTCCGGCCCCTACGGCCAGCCAGGAGCGCACAGCCAGCCAGGAGCGGACAGCCAACTCGGGGCGCACAGCCAGTCCGGCCCACACAGTCAGCCTGGCCAGTCTGGACCGCACAGCCAGCCGGGGCAGCACCAAGCGAGCCCGCTTGCAGCCGGCGGCGTCATCACGATGACCGATCAGCCGCCCAATGCACTAAGTCAGCCGGCGATTGCGCCGGTCCAGCCGGCCGCGCCAACCCAGCCAGTCGCGCCGCCATCGGCCCAGACCCTGCTGCCCACGACTACGACGGCAGCGCACAGCCAGCAGGCCGCCCAGCCGGTCACGAGCACGCCCCCAAGCATGACCAGTGGGCCAGCCGATCAGTCGATCTCAATCAGCCAGCCGGCCCACGCACCGAGCCACCCTGGCGCGCCGGTCGGTCAGCCCGCCGGCCTCAGCCAGCCCGGTCACCCGGTAACCCCCGGTCACCCAGGTCTGGCTGGCGACCAAGCGGTCACGCTCAGCCAGCCGGCCCACTCCGCCGCGCCGTTGCCGAACGAGGTGGGCCTGGGGCTCAGCCAGCCCGCCCACGCCGCGCCTCATGTGCACACCCAGCCCGGTGGCGAATCGGCAGGGATCAGTCACCCGCACGCTGCCCCAGCCGCCCATGATCAGGCCAGCGGCCAGATCAACGTGCTGAGCCAGCCTGCGGTGGCGCCCGCTCAGCCGGCGCCGTCGGTAGCTCCGCCGGTTCAACTCCAACCCGCGCCGACGCCGGTCCAGGGTCACATCGCTCCCACCGATGCGACCAACGTGCACGTCCGTCCCGCCACCACCGGGGCCGACCCCAGTCAGGCATCCACCTCTCAGGTCGAACCATCCGACGGTCAGGCCGGTGCCTCAGCCCAAGGCGTCGCACCGACCCAGGCCGTCGCACCGACCCAGGGCGTCGCACCGACCCAGGGCGTCACACCGACCCAGAGCCACGACACCAGCAGGCCCGTCCCGTCCGGCCCCGCGCACGTTTCGGCATCGCCGGCCGTTTCGCCCGGCGGCTCAGTCGAGGCAGCCAACCCACAGGCCCATCCGGCCGTCGCACCCGCGCCCATCACCCAGCCTGACTCCCCGAACCCGACGAATGCAGCGATGACGCCGCCAGTCCAGGTTTACGGCGCCGCCACCGAGGCGACCAGCGTCCACAGCCACCCCGCCGCGCCTGAGCCGACCCCAGCTCAGCCAACCCCAGCTCAGGCCGCCCCAGCTCAGCCTCAGGCAACCCCAAGGCACGCGGAGCCGCGGGCTGACCAGACCAGCGCGCACGGCCAGACCGCGGCGCCGGCAAGCCAGCCGACCGCAGGACCACAGGTCCAGAGCGCGGACGCGACGAACGTGCACGCCTGGCCTGCCCCGACGCCCGTTCAGGGCGAACCGTACCCAGCCGACGGTCAGGCCGCCAATCCGACCGCCGCCCAGGCCGCTAGTTTCGCACCACGCACCGACAATCCCGGCCAGCCGGCGCCAGTACCACCTGCGCCAGTACCACCTGCGCCAGTACTACCTGCGCCGCCCCAAGAGGCGGCGCCCCAGGCAGCGGCGGCCCAAGCAGGTACGCACCCAGCAGCCACGCAGCCAGCCACGGCACCGCCCGGCACCACGCAGCCGGCCACCACGCAGCCGCCGACGCAGGCCGTCGCTCCCCAGCAGGACCTGACTCTCCAGCCGGACCTGACTCTCCAGCCGGACCTGGCTCCCCAGCCGGACCTGGCTCCCCAGCCGGACCTCACTCCCCAGCCGGACCTCACTCCCCAGCCGGACCTGACTCCCCAGCCGCACCCGGCTCGCCCGCCGCACCCGGCTCCCCCGCCGCACCCGGTCGCCCGGCACGCGCAGTCCTCGCCGGCGCCCGGACAGTCGTCCGCCGTACCGGTCGTGCCCGGCGAGCCAGCCGACGATCCAGCGCGACAGGCCCCCGCCGCACTCAGCCAGCCAACGGCAGCCGCGCCAGAACCCGCCCAGCCCGTTCCTGGACCAGCAGCGCCCCAACCAGCAGCACCCCAACCAGCAGCACCCCAACCAGTGGCATCCGACCCCGCAGTCCCCGGACAAGCCGCACAGGCACCGCACGAGGCGAACTCGACGGCGCCCGTCGTCGATGGCACCGCGGCTCCTTACGGCGAGCCGGCACCGGCACCGGCACAGTCACCGGCCAACCCAGCCAACGCCAAGCCACCGACCGGGTTCTCCGACCCAACCGCGGCACCGGAGTCCGCCCCACCCGCGGCGCCGGAGTCCACCCCACCCGCGCCCTCAGCGGCCGGTCAGGGCCAGCCGATCCAGTACGGACCGTTTATCCCGGATGAGTCCGCCGTGACGGCACACAACGGCTCAGGCGCGATCAACGGCATCTCGTCGGCCCCGTACAACGGCATCTCACCACCGCCGCTGAACGGCATCGCCCCAGTCCCCCTGAACGGCTTCGCCTCGCACCACCCGCCGACCGTCCAGCTCCCCGTGCCGCCAACTCCAGCCAGCGCCCCGCCGGCCGACCTAACCCCGCCGGCCGACCTAACCCCGCCGGCTGACCTAACCTCGCCGGCCGACCTAACCCCGCCGGTCGAACCCTCCCGGTCGGCCCAGCCGCCCGCGCCCCCGGCCCCAGCCGAGCCCGTCGCATCGGCCAACTCGATCGCGTCGCCGCCACCGGCACCGGAACTGGCCGAACCACCAGCGCCACCTCGCCGCCGCCGGGCCACCAAGCGCCGGCTGCCCACGCAGAAGATCTTCTCCGACCTCGCCGCCCAGGCCGCGATCCCGGCCGCCGCGTACGCGATCGGCGAGGACGTGGACGGCGCGATGTGCCTGGTCCGCACCGATGAGGGCTTCGAGGTGTTCAACTCCATGGCGGGCTCGCGTCACGAGGTCAGGCTCTTCCAGGACGAGGAATCGGCGTACTTCTACCTGTTCGGCGTCCTGGTCGCCGACGCGGTCAGAACCGGCGCCCTGGCCCCCCGCGACTTACCTCGCTTACCACGCTACTGATTCGTCCCGCCCAACCCGCCGGAGCGTCGGCGCGCCAACCCAGGCGCGCAGACACGATGATTAGATCCATGAATAAGCCGAACGCGATCCCGCTCACCGGAGCGCAGTACCAGATCCAGGCCGGCGGCTACCGCGCCACCTTGACCGAGCTAGGCGCCGGGCTGCGCCAGCTCAGCCATGACGGCAAGCCGCTGATCACCGAGTTCGAGCAGGACCAGCTGCCACCGCACGGTGCCGGCCAGCTGCTCGCACCCTGGCCGAACCGGATCGACGGCGGCAAGTACACCTTTGGCGGACGGTCGTTCCAGCTCGAGCACAGCGAGCCCGCGCGCGGCAACGCGATCCACGGCCTGACCCGCTGGACCAACTGGAAGCCCGCCGCGCACATCGCCGACGAGATCACACTGAACCACGTCCTGCTCGGCCGACCCGGTTACCCGTTCTGCCTCGAGCTGTCGGCGAACTACCGGCTGCACGAATCCGACGGCCTGACCATCTCGATCACGGTCACGAACGCCGGCTCCGTCCCGGCCCCGTACGGCACCGGCTGTCACCCGTACCTGACCACCGGCGCGGTCGCGATCGACGGCTGCGAGCTTGAGCTGCCGGCCGCGCAGTGGCTGCCCGCCGACGATCGCGGCATCCCGACCGGCGCGCCCAAGGACGTAGCCGGCACACAGTTCGACTTCCGTGCCCGCAGGCTAATCGCCGACACTTCGCTCGATCACGCGCTGACCGGGCTGGCCAGGGACGAATCGGGCCGGGCCTGGGCGCACCTAGCCGACGACACGATGGAGCTCGGCCTGTGGGCCGGCCCGGGCTATGACTGGCTTCAGGTGTTCACCGGCGATGCGCTCGAACCCGAGCACCGCCGCCGCGCGCTGGCGATCGAGCCGATGACCTGCCCGCCAAACGCGTTCGTCACCGGAGACGACCTGCTGACGCTAGCGCCAGCGGATAGCGTTACTCATTCCTGGGGCATTGAAGTGCTTTAAACCTTTAATTCAAGTGCTTTAAACCTTTATTTGTTAAGCATTGCCTGAGCTTTTCACCAATTCGGCAATGCGCTCTAGGTCATCGGCAGTGTCAAGATCGTCTGGGCGGCCGACGTCCCCGCATTCGACCAGCGTGATGAGATCGCGATGCGCCTCCAGGAACCCGCGCGCCCCGAGGTCAGCCACGGCGGCCGCGGACACGTCGGCCCAGTACCGCCGCGCGAACAGCACCGGGTTGCGCCGCTTGCCGTCGTAGCTGGCCGCGACCAACTCGGCCCCTCGACGGAAGGAGTCGATCAGCCGGGTGACGGCCTCGGCCCCGATCAGCGGCTGGTCCACGAGCGCGACGACCACGGCGTCTCCGCTGTCCGCCCGGGCTCCGAGCGCCGCCAGACCGGCCCGCAGCGACGATCCCATTCCAGTAGCCCAGTCCGGATTCCACACGGTCTGGATACCCGGCAACTGGAGATCGACGGCGCCGGTGACCATGAACACCGGATCGGTCCCGCCAGCCCGCAGCAACTCGACGCCCCGGGAGGCGAGAGTCGTGCCGCCAATCTCGACTAGCGCCTTAGGCCGACCCAGCCTGCGACCTTCACCGGCCGCCAGCAACAACCCAGCAACTCCCGTCGAGGCGTCACGTTCATCGACACGGCTAACGGAAGACTTCGCGTCAGGTAGACCCCCGAAGTCTTCCGCTTGCGAAAACTCTCCGCTCACTCGCGGGCGTCGGCGTCGGCGGGGGCGTCGTTCGCCAGCGGGTGGTGGATCCGCCCGTAGGTCACGGTGAGCGGCTGGCCAGAACCGCCCCACCGGAGCTGGATCAACTCGGCCGCGATCGCGACCGCCGTCTCCTCCGGGGTCCGGGCCCCGAGATCGAGTCCGACCGGCGACCTGAGCCGGCCGAGTTCGTCATCGGACATCCCGACCTCGCGGAGCCGGTCCAGCCGGTCGTCGTGGGTGCGCCGGCTGCCCATCGCCCCGATGTAGGCGGCGGGCACCCGCAGCGCCACCTCGAGCACCGGCACGTCGAACTTCGGGTCGTGGGTAAGCACGCAGATCACGGTGCGCTCATCTGTGGTGATCCCGGCCAGGTAACGGTGCGGCCAGTCCGTCACGACCTCGTCAGCGTCGGGGAACCGGGCGCTGGTCGCGAAGACCGGCCTGGCGTCGCACACGGTCACCCGGTAGCCGAGGAACTTGCCGATCCTGGCCACGGCCGCGGCGAAGTCGATCGCGCCGAACACCAGCATCCTGGGCGGCGGGGCGAACGACTGGACGAACACGGACAGGTCGTCAAGCCGGCGCTCGCCGTCCGGGCCGTATTTGCGCACGCCGGTCAGGCCCTGCGCGAGCATGCCGCGGGCGTCGTCGTCAACCGCCTGGTCCAGCCGGTCGCCCGACCCGAGCGACTCAGTGCCGGGCGACTCATGTTCGGCGGGCCAGACGATCCGCCGCGCGCCAACCCGGCCAGGACCGGCGATCACCGTTGCTACCGCGACCGGCTGACGATCCCTGACCGCCTGGGCGATATCGCCGAATTGCGGGTAGCCTTCCCTGCTGATCCGCTCGACGAAGATGTCGATGATGCCGCCGCAGGTCAGACCGACGCTAAACGCCGATTCATCGCTGACGCCGTAACGCTGCAGCACTGCCTGCCCGGTGGCGGAAACCTCGCCGGACAGCTCGTACACCGCGCCTTCTACGCAGCCGCCGGAGACGCTGCCTACGACCTCACCGTCGGAGGAGACAGCCAGAGCGGCGCCCGGCTCTCTCGGCGCGCTGCTGAACGTCTGGACGACTGTAGCCAGCCCGAACGTCTCCCCGGCATCCCACCACTTGCCGATCTGGTCAAGGATGTCACGCACGATCGGTCACCTCAGGCCCCTCGAACTTCGCGATATGCCCCACAGTACGTGGCTGTCGGCCACTTCAGTGCAGCCGGATAACGGATGGGTTAATTCCCCGGGGGCCAACTCGAACCCCATCACCTAAGTTAGGTTAGCCTAAGCTAAGTCAAGGCGGAGCCAACCAGAACGCCGACCCGGTGGGACAGGACGAATGACTGCTTCGATCAGATCACGCACGCTCGCGGTACTCACTGCCACTGCCCTGATGTGTGCGCTCCTGACCGCCTGCGGCGGCTCCTCGGGTGGCTCGGACAACTCGATCACGCTCTTCAACGGTCAGCACGTGCAGACCACTAACGAACTGGTCGCCGCGTTCGAGAAGCAGACCGGAATCCACGTCAACGTCCGTAGCGACGACGAGAACGTGCTGGCCAACCAGATCGCGCTGCAGGGGCAGAACTCCCCCGCCGACGTGTTCTTTACCGAGAATTCGCCGCCCCTTGAATTCCTCTCGGAAAAGCACCTGCTCTCAGCCGTGCCAAGCTCGACGTTCGGCCAGGTCCCGAGCCAGTACAGCTCGCCGCAGAAGGACTGGATGGCGGTGTCCGGGCGGGTCAGCGTGCTGGTCTTCAACCCGTCGCTGATCCCGGCCAGTCAGCTCCCGACCTCGGTGCTCGGTCTGGCCGACCCTAAGTACAAGGGCAAGCTCGCGCTGGCGCCGGGCGAGACCGACTTCCAGCCGATCGTGACGTCCGTGCTGCACGCTTACGGTCAGGCCAGGACGCTGGCCTGGCTGAAGGCGATCAAGGCCAACGCGGCCGGACACCTGCTGTCAGACAACGAGACGCTCGTGTCCGATGTGAACCGCGGGCTGGTCGGCTTCGGCCTGATCAACCAGTACTACTGGTACCGGATGCGCTCGGAAATCGGCGTCAGCGCGGTCCATTCCCAGATCACTCACCTCGCGCCGCGCGACCCCGGCTACGTGATCGACGTATCTGGCGCGGCCGTGCTCAAGTCCAGTAAGCATCAGGCCGACGCCCAGCGCTTCCTGGCCTTCCTGGTCAGCAAGAAAGGTCAGGAGATCATCGCGCACTCGAGCAGCTATGAGTACCCGCTGCTGGCCGGGGTAAAGGCCTATTCGGCCGAGACTCCGTTCAGTCAGCTGCAGCCGAATTCGATCAACATCGATGAACTCGGTGACGGGGCTACTGCGATCAAGTTGCTGCAGCAGGCAGGCCTGCTGTGATCCACGCGTTTTGGAGTTACCGATGACAACGCCGGGTGCCGTCGCTCATGCGCACGAGCACATCGAGCCGCGCGAACAGGCTGGCGGTGTCGATCTGCCGCGGGCGTGGCGGCCGCGACGGCGACGGCGCCCGTACGCGCTGCTCATCAGTGCCACGCTCATCACGGCCGCGCTGCTCGTGCCGCTGGCGTTCTTGCTGATCGAGGCCCGAGGGGCCGGCGTCTCGACCATGGAACACCTGATCTTCCGCCCGCTCACCGGTGAACTGCTATGGAACACGGTCAGGCTGACCGTCGCGGTCACCGCCCTGTCCGCGGTCATCGGCACCGCCACCGCCTGGTGCACAGAACGCACCGACCTGCCCGGCCGGCGCTGGTGGGCGGTGCTCGTGGTGGTGCCGCTCGCGATTCCCGACTTCGTGGTGAGCTTCGGCTGGTACTCGCTGTGGGCCTGGATGCACGGGTTCAAGGGCGCTGTGATCGTGCTCACGCTCGCCGTCTACCCGCTGGTCTACCTGCCGGTCGCGGCCAGCCTGCGCGGCGCCGACCCTGGCCAGGAAGAAGTGGCCCGCAGCCTTGGCAACGGGCGGGTCCGCACGTTCATCAGGATCACGCTGGCCCAGGCTCGCGGTGCGATCCTGGGCGGCTGCCTGCTGGTCGCGCTGGTGCTGCTGGCCGAGTACGGCGCCTTCGAGATCCTCGGCTACCAGACGTTCACCACCGAGATCTTCACCGAGTTCAACTCCATGAGCGGGTTCGCGGCCGCCTGCGCCCTCTCGCTGGTGCTGGTAGCGCTCAGCTTGCTCGTTCTGGTCGGCGAAGGCATGCTGCGCGGCCGGGGCGGCGTGAGCCGATCGGGTCCGCTCGCCCAGCGCAAGGCGCCCCCGCACCAGCTCGGCCACGCGCGCTGGCCGGTGCTGGCCGGGTTCGCCGTCCTCGTGCTGGCCGCGCTCGGCGTGCCCGTCGGCGCCAGCATCTACTGGATGTTCAGCCGGAGCGCGCCGGCGATCACCGGCGGAGTCCCGCTGCTGACCGCCGCCGTGCACACGGCTGGTTACGGCGCGGTGGCCGCCGCGATCACGACCGTCGCGACGCTGCCGGTCGCGCTGCTGGCGGTGCGGCACACCGGGCGGGTCAGGCAGTTCCTGGAGCGGAGCAGCTACCTGGTGCTCGCGATGCCAGGCATCGTGATCGCGTTCGCGCTGACGTACTTCGTCGAGATCTACGCCCATGGGGTCGGCTACGGCACCTCGGCGTTGCTTGTCATCTGCTACTCGATCATGTTCTTCCCGCTGGCGCTGGTCGGGGTGAAGGCCTCGCTGACCCGGGCCCCGGTTAAGCTCGACGAAATGGCGAGATCGCTCGGGCTAGGCCAGATGTCCGTGCTGTGCCGGGTCACGCTCAGGCTTGCCGGCCCTGGCCTGATGGCGGCTTTCTGCCTGGTATTTTTGTCGGTTGTTACCGAACTAACGGCAACCTTGCTACTTATCCCCACCGGAGTGCAAACGCTCGCCACGCAATTCTGGGTTTACCAGACAAACCTCTCCTATGGCCAGGCGGCTCCGTTCGCGCTGGTCATGATCGCCGTGGCGGCCGTGCCGAGTTACCTGCTCGGCCGGTTCTTCGATCGGTCGGCGAGCAGGCGCGGATGAAGAAACTGGTAATTTCCGGGCTCTACAAGGCGTTCGGCTCGCAGTGCGTGCTCACCGACCTGGACCTAAACGTGCCGGCCGGTTCCCTGACCGCGATTCTCGGGCCATCGGGGAGCGGGAAGACCACGCTGCTGCGAATCCTGGCTGGCTTCGAGCAGGCCGACCGCGGCACGGTGCGGATCGGAGACGCGGTCGTCGACGGCGACGGCACGCACGTCGCGCCAGAACGGCGCCGGATCGGCTACGTGCCTCAGGAAGGCAGCCTGTTCCCGCACCTGAACGTGACCGCGAACGTCGGCTTCGGGCTGCCCGCCAAGCAGCGGTCCAGCCGCCACATCGCCAATCTGCTTGAGGCGGTCGGCCTCGCCGACCTGGGCAAACGGTATCCGCACGAGCTGTCCGGCGGTCAGCAGCAGCGGGTCGCACTGGCCCGGGCACTGGCCATCCGCCCGGACGTGGTGCTGCTCGACGAGCCGTTCGCCTCGCTGGACGCGCACCTGCGGGCCAGCATCAGGACCGACGTCCAGCAGATCTTCGCCGCCGCCGGGACGACGGCGGTGCTGGTCACCCACGACCAGGACGAGGCTCTCGCGATCGCCGACCGGGTGGCGGTGCTGCGCGACGGCCGGATCGCGCAGTATTCGGCGCCGGCCGAGCTGTACTCGCGGCCGGTGGATTCCGCGCTGGCCCGGTTCGTCGGAGACGCCAACCTGCTCGACGGCGTCCGCCGCGACGGACTCGTCGACACGGTGCTGGGCCAGCTGCCGGTCGAAGTAGCTCATGCGGACGGCAACGGCGACGCCGGCGACACCGGCGCCCAGTCGCACCTGGTCACGGTGCTGATCCGGCCCGAGCACATCGAGCTGGTGGCGACGGATCAGGTCGAGCCTGCGGACGGCAAGGTCGGCCGCGTGATCGAGTCCGAGTACTACGGTCACGACGCCGTGCTGCGAATCAAGCTCGAGCAAGCCGACAGCGAGCCGATCGTGGTGCGCACCGCCGGCGACCACCAACTCCCCGCCGGATCCCTGGTGCTGCTGCGGGCCAGGGGCCCCGTGCTCACCTGGCCCCGCTAGCCGATTCCGCGTAGCACCAGCGCGGTGTCCAGGGCGGCGATCACCGCCTCCCAGCCCTTGTCTTCCTTGCTCCCGGCTCCGCCGCTGCGCTCGATCGCCTGCTCGATCGTGTCGCAGGTGAGCACACCGTTGCCGACCGGCGTCCCGGTATCGAGCGCTACCCGGGTCAGGCCGTAGGTCACCGCGTCGCAAACGTAGTCAAAGTGCGGAGTGCCGCCCCTGATCACGGCGCCGAGGCAGGCCACCGCGTCATGATTGCGGGCCAGGGCCGCGGCGACGACGGGCAGTTCGACCGCCCCGGCGACGCGCACCAGCGACGGCGAGTCCACGCCGCACGCCTTCGCCGCCGCCAGAGCCCGGTTGACCAGGACATCGGTGATCTCCGCGTTCCACCGGGTGGCCACGATCGCCATGGTGAGGCCGGCGGCCGCTACCGCTTCGGCGTCCGGCCGGCCGGTCCCGCTCACCGGTCGCCTGCCGCTGCCGTGGGCTCACCGGGCACGGTCAGCTCGATCAGGTGCCCAAGCCGGTCCCGCTTGGCGACCAGGTAGCGCAGGTTGTGCGGGGTCGCGCTGACCGGCAGCGCGACCGTCCCGGTCACCTCAAGTCCGAAGTCGGCCAGCCCCTTGATCTTGTCCGGGTTGTTGGTGAGCAGCCGCAGCGAGCTGACCCCGAGATCGGCGAGCATCTGCCCGCCGGTCGAGTACTCGCGCGCGTCGACCGGGAAGCCAAGCTCGGTGTTGGCATCGACGGTGTCAGCCCCGGCGTCCTGCAGCTGATACGCGCGCAGCTTGCTGAGCAGGCCGATCCCCCGGCCCTCGTGTCCGCGCAGGTACAGCACGATGCCCGCGCCTTCGGCGGCGATCGCGGCCATCGCGGCGTTCAGCTGGGTGCCGCAGTCACACCGCTGCGAGCCGAGAACATCGCCGGTCAGGCACTCGGAGTGCATCCGCACCAGCACGTCCGGCTTGACCGAGCCATTACCGGTGCTGATATCGCCGAGCACCAGCGCCAGGTTCTCGGTGCCGTCCAGGTTGTTGAGGTAGCCGATCGCGCGCCACTGCCCGTACTCGTTCGGAACCGTCGTCTCGACCACCCGGGTGATCATTTGCTCGTTGTGCCGGCGGTACTCGATCAGCTGAGCGATCGAGATCAGCGGCAGGCCGTGTTCGTCGGCGAACTCGCGGAGCCCGGGCAGCCTGGTCATCGTCCCGTCGTCGTTGACGACCTCGGCGAGCACACCGGCGGGCGTCAGCCCGGCCAGCCGGGCCAGGTCGACCGCCGCCTCGGTGTGACCGGGCCGGCGCAGCACGCCGCCCGGCATGTACCGAAGCGGGAACACGTGCCCGGGCCGCACCAGCTCGTAAGGCTCGGTCGCCGAATCGACCAGCCGCCGCACCGTCCTGGTCCGGTCGGCGGCCGAGATCCCTGTGGTCACGCCATCGCGGGCGTCGACGCTGACGGTGAACGCGGTCCGCATCCGCTCCTTGTTCTGCGTGGTCATCAGCGGCAGCTGGAGCCGGTCGAGCTCCTCGCCGAGCATCGGCACGCAGATGACCCCGCTGGTGTGCCTGATCGTGAACGCGAGCAGCTCGGGCGTCGCCTTGCTGGCCGCGAAGATGATGTCGCCCTCGTTCTCCCGGTCCGCGTCGTCGACGACGATGACAGCGCGGCCGGCCGCGATGTCGGTGATCGCTCGATCCACCTCGTCGAGCCGGATGCCATCGACCACCCGCTGAGCTGGCGCGGTCATCGGGCATCGGTGGCCAGCAGCCGCTCCACGTACTTGGCGATCACGTCCACCTCGATGTTCACCACGTCGCCGACTCCGCTGCGGCCAAGCGTGGTCCGCGCCAGGGTTTCCGGAATCAGGCTGACCTCAAACCAGCTCTGGCCGAGCTCGGAGATCGTGAGGCTGACGCCGTCGACGGCTACAGAGCCCTTTTTCGCTATATAACGCATTAGCGCGGGCATGGTGGAGATTCGCAGGACGTGCCAGCGATCGCCCGGCCTGCTTTCGATTACCACGCCGGTGCCGTCGACATGGCCCTGGACGATGTGGCCGTCAAGCCGCCCGCCCGCGGCGACCGGCCGCTCAAGGTTGACCGGGCTGCCCGGGGTCAGGGCCCCCAGGCTGGTCCTGGCGAGCGTCTCCCCCATCACATCGGCGGTGAACTCGCTCTCGGCCAGACCCGTGACCGTCACGCACACGCCGTTTACCGCGATCGAACTACCCTGCGTGACGCCGGTCACGGCGAGCGTGCCGCGAACGGTGAGCTTGGCCGAATCGCCAAGCCGGTCAAGGCCGGTGACCTCGCCGAGTTCTTCCACGATTCCGGTGAACATCTGCGCCTCTCCTCGAAACCTGTTCTATCCGTCAGGCTCCGGGGGACGCGATGAGACGCCCTGACGCGGCCCGAGGCGCCGCCGAAGCGTGCACTCTCCCACCCGCCTTGCAGCGGCTGGCCGCGCGCGTGCTGCCTCCCATCCGGACTTTAACCGTCGGTACCGGAATTCCACCGGTTCAACCGGCCGATGGCCTCGGCCGGGTCGCGGACTATGACCGCCGGTTCGGAATTTCACCGACCCCGGAGCACGCATAACAGCTCTTACCAGTATGCCATGCCCGCTGCGCAGGGCGTGATGGGCGGCCGGCGTGATGGGCGGCGGGCGGACGGTGTGGCATTAACGTCCGCCCGCCACCGGTCTTGTGGTCACGTCTGGCGCGGCGCGCCCCGGCGTGACAGAACATCGACACCCGCGGCAGCGAGCAGAACCGCGGCGACCACGACGTCAATCCACTCGCTCGATACGCCCAGCAAGTAGAGGCCGTTGTAGATGCCGCCGATCACCAGGCCGCCCAGTACACCGTGGATCGTCTTGCCCCGGCCGCCGAACAGGCTGGTACCGCCGATGACGGCGGCGGCGATCGCGAGCAGCACGTAGCTGTTGGCGGACTTGATGATGTTGGTGGTAAGCGAGACCTGCCACGAGGCGAACAGCACGCCCGCGATCCCCGAGGTCAGGCCGGCGAGAACGAAGCCCCAGGTTCGGATGCCCGGGAGGCTGACTCCGGCTCGCCTGGCCGCCTCGGGGTTGCCGCCGATGGCGTACACATAGCGGCCGAAGCGCGTTCGCTGCAGCAGGACCGTCCAGGCGACGAGCACGACGAGGACGATCACGATGATGTAGGGAACCCCCTCGATCGTGCCGGAATGGGCCCGGTTGACGTTGCAGATGGCGACGATTGCGGTTCCCGCCACCGCCATGAGAACGATCTTCATCGCGGTGAGACTGCGCGGAGCGGTCTCCAGGCCGTTACGCCGCCGGCGAACGTCTTGCAACCACATACCGGTGCCAGCGGCTGCGACCAGCACGACCAGCAAAATCCAGCTGATCACCGGGCCGATCTGACCCCAGAAGATGTCGTACAGGACCACCTCATTGGTGAACCGGGAGTTGCCGATGCCGACGAGCGTCCCGCCGAGGACGATGATCCCGACTCCCTCCAGGATCAGCAGCCCGCCGAGCGTGACTATGAACGAGGGCATCCTGAGCCGGGCGACGAGCGTTCCCTGAATGGCGCCCCACGCGGAGCAGACGGCCAGACCCGCGATGATCGCCGCCCACCACGGCCAGTTCGCGCCGCTCGGCTGCACGAGCTCGGCGACCACGACGCTGCCGAGCACCATGACCAGGCCAACCGACAAGTCAACCTCGGCGAGGAGCAGCACGAAGATCTCAGCCATCGCCAGCACCATGTACACGGTGCTCTGCTCGAAGAGGTTGACCAGGTTCTGCGGCGACAGGAACTTCGAGTTCGTGATCTCGAAGCTGATGGCGACCACCACGATGGCCATGACCACGGGAAGTACGCCGCTGTTGCCGCTGCGAACCCGCTGCCACCAGGCCCTGATGTACTCGCCAAGCGACTGGGCGAGAAGCTCGGGCGGGACGTCAGCCTCGGCGACATCAGGAGCGGCGGTGAGGTCACCGGCCAGCTCGACGTCCGACAACGTCCTAGGAGCCTCGCCAGAGTCCGTCGTCACCGGGAAGTCAGACACGGGTCACGCTCCCAGCTCCGCGCCGCGATAGCACGTCAACCATCACCGCTCCGAGGAGCACGCTGCCCGGCACGATGTACGACAGCGGCGCGGCCAGCTCACCCAAGTTGAGCAGGGACACGCCGTAAGCTATGCCGCCGATGAGCAGGCCGCCAAGCACACCGTGGATTGCCTTGCCCCGGCCGCCGAAGAGGCTGACGCCTCCGATGACGGCCGCGGCCACCGCGTACAGGACGAGCTGGCCGGGGTCGGCCGTGTTGGTGCTGTACTCACCGAAGAAGAAGGAACCAAGCAAGATCCCGCCCAGGCCGGCGGTCGCGGAGGACAACGCGAAGGCCCAGGTGCGCATGGCAGCGAGGCTGACGCCGGCGCGGCGAGCCGCCTCCGGGTTGCCCCCGATGGCATAGAGGTAGCGACCAAATTTGGTCCGCTGGAGCACGAGGGTCCAGACGCCAAGTACCACCAGGACGATCGGGATTACCCAGGGAATGCCCTCGATCGCCACCAGGGCACTTCCGCGGTTGATCGAGCAAATCAGCACCACCGCGACCCCGACCAGTGCCACCAGCGCGATCCTGATGATAGTCAGGCTGACCGGCGGAGCCGCCAGGCCGCTGCGTCGCCTCGCGGCCGCGCGCAGCCAGAGCAGCGTGCCGGCGACGGCGACCACCACGGCCAGGCCCACCCAGCCGGCGACCGGGACGATCAGCCCCTGGACCATGTCATAGATGACGCGCTGGTTGGGATCGGTATTGCTGACGCTCACCGTGCCATCGGCTCCGCCGAGTATCACGATGAGAATTCCCGAGAACAGAAGGAACCCGCCCAAGGTCACGACGAAGGAAGGGATCTTGAGCCGGGCGGTCACCGTCCCCTGGAGAGCACCGATCACGCCGCAGACCACCAGCGCGGCGAGCACCGCCGCCCACCACGGCCAGCCCGGCCCGGGGTGCTGGACCAGCTTGAAGGCGACTACCCCGCCGATCATCGCGACCGCGCCGACCGAGAGGTCGATCTCGCCGAGTAGCAGGACCACCGTCTCGGCTACCGCCAGCACCATGTACACGGTGCTCAGGCCGAAGATGTAGACGAGGTTGCTCGGCCGCAGGAAGGCGTGCTCGGGAGTGATGATCTCGAACACGACGGCGACCAGCACCATGGCCAGGATGACGGGCAGGACACCGCTGTTGCCGCTGCGGACGCCGGTCCACGAGGCGCGCACGTACTGGCCGAGCGACTGGGCGGCGTACTCGGGCGGGACGCTGGCCGCCGCGGCCTCGGCGGTGGCAACGCCGGTCCCGGCCGTGCCGTCTGGCGTCGCGGTCGGGGTCTGGGCGGGATCCACGGTCACAGGCTCAGCCCTCGCCACTGGCGGAACCGGCGGGCTCGAACGGCCGCCCGCTGAAGCTGCCTGTCGTCATGTACTCGACCACGCTCTGCCGGTCGAAGTCGGACGCCGGCCCCTGGGCCACCATTCTGCCCAGGTACAGCACCGCGATCCGGTCGGCGATCTCGAAGACGTCGTTCAGGTTGTGGGAGATGACCATCACCGCCAGTCCGCGGTCCCTGAGCCGCTTGACCAGGTCGAGCACCGTCCGGGTCTGCACGACCCCGAGGGCAGCGGTGGGCTCGTCCAGCAGGACCAGCTTGGAGTTCCACATCACAGCCTTGGCCACCGCCACGGCCTGCCGCTGACCTCCGGAAAGCGAAGCCACTGGCTGCCGGATCGAACGGACCGTGGTCACGTGGAGCGTGCTGAGCGTCTCGGCCGCCTCCCCTTCCATCGAGTCCTCGTCGAGCAGGCCGCGGCGCAACCGCTCGCGGCCGAGGAACATGTTCTGGACGATGTCCAGGTTGTCGGCCAGCGCCAGATCCTGGTAGACGGTCTCGATCCCCAGCGCGGCGGCGTCCCTGGTGCTGCGGATGTGGACCGTTCGCCCCTCGAAGTAGACCTGACCGTGGTCCGGCTGGTGCACGCCGGCGATCGTGCGGGTGAGCACCGACTTCCCGGCGCCGTTATCACCGCACAGGCCGGTCACCTGGCCGGCGAACAGGTCCAGGTCCACCCCGTAGAGCGCCTGCACCGGCCCGAAGTGCTTGTCGATGCCCCTCAGCTTCAGCAGGGGTTCCGCGGCTGCCTCGCCGCGACTCGCGCCTTCCAGGGCGTCGTTTATGTCAGTCATGGTGAAGACTCGTCCGTGCCTTGCCTAGTTTGAGCTCCCGCCGCACTGGCATACCGCCACCGCAGAGCATATCCGTGCCCCTCCATTTCCCCGCTTTCAGCCAGTCCGGGCCGATTTAACCGCCTCGTCCTGCTGGGGCTGGCGGACCCTGCGCGCAGGGTCCGCCAGCCCCGTCGAGGCACCTCAGATCAGATGGTTACTGAATCCCGTTCTTGGTGCACAGGCTCGCGCCCGCGATCGCGCAGATGGCCGAGGCGGGGTCGAAACCGTCCTTGACTACCGTCGACTCCATGTTGGTCGCGGTCACCCACACCGGGGTCAGCAGCGACGCCGGCTCCTTGACGGTCGCGTCGGCCGGGTCGACAGTCGTCGAGTTCAGCAGAGCCGTCGGCGGCTTGTCCCCGGCGAGCAGGATGGTGGCCAGCGCCACGGAGTCCTGGGCCTCCAGGTACACGGCCTTGTAGACCGAACCGCACTGGTAGCCCTCGAGGATCCAGGCCATGCCCTGGGCGGTGGCGTCCTGTCCGGTGGTCGGAACCGTGAGGGGCTTGATTCCGTCACCCTTGAGGTCGGTGATCACCGCGTTGGCGAGCCCGTCGTTGGCCTCGATGGTGGCGTTGATCGTCTTGTGAGCGGTGAATTCCTGCTGGAAGATGGTGCCGCCCTTGGTGTTGTCCCACCCGGGAGCGAAGTTCTCGCCTACCAGCTTGGCGCCGGTGCTGCTGGTAGCGCCCGCGTTGACAGTCTTGGCCTTCTGGCCCCAGACAACCTTGTTGTAACCCTCAGCGAACGAGATCGCGTTGGGGTCGGTGTCCTCGCCGCCATTCAGGACGAAGACCTGAGGCTTGGAGACCTTCCAGTCGGTAAGGCAGGTGTTGAAGCCCTGGCCGATCAGCTCGCCCACTTTCTCGTTGTCGAAGCTGACGTAGTAGGTGCTCGAACCTTCGAAGATGGCGCGGTCGTAGGCGATCACGGTGACGCCCTTGGACTCGGCCAGCTTCGCGATCGCCACGCCGGTGGGTCCATCGAGCGGGGTCACGAGGAGGATCTTCGCGCCCAGGTTGATGTCGGCGGTGGCATCGTCGAGTTCGGTCGCGTCGCTGCCCTGCGCGTTGTCGATCCGGTACTGCGCCTGGGTGTACCCGGCGTCGGCGAAGGCGTCATTCAGGTACGGCTGGTCGAAGTCAACCCACCGCGTCGACGACGTGGTGTCCGGCAGGATCACGCCCACCTGCAGGGAGTCGTCCCCCTTGGTCGCGAACTGCGTCAGCGGCTTGAACTGCGACATCGTCTTCGCGATGTCAACGGAGAACGAACTGATGCTCAAGCCGCCCGGTACCTTGTTCGAACCGCTTGACGTCCCTCCTGCCGAGGAGGTCGACGACGATGAGCACGCCGCGGCTGCCAGGCTCACGGCCGCGGCCAGGCCCACCCAGCCGACTCCGCGGACGTGACGAGACCTGCCGTGGCCGTGCGAACGGGAGGGCTGACCTCCCTCACTTCTAGTACTAAGTCCCATCTGATCACCTCATTAACATGCTTGACCATCGCAGCCAATGTCTGCCGATGGCCAAGCGTTCACCCTGCTTGGCTGCCAAAACCCTAGAACTTGGCGCAGAAACACGGCGTTAACGTTTGCCAGGCCCCGTTAATAAAGCGTTAACACGCAAGTCTGATTAGTCGATTATATCCAGACTAATCAGACGCCAGTCGATAGCCGGCTCTTGGCTGAGTCATGATCAACGGCGGTCCGCCGTCGTCTTCAAGCTTGGCGCGCAGCCTGCGCACGTAGACGCGAACGTACTCGGTCTCCGTCTCGTACCCGTGACCCCATACCCGGCGCAACAGGTGCGCGTGGGTCAGCAGCTTGCCCCGGTTCGTGACGAGCTCCCTCAGCAGCGCGAACTCCGTCGGCGTCAGGTGCACCCGTTCGCCCTGCCGGAACACTTCCTCCTTGGCCAGGTCGATCCGCAGCTCCCCGATCACGATCAGCTGCGGCACCATGTCGCTAGGCGCCTGCGGCCTGGTGCGGCGCAGGGTGGCGGTGATCCGGGCAAGCAGCTCCTCGATGCTGAACGGCTTGGTCATGTAGTCGTCCGCGCCCATATTGAGCGCTGTCACCTTGTCCCGCTCGCCGCCCCGGGCCGACACGACGATGATCGCGACGCCCGACCGCTCGCGCATCTGCCTGCACAGCTCGAAGCCGTCGACCTCGGGCAGCATCAAGTCGAGCAGCACGATGTCCGGCGCCTCGGTGTCGAGCAACTGCAGGGCGCGCGATCCGTCAGTGGAAACCACCGTGTCGAATCCGCGCACAGCCAGGTTGGATCGGATGAGGTCGACGATGTTCAGATCGTCTTCGACGACGAGCGCGCGTGTCCTAGCGACCTGCTCGGCCACGCTCGACCGCCTCCTTCCGCACCCACTGCCCGGAGTCCGAGCCGGGCACCTGACCAGTGCGAGCGCGCGGCTCGCCGCTAGCCGACGGCGCCAGCCCCTCCTCGATCGGCAGCGTGACGGCGAAGCTGGCCCCCGCGGCCGCTGGCTTTACCTCGAGTCGGCCGCCATGCGCCGTCACGATACCGCGCGTGATCGACAAGCCGAGACCTGCGCCTCCGGTCTTGCTGCTGCGCAATCGCCTGGGTTCGAATGGCGCGACGGCGACGTCGGCAGGCAAGCCGACGCCCTCGTCGGCGACCGTGATCGACACCTGCGCGCGATGGGCAGTCTCGGCCCGCACAGTGACCTCGGTTCCGGGCGGATTGTGCCCGATGGCGTTCGCCAGCAAGTTCACGAACACCTGCTCAAGCCGGTCGTGGTCGGCCCAGATCACCGGCAGGTCAGGCGCGCAGTCGATGTGCACCATGCGCCGTCCGTCGGGCGGCAGGCACGCCACCGCCGCTTCGAGCACCAGCTTGATGTCGCACCAGTCCGGCTGCAGCCGCAGGATACCGAGCTCGATCGCGGAGAAATCGAGCAGGTCATCCACGAGACGGCCAAGCCGGGCCGACTCGGCCGCGATCCTGGTCAGGAAGCGCTCCTGCGACTCGGCGTCCCAGGTGACATCGGGCTGCAACAGGCTGGAGGCGTAGCCGCGGATCGCCGTCAGCGGCGTTCGCAGCTCGTGGCTGAGCCTGGACAGGAAATCCCGCTGCAGTTCCTGCGACCGCCGCAACGCGGCCGCGTCCTGCTGCGCGAGCGCTGCCTGCTCGCGCTCGAGCGCCAGCCTGAGCGAGTGCGCGGCGTCTTCGGCCAGGACGGTTGCCGCCGAAGTCGGCGGTTCTCCTTGCCAGCAAGCGAGCAGCACGCTGCGCCCGCCCGGCGCGGTGAAGGTCACCGCGAGATTCCGCTGACCGTCGCCGCAGCTGACCCACTGAGCCGTGCCGGGCTGCGCCCCGGCCATTGACTCGGCGCAGATCAGCCGGGCCGCACACAGCTCCGCCGCTTCCGCCCGGCCGGGACCGGCCGACGAGGCACTGCCACGGCATTGCGGCTCACCGCCGTCCGGGCAGGTCATCAACGTCACCTCGTCGGCTTGCAGACCCCGGCACAGCGATTCGAGGGCAAGCGGTATCCCTTCGCTGACCGGGATCGGGCCGGCTAGCGTCTCGAGCACTTCCCTGATCGTCTCGAGCACCCGGTTGCGCTCGGTGACCTCGTTGAGCAACTGGTCTCGCTCGATCGCGCTCGCCGCATAACCGGCGTAGACGGTCACCAGCTCAAGCTGGTCGCGCTCTGGCCGGCCTGGCACGGCGCCGAACCCGGTGATGACGCCGGCCAGCCCGTCTCTCGCCAGCACGGGCACCGACCAGGAACTCGCGATCCCGGAGGCGGCCGCGAGCCCATTGATCAGCTTCCAGTCAGCCTGTGCGTTCTCGGCGATCACCGTCCGTTCGGTCGCGGCGGCCAGGCCAGCCGGGCCGCCGCTCGGGCCGATCGGCAGCCGCGCCAGGCGGTCAAGCAGCCCGTCGGGAAGTCCGAGCGACGCCGCGCAGGCCAGCTCGCCTCCGGCGGCAAGGTGCATGCACAGCCGCTCGGACCCGAGCGCCGCGCCCAGAGCCGACAAGATCAGTGACAGGCTCGAGGACGGGTCGGCCGCCACCAGCTTTCCGGTCAGTCCGTGCAGCCTGGTGAGCTGGCGTCGGGCCGATGAGTTAACTTCCTGCCCGGACAGCAGCGCGATGACCTCGTCCCGGTGGACGACCGCCGGGTTAACCTCGGCCACGATCCTGCCGTGCCTGAGCACCACTATCCGGCTGGCCATCCGGAACATCAGGTCAAGGTCATGGGTCGCGATCACGACCGTGGTCTGGTGCCGGACCTCGGCGATGAGCTCCTCGAACTGCATCGCGTGCTTGATGCTGAGCGACTTCGTCGGCTCGTCGAGCAGCAGCAGCGGCGGCCGGTCGGCCATGGCCCTGGCGATCGCGACGAGCTGGCGCTGCCCGCCGGACAGCGACCGTATGCTGCGCGTCGTGTCATTCAGCGGAATTCCGAGCCCGGACAGCACGGCCGACGCATCGGCGTGCAGCTTAACTTCGGAAAGCAACTGGCGGCGACGCTCCCGACCGAGCATCAGGTTCGACGCGATATCGAGGTTGTCGCAGAGTGACAGGTCCTGCCAGACCACGCCGACGCCGCACCGGGCGACCGCGAGCGGATCAGCGGGCAGCGGCCTGCCGCGAAAAAGGATTTCACCGCGCGAGGGCCTGATGTCCCCGCCGAGCGTCCGCAGGAGAGTCGTCTTGCCTACGCCGCTTTCCCCCGCCAGCGCGACGACCTCGCCCGGCATGATCGACAGGTCAATGCCGTCGAGCGCCCGCACCGACCCGAATGCGACGCCCAGCCCGCGCACCGAGATCACCGGCCCGGCGCCCTCGGTCGCGGCGCGACCGGTATCCGGGCCCGCGCCCACCGCAACATCCGGCAAAGCAGTCATTGCCCCATTGTGCTACCTAACCCCTGGTGATCGGGCAGGTGAACCCTAGGGCAGCTTCCAATCCAGTTCGGTGCCGCCTTCCCGTTCAAGGGCAGTGCTGGCCCGGCTGAAGGGCCGCGAACCGAAGAAGCCGGAGTCAGCCGACATCGGGCTGGGGTGCGCCGATTCGATCCTGGGAATGTCGCCGAGCAGCGGCGCGAGATTGCGGGCGTCCCGCCCCCACAAGATCGCCACCAGCGGCCCTTCGCGGGCCGCGAGCGCCTTGATGGCCTGCTCCGTCACCGCTTCCCAGCCCTTGCCGCGGTGCGAGCCCGGCTTACCTGGCTGCACGGTCAGCACCCTGTTGAGCAGCAGCACGCCGCGCTCGGTCCATGCCGTAAGGTCCCCGTTGGACGGGGTCGGGTGGCCCAGGTCCGCGGTGTACTCCCGGAAGATGTTCTGCAGGCTGCGCGGAATCGGCTTGACGGTCGGCGCGACCGAGAAGCTCAGCCCGACCGGGTGTCCTGGCGTCGGATACGGATCCTGACCGACGATCAGCACCCTGACCTCGTCGAACGGCTGTTTGAAGGCGCGCAGCACGTTCTCGCCTGAGGGCAGGTAGGCGCGGCCGGCCGCGATCTCGGCGCGCAGGAAATCGCCCGCTTCGGCGATCTTCCCCGCAACTGGCTCAAGCACTTCCGCCCAGCCTGGATCGATGATTTCTTCGAGCGGGCGTCGGGTCACGGCAAGCACTGTAGTGCAAATCGCACCTACGGCACGGCCATCCGGGCTTGCCGCGCGCTAATACCCTGCTATCCGGATACCTCGGCGATCCGGCCGGCCAGGAAGGCCTGCTCGGCCGGGTTCTCGGCCAGCTTCAGCGCGGTCTCGTAGGCGCACAGTGCCTCGGCCCGCCGCCCGAGCTGCCTCAGCAGGTCGGCCCTGGCCGCCGGCAGGTAGTGATATCCGCCGAGCCGCCCGTCGGCCTCCAGCTCGGCTAGTTCGTCCAGAGCGGCCTGGGGCCCGCTGACCATGGAGATGACCACCGCCCGGTTCAGCGCGACCACCGGCGACGGCCAGGCTCGCAGCAGCCGGTCGTACAGAACGAGCAGCTGCGGCCAGTCCGTCGCGGCGTAGCTCGGCGCCTCGCCGTGCACCGCGGCGATCGCGGCCTGCAGGACGAACCGGCCAGGTCGGCCGCCGCAGCGCAGCGCGGTCTCCTGACGGCCGTCCGGACACCGCGCTGCTGGTGTTTGCCGACGAAGTGCCTCGGTCACCAGAGCCGCGCCCTCGGCGATCTGGCTACCGTCCCACTGCGACCGGTCCTGCTGTTCGAGCAGCAGCAGGTTGCCCGCCTCGTCGGTCCTGGTTCGACGCCGGGCGTCGGTGATCAGCATCAGCGCGAGCAGCCCGGCCGCCTCTGGCTCATCCGGCATGAGCTGACGCAGCATCCTGGCCAGCGAGATAGCCCGGTCCACCAGGTCGTCGCGGACCAGCACGGGCCCGCTCGGCGCGGTGTGCCCGGTGGTGAAGACCAGGTGCATCACGGTCAGGACGGCGTCGAGCCGGTCGGGCAGCTCAGCGGCTTCTGGCACCCGGTAGGCGATCCTGGCCGCCGAGATCTTCTTCTTCGCCCTCGTGACCCGCGCGGCCATGGTCGGCTCGGACACCAGGAACGCCCGGGCGATATCGCTCGTGGACAGCCCGCATACCAGCCGCAGCGTCAGCGCGAGCTGAGCCTCCCTCGCCAGCGCCGGGTGGCAGCAGGTGAAGATCAGCCGCAGCCGGTCATCGCCGATCGGGTCGTCCTGCGCCTTGCTGGCCGAAGGCTCATCGACCTGCTCACCGATGAGCAGCGGCAGTTTCGACCGAAGCGTCCGGTCCCGACGCAGGCCATCGAGTGCCCGGTGCCTGGCCGCCGTGGTCAGCCACGCGGCCGGATTACGCGGGACGCCCTGCTTAGCCCAGGCATCGAGTGCCGCGACGTAGGCGTCCTGCACGCATTCCTCGGCCGCGTCGAGGTCGCGGGTAACCCGTGCTGTCGCCGCGAGCACGAACGCCCATTCGCGGCGGTGCGCCTCGGCGACGGCGGCGCGGATCGCACGGTGCTGGCAAACACCGTGATCGCGCGCCGACGCCGCCGAATTGTCTGCGTTCAGCGCGTTCTGCGGACTGGCGTCCGCAGAACGCGCTGACGGTGCTTGCCGATCCAAGGCAGGCCAGTCACATCCCAGAGGTGTCCATGATCGGACGGACCTCTACTCCGCCGAACCGGGCCGGGCAAAGCTTGGCGATCTCGATCGCGTGATCCAGATCGCGGGCCTCGATCAGGTAGAACCCGCCGAGCGCTTCCTTGGTCTCGGCGAACGGGCCGTCGGTCACGACGTCGCCCCTGATGGACGTCGCGGTCGCGGTCGGCTCAAGCGCGTCGCCGCCCGTGATCTTGCCGCCCTTCTCACCAACCTGCTGGGCGAACCGGGTGTGCGCAGCGCCGACTTCCTGCCAGACCTCGGGGCCGCCGTTGGCGTAGCCGCTCTCGGCCTCGTAAATCAAGATCGCGTACTGAGCCATGATCATCTCCTTGAATTCGGTTCTGTGCCCCCCACGCCAGTTCCGACGAACGGGCGCACCGGGATTCGACAGCCCTCGCGGCAAATTTTCTGCCTGCTGTAGTTACCTGCTGCCCCGCGGTTAGCCGCTGTGGCTCCGGTTAGCGCGCTGTGGCGGCGTCGGCCTTGGCCCGCAACTGCCGGATGGCCGCCACCGGGTCCTGCGAGCCAAATACCGCCGTGCCGGCCACGAAGACGTCCGCGCCAGCCGCCGCGCAGCGTTCGATTGTCTCCTCGCTCACGCCGCCGTCGACCTGAAGCCAGATTTCTCCGCCGTGCCTGGCGATCAGCTGACGCGCTCTGGCCACCTTCGGCAGCACGAGATCAAGGAAATGCTGCCCGCCGAAGCCGGGCTCGACGGTCATCACCAAAAGCATGTCGACCTCGCCGATCAGGTCGGCATAAGGCTCGATCGCAGTCCCTGGGTTGACCGCAAGCCCCGCCCGGGCACCGGCCGACCTGATCATCCGCAGGGTCCTGACCGGAGCAGCGGCCGCCTCGACGTGAATCGTCACGTTCGCAGCGCCCGCCTCGGCATATTCCGGTGCCCAGCGATCCGGGTCTGAAATCATCAGATGGCAATCAAGCGGCATGCCAGTGTGCTTGAGAAGCGCGGTGACGACAGGCAGGCCGATCGTCAGATTCGGAACGAAATGCCCATCCATCACGTCGATGTGCAGCCAGTCAGCGACCTCGGCGACCTCCGCCGCCTCGTCGGCGAGCCTGGCGTAGTCGGCGGCAAGGATGCTCGGCGCGATCTGTGTCGTCATAACAAGCGCAGTCTACGGTTCCGCGAGTCGCCCGGACACTGTCATACCCCTGCGCTACTTTCGCTCACAGGTTCGGATGCCCCACTCAAGAAGGCCACCACCCAAGGAGGCTGTGTGCTACTGACCGATGCACCCGAGCGGCTACTTGACCGGGTACGCAAGCTGCTGGCCCAGGCCGAAGACGACGCGGTAACCCCCGCCGAGGCGCAGGCCTTCACCACCAAGGCAGCTGAGCTCATGGCCAAGTACGGCATCGACAGAGCGCTGCTCGCCGCTGATCAGCCAGAGACCGATCAGCCGGCCAACCGGATACTTGACATCGACAACCCCTGGGCGAGGGAGAAGGCACACCTGCTCTGCGGCCTCGCCTCCGCGCTGCGCTGCCAGTGCATCCTGCTGAACAGCACCCGCCCAGGCACCCGGGTGCACATCTTCGGCTTCGGTTCTGACATCGAGCGCACCGACCTTCTGTACACCTCGGTGCTCATCCAGATGGCCCATGGCCTGGCCGGAGCGCGCGTCCCCGACTGGAGCAGCAGCGCCCGAGCCTGGCGCCGCAGCTGGCTGCTGGGCTTCGCAACGGCCGTGATCGCCCGGGTACGGCAGGCCGAGCACGGAGCCGTCACCGTCGCCACCGGCGGCGCCGCCGGCAATTCCGACCGGACCGCGATCGTCCTCGCCGACCGCTCCGTAGTAATCCGCCAGCAAGTTGAGCAGGCCTACCCAGTGACCAGGAAGGCCAGAGTCACCTACAGCGGCAGCGGCTACCGCGACGGCTACGAACGCGGCCAGCGCGCCGACCTAGGGGGCACCCGCCTCCCCCGCCAGAAAGGCCGCTCCCTAGTCGCCGCCAAAGGCGCCACCCAGCAGACAGGCGGCCAACGACCGCTCTTTTAAGAACCACCGCGCAACACACGGCCGCATTCGGCTATATCGGGTCAGATTTCATGATCATGATGATTTTTCGACGGCCGGACGGCTAACTCGCCGTGATCGTTGGTGGCTGGAACGAGATCCGGGTCAAGAGGCGATGCGCAGCAACGCGACGAAGATCGCGTCGGTGCCGTGGCGGTGCGGCCAGAACTGGGCGTACCTCGAATAGGGCTCGGGGCAGCGCAGGTCGGGAACCTCGGCCAGGACCGCGGGAGCGTCCAGTACCTCGATCCCGGCGCGCGTCGCTAGCACATCGGCCAGCACCTGCCTGGTCTCGGCCAGATGCGGCGAACAGGTCACGTAGCCGACCACGCCGCCTGGACGAGCGGCGTCGAGCGCGGAGGTGAGCAGTCCTCGCTGCAGTCCGGCGAGCGCGACGATGTCGTCGGGCTGGCGCCGCCAGCGTGCTTCGGGCCGACGGCGCAAGCTGCCCAGTCCGGAACAAGGAACATCGGCCAGCACCCGGTCGAACGCTCCGGCCCGCCACGCCGGCACCGTCCCGTCGGCCACGACCACCTGCGCAGCCAGATGCCCATCGCCTGGCGCCACGCTGAGATTGCCGGACGCCGCACCGAGGCTCCTGGAAGCCGCACTGGGGTCGCCGGGAACCGCACTCAGGTTGCCGGACGCCGCCTCCGCACCGGGGTCGCCGGAAGCCACGCTGAGGCGGCCGAAGGCCGCGCGTACGAGTTCGGCGCGGTGTGCGTGCACATCGCAGGCGAGCAGGGCCGTGTCCCGCTGGGCCGCTAGCCCGGCGAGCAACCGGGCCTTGCCGCCCGGCCCGGCGCACAGGTCGAGCCAGCGCTGTCCGTCGCCTCGCTGTCCGTCGCCTCGCTGTCCGTCGCCTTGAGTAGCGGCCTGGGTGAGCGCATACGCGGCGAGTTGACTGGCCTCATCCTGGACCCAAGCTCGTCCGGCCGCCACGGCGGCGATCTCGGCGGGATCGCCATGACGCAGGTAGGCGCCAAACGGCGACCACCGAGCCGCGGCCGCAGCGCCGGACTCGACCAATTCGGCCGGATCGCAGTGCCCGGGCGCAGCGGTCAGGTGAACGATCGGACGACCGGCGTCGGCCGCGAGCACCGCCTCGGTCTCCGGCGCCGAGCCGATCAGCTTCTCCCCCAGCGCGTCCGCGAAGGCGGCGACGATCCAGCGGGGGTGGCTGTACCTGACCGACAGGTGCCCGGTCAGGTCTTCTGACCGGTCGGGCGCGACGATCTGGATCCACGACTCGAGGTCGCGCGGCGCGATCCGGCGGAGCACGGCGTTCGCGAAGCCGGAAGGCCGCCGCCCCGCCACACTGATCACCAGGTCGACGGCGGTCGCCACGGCGGCGTGCGACTTGATGCGCAGGCTGAGCAGTTGGTGCGCGCCGAGACGGAGCGCGTCGAGGACCGGTAGGTCGATCTGGTCGATCGCCCGGTCCGCGCACAGGCCAATGATCGCGTCGTAACAGCCCCGGTTCCGCAGTGTTCCGTAGACCAGTTCGGTCGCGAGCGCCGCGTCTTTCCCGTGCAGGCCCGCCTCCCGCAGCGCGGACGCCAGCAAGAGGTTGGCGTAGGCGTCGCGGGTGCTCACGGCCGAAAGCACCGAGTGCGCGGTCAGCCTGACCCGGTCGGTGCGCGGGCGGACGGTGCCAGCCATCTCAGGGGGTGCCATGTCAGCGGCCCCGGTCAGTCAACGATCAGCGGGCGACCGCTGTTCGCGACCCCGCGGGCCCAGTCGGCGGCGGGCATCCGGCGCTTGCCCTCCTGCTGGACCTCGCTCAGCTCGACCGGCACCGTCCCCGTCCCGACCAGGACGCGGGAACCGGTCACCACGATCTCCCCTGGGCCGCAGTCCGGCCCGTCTGATCCTCGGGCCAGCCTGACCGGCCAGACCTTCAGGCTGGCGCCGTGGAAGGTCGTCCACGCTCCGGGCGCCGGAGTGCAGGCACGGATCAGCCGGTCGACCGCGAGGGCGGGCAGCTTCCAGGTGACCCTGGCATCGGACTTGGCCAGCTTGGGGGCCAGCGAGATCCCCTCGTTCGGCTGCGGCCGGGCCTGCAGTTCGCCGGACTCGATGCCGTCGAGCGTGGCGACCAGCAACTGGGCGCCCGATACGCTCAGCCGCTCAAGCAGGTCACCGGCCGTATCGACCGGCCGGATCGGCTCGGTGAGTACTCCGTAGACCGGGCCGGCGTCGAGCTCGGCGACGAGGCTGAAGGTGGTCGCGCCGGTGATCTCGTCGCCGTGCCGGATCGCGTGCGGGACCGGGGCGGCCCCGCGCCAGGCGGGCAGGACCGAGAAGTGCAGGTTCACCCAGCCGTGCGGCGGGATCGCCAGCGCCTTGCCGGGGATCAGCGCGCCGTAGGCGACGACCGGGCAGCAGTCGGGGGCGATCTCGGCCAGCCGGGCGAGGAACTCGGGCTCGGACGGCTTGACCGGCCTGAGCACCTCGATCCCGGCTCCCAGCGCGTACTGGGCAACCGGGCTCGCCGCGACCCGGCGGCCACGGCCGGCCGGGGCATCCGGCCTGGTTACGACCGCGGCTACCTCGTGCTTGGAGGCCAGCAGCGCGGTCAGCGAAGGCACGGCCGTCGCGGGCGTGCCGGCAAACACCAGACGCATCAGCTACAGGGCCTTTCGGCTAGAGGGCCTTGCCGTGCATCAGGTGGGGCGAGACCTTGACGGCGGGAATCGGCTCGCCCCACCACTGCGAGGACCTGATCTCCTTCATCGCGAGCTTGCGCTGCTCGGCGTCGAGCCGGTCGATGAAGAGCACGCCGTCCAGGTGGTCGGTCTCGTGCTGCACGCACCGGGCCAGCAGGCCGCTGCCTTCGACCGTCACCGGCTCGCCGTACATGTTGAAGCCGCGCGCGACCACGCCGTAAAAGCGCTTGGTCGGAAAGGCCAGACCGGGAAACGACAGGCAGCCTTCGTCGTCGGTGTCCTCGTCACCGGACAGGTCGAGGTCCGGGTTGATCAGGTGACCAAGCTCGTCGTCGACGTAGTAGGTGAACACCCGCAGGCCGACTCCGATCTGCGGCGCGGCGAGCCCGAGGCCGGGCGCGTCCTGCATCGTGTCGGTGAGGTCGGCGACCAGCTTGCGCAACTCCACGTCGAACACCGTGACGGGATCGGCGGGCGTGCGGAGCACGGGATCTCCGAACAAGCGGATCGGCTTGATACTCACCGGCAGTCCTCCAGGCCGTCAACTCCGAGCGCCCACGCGCGATCGGGAATAGTTCAGTCTACGAAGCCAATGCGGCAGCCTGACTCAATCAGCGTCGGCTCAGCAACCCTCGCCTCGGCAACCGCCGCGGGTTCAGTCCGTGCTGGCGGCCGGCGAGCGCGCCTTGAACGCCGCCTTCCTGGCCGCCCGCGCCACGCTCGGGTCGGGGTGATGATCGCTCAGCGCCGTCAGCAGGTCGGTCACGCCTGGATGGCTCACCTGCCACAGCCCGGACACGATCTCGACCTGGTCCTCGGGCGGCAGGCTGGGCAGCAGTTCGGCGACGACATCGGCCGGGTTGGCCTCTTCGAGCAGGCCGGAGCCGAGGTCGACCAGCAGCCAGGTGCGGTCCTGCGGGTCAAGCTCCACGTCCTCGCCGTGCTCGAGCAGCCAGACCGCGGCGTGGGCTCGCAGCAGCGGATCCGATTGCGCTTCCTTGACCTCATCGAGAGCGCCGAGCCCGATCCGGTCGAGCACCGCGAACGCTGCTCCGCGCTGACCTGGCGATCCCGAGGCCGCGGCCGCGATCAATTCCGATGCCGCCGCGGCCGGGTCGCGAGCGGCCAGCCAGATCGTGATCTCGGCTTCGCCGTCTTCGGCGTCGCAGTCGGCGAGCGCCGCCAGCAGCCCGCTCGCGTCGTATCTGGCCGCCGCCCCGAGTACCGGCACGTGCCAGCCCTGGGCGCGCAGCCGCCGGTGGACGCCCCAGGTGCCCAGCGGGGACAGGGCCACCGTCAAGCTGCCGTCGGACTCCTCGGTGCCCAGTTCGACGACCGCGAGATCGGCGAGCGTCTCCAAGGCCAGCGAGAGCGCGGAGCCGTGATCGCGAGCTGAACCGCCCTCCGCTCGGGAGTTTTCTTCTGGGCTCTCTTCGGTGCCCGCGCCGCCGCCGGCCGGCCCCGGCGCGGCCGCGCTCCTGCTAGTCCCGGCGGCCGACGCGTAGGCGTCAAACAGCCCGTCGATCGCGACCGGCTCGCCGACGGTGTAAAGCGCGGTGGCGATTCCGTCGAGTTCCTCCGAGGCCAGGATCACCGCGAGCGCGGTGTCCCAGACGTTGAGCACTGCCTCAGACGAGCCGTGCACGAGAAGGCTGGCCAGGCCGGCCCCTGGCCAGGAAGACCCCGGCCGGTCGGTTCCTGGCGCAGTAGCGCTCCTGGCCGCAAGGACAACCTGCCACGCCGCCACCACCTCGCGGGGCGCCAGGTCAAGGGCAGAGGCGGCCACCTCGGTAACCGCGGGCTCGAGCTCGCTCTCGGCTTCGAGGCTGTCCTGAGTCGCGGCCCACTCGTCCAGGTCGCGGGCGGCACGCAGCAGCGGGGCGACCCTCGCCAATCCGGCGAGGTCATCGCGTGGTGCCAGGCGCACCGACGGCAGCTTCCTGACCCCCACGATGCGATCACCACCCCACCCGATCAGGTCGGCAGCCTGCACGTTCGCGGCGCCGCCGGCAAGCGGACGAGGGTCCGCACCCGAGTATCGAGGCGGCGGCTGCGCACCGTGCTGGCCTCGCCCGCCGCCCGGAGCACCCGGCCTCTGCGTTGAACTTGCCACCCAAGCACCTTATGGCCTGAGCGGCGATACGTCAGATCAGCTCCGCCGGGTCAAGCTGAAGTCGCACCGTTCCTGCCTCCTTGCGCGCGCTCCGATCGGCGAGCCCGGCCCGCAGCGCGACCGCCAGGGCGGTACCAGCCGACCACGGCGCCCTGACCAGATAGCGCACCGTCCGCAGGGCCTGATCCGCCTCGGTTGCGGGCACGTCGACCGGCCCGAGAATCTCGCAGTCCGCCGGCAGCGAGACGGCGCCGAGCAGGTCGGAAACCGCCTCGGCGGGCCCGGAGAGCGACGCCATCCTGACCGTCGGCGGGAAGCGCAACTGGGCGCGCTCGGCCAGTTCCCGGTCGGCGTGCGTAGCCGCATCCCACCGGATCAGCGCCTGCACGGCCAGCACCTCGGGCTCGGCGACGATCACGACCTTGCCGCCGACCGCTCCGGCACCAGCCGAACCAGGACCGGCTGGCCCGGCACCGGCCGAACCAGAACCGGAACCGGAACCGGAACCACCAGCCATCCCTGGCCGGACCAGCGCGGACGCGTTCATCCACCGGCGCAGCGCCTCCTCGGCGGCCCGCAGGCTCGGGCGGCCGAGCAGCGCCCAGCCGTCCAGCAGCACCGCGGCCGCGTAGCCGCCGGGCGCGGGCGGCTCGGCCCCGGGCGTCGCGATGACCAGCGCTGGCTCGGCCCCGACCCGGCGGAGCACGTTGGCCCCGCTTGAGGTGTGCACGGTCACGCCGGGAAATGCCCGGCCGAGTTCCTCCGCGGTCCGCCGGGCGCCGGTCACCAGCGCTCGCAATCCAGCGTTACCGCAGGTCACGCACGTCTGCTCAAGGTTCAGCCCGCACCAGCCGCAGCGCAGCGGCTGCCCGGGACCAGGCAGGGCCACCGGCCCGGAGCACGCGCCGCACCTGATCCGCTCACCGCAGCGCCGGCAGGCCACCGCGGCCAGATAACCGCGCCGCGGCACCTGGAACAGCACCGGCCCGACCCCGAGCGCCTCCCTGGCGGTCCGCAGCGCGAGGCTGGGAATCCGCGCGGTCCGCGCCGCTTCGTCCCGAGCCAGCTCGGAGTCATCCCCGGCGGTCCGCACGGCCGGCGCCAGCTGCCTGATCGTCGGCCGCTCGGCGACCAGCGGCCTGGCCCAGCCGGTCGCCACCAACTGGGCGGCCTCGGCGGTGCGCGCGAACCCGCCGATCAGCGCCGCCGCCGACTGCCGGTGCGCCCGGAGCAGCAGGACGTCCCTGGCTTGCGGGTACGGCGCTCTCGGCTCGGCGTGCAGGTCGTCGCCGTCGTCCCAGATGACGACCAGGCCAAGCTCGTTGACGGGGGCGAACATGGCCGACCGGGTACCCACCACGACATTGACCTGCCGACGCAGCACGGCCAGCCACCGGCGGTACCGCTCGGCCGGTCCGAGCTGGGCGGCCAGGCTGACGAACGCCTTCTCCCCCAGCGTCGCCGACATGGCCTGCGCTACCAGCTCCAGATCCCTGGCGTCCGGCACCACGACCAGCGTTCCGCGCCCGGCCGCCAGCGCCGCCGCGGCGGCCTGGGCGATCTCGACCGGCCAGTCCTGGCCAGGCAGCGCCGCCCAGACCGCGTGCGGGGTGCGTCCGGCCGCGACCGCGGCCAAGAACGAGGGCCCGGCCGGATACCGCTCCCACAGCCCCGGCCGCTCCACGGGGCCGCCCGGCACCTCGGCGGCGGACGCGACCCCTTCCGCCTCGACCTTGGCGTGCCGAGGCGGGATCGCCAGCCTCAGCACGTCGGCGACGGTGCCCCCGTACCGGTCGGCGACCGCGCGGGCCAGTCCGGCGATCTCGGTGGTCAGCACGGGTTCGGCCGACACGACCCGGTCAAGGAAGGCGATGCGACCCTGATGGTTGCTTTCTTCCACTCGCTCGAAAATAAAACCGGCGGTAAGCCGACCGGAAAACCTGACCTTAACCCGGCATCCCGGCACTGCCTGCTCAGCCAGGGACTCAGGGACCAGGTAGTCGAAAAACCGGTCCAGGTGCGGCAGCCCGACATCAACGGCAACCCGGGCAACCGGCAGTTCGGCTGCCGGAACCAACTCGGCCTTGCGGGCGGCCACGGTCGAGCGGTTACAGTCCGGCGGCCGCCCGGAGCGCGTCGGTCTTCTCGATGCGCTCCCAGGGGAATTCAACGTCGTCCCGCCCGAAATGCCCGTAGCTGGCCGTCGCCGCGTAGATCGGCTTCAGCAGTTCCAGGTCGCGGATGATGGCCGCCGGCCGCAGGTCGAAAACCTCGAGCACGGCGTCCTGGATCCGCTCGACGGGCACGACCTCGGTCCCGAAGCACTCGACGAACAGCCCGACCGGCTTGGCCTTGCCGATCGCGTAGGCGACCTGCGTCTCGCAGCGCTCGGCCAGGCCCGCGGCGACCACGTTCTTCGCGACCCAGCGCATCGCGTAGGCACCGCTGCGGTCGACCTTGGACGGGTCCTTGCCCGAGAACGCGCCGCCGCCGTGGCGGGCCATGCCACCGTAGGTGTCGATGATGATCTTGCGGCCGGTCAGGCCCGCGTCGCCCATCGGGCCGCCGACCTCGAACCGGCCGGTGGGGTTGACTAGCAGTCGGTAATTCGAGCAGTCCAGTTCCAGTTCCGCGACGACCGGCTTGACCACCCGCTCCATCACGTCGGGTTGCAGCAGGGCCTTCAGGTCGATCGCGGGGGCGTGCTGGGTGGAGACGACGATGGTGTCCAGCCGGACCGGCTCGATTCCGGCGTACTCGATCGTCACCTGGGTCTTGCCGTCCGGCCTGATGTAGGGAATCTCACCGTTCTTGCGGACCTCGGCCAGCCGCCGGGACAGCCGGTGCGCGAGCGTGATCGGCAGCGGCATCAGCTCGGGCGTCTCGCGGCAGGCGTAGCCGAACATCAGGCCCTGGTCACCGGCACCCTGGCGATCGAGCTCGTCGTCGCCTTCGCCCTCGCGGTGCTCGTAGGCGTGCTGGACACCCTGGGCTATATCGGGTGACTGGGACCCGATCGACACGGAAACGCCGCATGACGCGCCGTCGAACCCCTTGGCGGAGGAGTCGTACCCGATCTCAAGGATCTTCTCCCTGATCAGTCCAGGGATGTCGACGTAGGTCGTGGTGGTCACCTCGCCTGCGACGTGGACCTGACCTGTGGTGATGAGCGTTTCGACGGCTACCCGGCTGCCCGGATCGCCATCGATCATCGCATCGAGGATGGTGTCACTGACCTGATCGGCGATCTTGTCGGGATGGCCTTCAGTGACTGACTCAGAAGTGAACAGGCGACGAGCCACGTGGGCACCCTTCCTCGAAGTTGGACCTCGCCGAAGTTTAACGGCGAGCTGGATAACCCGAGCCTGGGCGCCACCAGATCCCAGACGACGTCGGCGAGTTGCTCCTTGGGCCCGCGCGGCACCGACGTCCGCTGGCCGTCGGCGGCCAGGATCTCGGCCTGATTGTCGGCCGTGCCGAACGCCAGGCCGTCACCGACCTGGTTGATGACCAGCAGATCGCAGCCCTTGGCCGCCAGCTTGGCCCGGCCGTTGGCCAGCAGGTCACCGGTCTCGGCGGCGAACCCCACGATCACCTGTCCCGCGCGACGCCGGTCCGTCGACAGCTCCCGCAGGATGTCGGGATTCTCGGTCAGCTCGATCGGGCCCGGCGAGCCGGCGTTCTTCTTCAGCTTCTGCTCGCTCCTGACCGACGGCCGGTAATCGGCCACCGCCGCCGCCATCACGACCGCGTCGGCGTCCGGCGCCGCCGCGAGCATCGCCTCGCGCAGCTGGCAGGCCGAACGCACCCGGACTACCGTGACGCCGGCCGGGTCGGCCAGCCCGGTGTTGGCTGCCACCAGCGTCACCTCGGCGCCGCGGGCGGCGGCCGTCCTGGCCAGCGCGTACCCCTGCAATCCGGAGGACCAGTTGCCGATGAAGCGGACCGGGTCGATCTCTTCTCTGGTGCCGCCGGCTGAGACCACCACCCGCCGCCCGGTCAGGTCTTGAGTTAGTGCGGCGCTGCCCCGCTCAAGCACTCTTTTTGCGGTGAGAAAAATTTGCGCGGGTTCGGGCAACCGGCCAGGCCCGCTGTCGGCTCCAGTCAGTCGCCCGGACGCCGGATCGAGCACGATCGCCCCGCGCGACCGCAGCGTCGCGACGTTCGCGACCGTTGCGGGGTGCTGCCACATCTCGGTGTGCATCGCGGGCACGAACAGCACCGGGCAGCGCGCCGTCAGCAGCACGTTGGACAGCAGGTCAGGAGCAAGTCCGGTCGCCGCGCGAGCCAGCAGGTCGGCGGTGGCCGGGGCGACCAGCACAAGGTCGGCCTCTTGCCCCAGCCGCACGTGCGGTACCTGCGGTACCTGTTCCCACGGGCTGGTGCTCACCGGCTGGCCGGACAGGGCTTCCCAGGTCGCGGTGCCGACGAAGTGAAGCGACTCCGGCGTGGGAATCACGCGAACCTGATCGCCAGACTCCGTGAGCAACCGCAGCAGCTCACAGACCTTGTAGGCGGCAATACCTGCGCCTACTCCGAGTACGACGCGCATCAGGACCCGCCGGAGCTTTGGCTGTCTGGGCTCGGCCTGTTTGGGTTAGGCCTCAGGTGGTCGGGATTTCGGTGGCCTCAGCGGCCAGCATGCCCTCGCTGATCTCGCGCAGCGCGATCGACAGCGGCTTCTCCTGCACGCGGGTCTCGACCAGCGGACCGACGTATTCGAGCAGGCCCTCACCAAGCTGCGCGTAGTACGCATTGATCTGCCTGGCCCGCTTGGAAGCCATGATCACCAGGCCGTACTTGCTGTCCACCACGTCGAGCAGCTCGTCGATCGGCGGGTTGATGATTCCCTCGAGCCCCGGAGTACCTGCCACTGTCTACCCTTCTGATTGCCTGCCCTGTGCCTGTTTGCGGCACTGCGCGCCAGTGAGATGAGCGCGCCGGTAACCTCACCGGCTGGGCCGTCATCAAGGCTACCAGTTGCGCGCAGACGTCTAGGACCGATGTATTGACGAGCGTGATATCGAACTCGTGCTCGGCCCGCAACTCGTCCTTGGCGGCCGCGAGCCGCTTCCCGATTACCTCCGCCGATTCCGTCCCGCGTTCGGTAAGCCGACGCACAAGCTCGTCCCAGGACGGCGGTGCGAACTTGCCGGGCGCCAACGACATCTACCTCAAGCAGGCTCGGCAAGCCAACGGAAAGCCGTTCCGCTACCGGCGCCCTTGGCGTCCCGTAGTAATTGCCGGCATAACGTGCCCATTCGAGAAGCTGGCCACTGGCGGCCATTTTCTTGAACTCGTCCTCGGAGACAAAGAAATACTCCCGGCCATGGACCTCGCCAGGCCTCGGCGCACGCGTGGTTACCGAGATTGAGAGCCAAACTTCGGGATTTCGCCGCCTGATTGTCTCGATTACCGTGCTTTTCCCGACCGCGGAAGGCCCTGAGAGCACGGTAAGCCGAGCCGAAGAAGGCCGGGCAAGGCGTTCATGGCCGCTCTGATCTGGCCCGGTGCCAATTCCTGAGGGATTCAGTGAACCGGGCGGGCGCGCGGGGACGAAGTCACCGCACTCCGTTTCTGGCCGAGGTGTCGGATCAGTCACGGACGTGCTTCCCCCGTCCCCGCGCGTTAGCGCCTGCCGTCAGGAGTCAAACCTCACGGAACTCGTTCTCGAGCGCCATCCGCTGGTTAGCGCCGAGTCCGCGAACGCGCCGGGACTCTGCGATGCCGAGCCGCTCCATGATCTGCTTGGCGCGGACCTTGCCGACGCCGGGCATCGACTCAAGCAGAGCGGACACCTTCATCTTGCCAACAACATCATCAGTCTGGCCCTCTTTGAGGACTTGAGGCAAGGTTGTTGAAGCGTGCTTGAGCCTGTTCTTGATCTCCGCACGCTCCTTACGAGCCTTAGCCGCCTTCTCAAGAGCGGCCGCCCTCTGGTCAGGGGTCAGGGGAGGAAGAGCCACGCGTGGTCACCTCGGGTTTCGTATCGAAAAACTCTGTTCGCGAGGGGAAACTAGCGAGTTCAGACGGCCACGACAACACAAACCTCCGTTTGGCACGTCACAATTTATCCAATATTACCTAGCGAACACGTGCCAGCACTTACCGTAAGTTTTCCAGGATAGTCGCCTTGTGAAAAAGATCACCACCGCACCACGAGTCACACTTCCGATGCCTGTCACATGAACACCAAATGTCCCATTGGTCACACCGGCACCGCTTCGCAGGTAGGCGGCTTGCCGGATGGCGGCAGGCCGGCCGGCGGCTGGAATGAGCTGACCGACGGGCGCCGGACGGGCGCTCAGGCGCGCTGACGGAAGCCGGCATGGGCTCGACCGGACAGGTGCGGGCAGTCACCACGGCGGCCGGATTGCGCTCGGCCCGGTCGGTGCAGGCGGGCGCTAAGGCGCGCCGACGGCAGCCGGGCCGGGCTCGACCGGGGAGGTGCGGGCGGTCACCGTGATTGACGGTCGCGGCCGGATTAGGCTCGGCCGGGCCGACGCAGGCGGGGGGGGATCCGAGCTACAACAGCTACGGGCCAAGGCCGTTGCCCTAGTAACGGCTAGGGGCCAACGCTGTCGTGGCGTCACGGTCTTGACGGCGCTGACCATCCGGTCGGCTTCCGATCCACGCCAGCTGACGTGCGGCCGAACTGCTAGCGGCGCCGGTGACATCTGAGGAGTTCCCTGCGCGGCCGGGTCGAGGTTCGTGGCTTAAATCAGCGCAAATCACATAATGGGACTGGCCTGTGCCGGGATCAGCAAAGTTAGCTGGACGTACCTGTCACATACGTCACTTGAGTCACATCATCTGGATCGGTGTAGTGAACCGGAACCGGTGAATCTGCAGATTCACCCCGAAGAAACCCGGTGAATATGCGGATTCACCCGGTCCGGGGCGGCGCGGATTCCGATGAATGCGCATATTCATCGGGCTGCGGTCGCGATTTTGCCGGCAAGAATGGCGTTTACGCAGGCCAAGCAGGCCTTTGAGACTTTGCCGAAGCTAATTCACTTCGACGCGGCGGCGAAGGTCGGCGCCCAGGGCGGCGGCGGCCGCGCCCGGGTCGGCGGCGCTGGTGATTGGCCGGCCGATCACCAGGAGATCGGCGCCGGCGCGCAGGGCGGCTTGCGGGGTCGCGACTCTGGCCTGGTCGTTGTTGTCCTGGCCGGCCGGGCGGATGCCGGGGGTGATCAGCGTGATGTCGGGGCCGACTTCGGCGCGCACGGTCGCTACCTCCCTGGGCGAGCAGACCAGGCCGCGCGCGCCGGCCTGCACGGCGAGCGTCGCCAGCCGACAGGCCGCGTCGCTGACCGGGCCGGCCAGGCCGATCTGGTCGAGGTCGGCGTCACAGAGCGAGGTGAGCACTGTCACCCCGATGATCTTGGTGTTCGGCAGGGCCTGGACGGCCGCGTCGATGGCGGCCGGGCCGGCCGCCGCGTGCACGGTCAGCAGGTCGGGGCGGAGCTTGGCCACGGATCGAGCCGCGCCGCCGACCGTCGCGGGGATGTCATGCAGCTTCAGGTCGAGGAAGACGTCTACGCCGCGGGCGCCTCGCACCGAGGCGACCACGTCGGGCCCGTACCGCAGGTACAGCTCCAGGCCGATCTTCAACGTGCTGACGTGGGGGCTGACCAGGGCAGCCCACTCGGCCGCGGTGTCGAGATCAGGCGCGTCGAGCGCGACTGCGATCGGGGCGCGGCCTGTCATGTTCGCTCCATCCTCATGCTCCCTAACCTCAGTGCTCCCTACGCGGGCCGACCGCACCGCGGATATCGTGCGCCGCGCCGATCACCTCGGTGACCCGGCGGACGCCGCGCCTGAGCAGCTCGTCGTCGAGTTCGCGCAGGATCCTGGCGCAGGCCGAAGGGTCGTGGAAGATCGCCGTCCCCACGGCGATCATGGATGCCCCGGCGAGCAGCAACTCAAGCGCGTCGCGGCCGGTCATCACGCCGCCCATGCCGATGATCGGCACATCGGGCAGGGCCGCCCGGACCTGGTAGACGCACCGGACGGCGATCGGGCGGATCGCCGGGCCGGACAGGCCGCCGGTCAGGCCGGCCAGCACCGGACGCAGGGTGTCGACGTCGATCGCCATTCCGAGCAGCGTGTTGATCATCGAAAGGCCGTCCGCGCCAGCGGACACGCAGGAGCGGGCGATCGCCACGATGTCGGTGACGTCCGGCGAGAGCTTGGCGAAGACCGGGATGTCATGGCGGGCCTTGGCTCGCACGGCCTCGACCACGGCCGCCGAATCGGCGGGGTCGCAGGCGAACACCTGGCCGCGGTGTTCCACGTTCGGGCAGGAGATGTTCACCTCGATCGCGGTGACCCCGGCCGCGTCGGACAGGCGGGCGGCCAGTTCGGCGTACTCATCGACGGTGCTGCCAGCGATCGACACCACCGCCCTGGCCCCGCGCGACAGCAGCCAGGGCAGGTCCCGCTGCAGGAACGCGTCGATGCCAGGGCCCTGCAGGCCGATCGAGTTCAGCATCCCGCTGCTCGTCTCGGCCATTCTCGGGGTCGGCCGGCCCGCTCTCGGCGCGAGCATCACCGACTTGGTCACGACCGCGCCGATCTTGGAGACATCGATGAACTGGGCCAGTTCCCGGCCGGAGCTCGCGCAGCCGGAAGCGGTCATGATCGGGTTCGGCAGCTCGGTGGCCCCGAGCCGCACCCGCAGGTCAGGCGCCATTACCGGCCCTCTTCGAGGATTCTGCCCGCCTCACCTTAGGCTCCCAGCCGGGCGCACCGAACGCGTCGAAGGGGATCGTGCCGACCTCGTCCCACCGGACCTGCTCGCCGCGGAAGACCGGGCCGTCCACGCACGACCTGACCATCCTGGTGATCCCGTCCGACCCGACGACCGGCAGCACGCAGGTCATGCAGACGCCGATGCCGCACGCCATCGCCTCTTCGACGGCGACCTGCACGGGGATGTCGTAGCGACGGGCCAGCGCGGTCACCTGGCGCAGCATCGCCATCGGGCCGCAGGCGTAGATGACGTCCGTGCGGGCCTCGTGAATGACCTGGCCGAGCATGTCGGTCACGATGCCGCGCACGCCCAGCGAGCCGTCGACCGTGGTGATCGTCGCGGACCGGCCGGTGCGACGGGCGGTCAGCGCGCCGAAGACCCTGTCGCCGCTGGCCGCTCCCAGCAGGAAGTCGACCGAGCAGCGCCGCTCGCGCAGCCGGTCGGCCAAAGCGAACAACGGCGCGCTGCCGTAGCCACCGCCGACGAGCAGGCAGCTCACCGGGTCCCTGGGCACGGGGAACGGGCGGCCGAGCGGGCCGGTCAGGTCAAGTACGTCCCTGGCCCGGCGTTCGGCCAGCCAGCGGGTGCCGCGCCCGCCCGCCGAGAACACGAACTCGACCGTGCCGCCGTGATCGGGCCGCACGTCGTGGATCGAGAACGCGCGCCGCAGCAGCATCGAGGTGTCAGGTCCGCCGACCGCCACGGCCACGAACTGGCCCGGCTTGAACCGGGCCGCGACGCCGGGGGCAACGATCGTGATCGCGTGGTAGGCGTCGATCTGGCGGACGGTCAGCACCGTCCCGCGCACCTGCTGCGGACCCGTCTCGGACTCATGGTCGCCCGCTGTCACGGCGCCGTGCTCATAACCCGCAGCTTGGCCGCGTGCTGCTGCAATGACCGCACGCCCACCTCGTTCCTCATGATGGCCTCGATTCCCTGGACGATCGCGGCCAGCCCGGCCATCGTCGTCACGCAGGGCAGGCCACGGCGCACCGCCGCGGTCCTGATCTCGTAGCCGTCCCGGCGCGGACCGGGCTCGCCCGGCCAGCCGAACGGCGTATTGACCACCAAGTCCACCTGGCCGGCCAGGATCCGATCCACGATCGTGGGCTCACCGGCTGGACCACGGCCGTCACTATGCTTACGCACGATCGTGGCATGTACCCCGTTCCGGCGCAGAACCTCGTAGGTCCCGCGTGTCGCCCAGATCTCGAACCCCAGGTCAGCGAGGCGCTTGACCGGAAAGATCATCGCCCGCTTGTCCTTGCTCGCGACCGAGACGAAGGCACGGCCCTTCACCGGCAGCGCGCCGTAGGCGGCCGCCTGCGACTTGGCGTAGGCGGTGCCGAACGACTCGTCGATGCCCATCACCTCGCCGGTCGAGCGCATCTCGGGGCCCAGCAGCGTGTCCACTCCGGCCCCGGACTTGTCGGCGAACCGGGCGAACGGCAGCACGGCCTCCTTCACCGCGATCGGCGCGTCGAGCGGCAGGGTGCCGCCGTCGCCGGCCGCCGCGAGAACGCCCTCGGCGCGCAGCTCGGAGATCGAGGCACCGAGCATGATCCTGGTCGCGGCCTTGGCCAGCGGCACGGCCGTGGCCTTGGAGACGAACGGGACCGTGCGGGAGGCGCGCGGGTTGGCCTCGAGTACGTAGAGCACCCCGGCAGCGAGTGCGTACTGGACGTTGAGCAGCCCGCGCACCCCGACCCCGCGGGCGATTGCCTCGGTGGAGGCGCGTACGGCCTCGATGTATTCACGGCCGAGGGTGATCGGCGGCAGGGCGCAGGCCGAGTCGCCGGAGTGAATCCCGGCCTCCTCGATGTGCTCCATCACGCCGCCGAGGTACAGCTCGTGGCCGTCGAACAGCGCGTCCACGTCCAGCTCGATCGCGTCGTCCAGGAACCGGTCGACCAGGACCGGGTGCTCGGGACTGGCCTGGGTCGCGCGCCGCATGTAGGCGTGCAGGGTCGGCTCGTCGTAGACGATCTCCATGCCCCGGCCGCCCAGGACGTAGGACGGGCGCACCAGCACCGGGTAGCCGATCTCGGTCGCGATCGCGGCGGCGTCCGGCACGGACATCGCGGTGCCGTGCCTCGGCGCGAGCAGCCCGGCGGCCGCGAGCACGGCGCTGAACTCCGACCGGTCCTCGGCCAGGTGGATCGCCTGCGGCGAGGTGCCGAGAATCGGCACGCCCGCCTCCTCCAGCGACCGGGCCAGGCCCAGCGGGGTCTGGCCGCCGAGCGAGACGATCACGCCGGCGACCGGGCCGGCCGCCTGCTCGGCGGCGACGACCTCCAGCACGTCTTCCAGCGTCAGCGGCTCGAAGTACAGCCGGTCCGAGGTGTCGTAGTCGGTGGACACGGTCTCCGGGTTGCAGTTGACCATGACCGTCTCGAACCCGGCCTGCGCGGCGGCGAAGCACGCGTGGACGCAGGCGTAGTCGAACTCGATGCCCTGGCCGATTCGGTTCGGCCCGCTGCCGAGGATGATCACCTTGGGCCGGTCAGAGGGCGGCACCTCGTTGCCCTCGTCGTAGCTCGAGTACAGGTAAGGCGTGGTCGCGGCGAACTCGGCGGCGCAGGTGTCGACGGTGTGGAAGACCGGCCGGACCCCGAGATCGTGCCGCCACGTCCTGATCTGCTCGGCCGTCAGTCCGGTCAGCTGAGCGAGCTGGGCGTCGGAGAGGCCGAGGGACTTCGCCGCCACCAGATCGGCCTGGGGCAGCGAGAACCGGGCCTGCGCAATGCGTTTCGCAAAATGCTCGATGCCGTTGATCTGTTCGATGAACCACGGATCGATGCCTGAGGCGGCGGCCAGCTCGGCGACCGTGGCGCCGGCCCGCAGCGCCTGGTGCAGCGTGGAGATCCGCCCGTCGTGCGGGACCGCGCAGCGGGCGATCAGCGCGGCACGGTCGCCTGGCTCGCGGAGCCAGGTCAGCGGGGCGGCGGGCTGTTCGAGGGAGCGGAGCGCCTTGTTCAGCGCTTCTGGGAACGACCGGCCGATCGCCATCGCCTCGCCGACCGACTTCATGTGCGTGGTCAGCACCTGGTCGGCGCCGGGGAACTTCTCGAACGCGAACCTCGGCACCTTGACCACGACGTAGTCGAGCGCGGGCTCGAAGCTGGCCGGGGTCAGGCCCGTGATGTCGTTGCGGATCTCGTCGAGGGTGTAGCCGATCGCGAGCCTGGCCGCGATCTTGGCGATCGGGAAGCCGGTCGCCTTCGAGGCCAGGGCGCTGGACCGGGAGACGCGGGGGTTCAGCTCGATCACCACCATGCGGCCGGTGCGCGGGTGCACGGCGAACTGGATGTTGCAGCCGCCGGTGTCGACGCCGACGGCACGGAGCACGTCGATCGCCAGGTCGCGCATCCGCTGGTACTCGCGGTCGGTGAGCGTCATCGCCGGGGCTACGGTCACCGAGTCGCCGGTGTGCACACCCATCGGGTCGACGTTCTCGATCGAGCAGACGACCACGACGTTGTCGTGGCGGTCTCGCATCAGCTCGAGCTCGTATTCCTTCCAGCCCAGGATCGATTCTTCGAGCAGCACCTCGGTGACCGGACTGGCGTCGAGCCCGGCCCCGGCGATCCGGCGCAGGTCAGCCGCGTCGTAGGCGATGCCGGACCCCGAGCCGCCGAGGGTGAACGACGGGCGGACCACGACCGGGAGGCCGAGATCGGCGACGGCGGCCTCGCACTGGTCCAGCGAGCGGCAGATCGTGCTGCGCGGCACCTCGCCGCCGAGGCCGGTCACGATCTCCTTGAACCGGCGGCGGTCTTCGCCGGCCTTGATCGCCTCGATGTCGGCGCCGATGAGTTCGACCCCGTAGGCGGCCAGGATTCCGGCTTCGTGCAGGTCGACGGCGGCGTTGAGCGCGGTCTGGCCGCCTAGGGTCGGCAGGATCGCGTCCGGCCGCTCGGCCGCGATCACCTTCTCCAGGATCTCGGTGGTGATCGGCTCGACGTAGGTGGCGTCGGCGAACTCGGGGTCGGTCATGATCGTGGCCGGGTTGGAGTTCACCAGGCTGACCCTGATGCCCTCCTCGCGCAGCACCCGGCAGGCCTGGGTCCCCGAATAGTCGAACTCGCAGGCCTGGCCGATCACGATCGGGCCTGAGCCGATGACCAGCACGGATTTGAGGTCTTCGCGCTTTGGCATCAGGCCGCCGCCCCTCGCCCGGGCCCTTGCCCTGGCTTGCGGCTCCGGTCCATCAGCGCGCAGAACTCGCCGAACAGGCCGCGGGCGTCGTGCGGGCCGGGAGCCGCTTCCGGGTGGTACTGCACCGCGAAGGCGGGCCGGTCGGTCAGGGCCAGTCCCTCGAGGACGCCGTCGTTGAGGTTCACGTGCGTGACCTGCGCCGGGCCGAAGTCGGTGTCGAAAGCGGGCGCGGCTCCCGCTGGCGGCATGGCGACCGCGAAACCGTGGTTGTGGCTGGTGATGTGGACCTTGGCGGTGCGCCGGTCCTGGACGGGCTGGTTCACGCCCCGGTGGCCGAACCGCAGCTTGTAGGTGTCCAGCCCGAGCGCCAGGCCCAGCACCTGGCTGCCCAGGCAGATGCCGAAGACCGGCACGCGGGCCGCGAGCACTTCCCGCATCGCGGTGACCGCGTAGCCGCACGCGGCCGGGTCGCCCGGGCCGTTGGAGAAGAAAACGCCGTCGGGGTCGGTCGCCAGGATCTGCTCGGCGGTGCTGCTGGCCGGGAGCACGTGCACCTGGCAGCCGAGCCGCGCCATCGCGAGCGGAGTGGCCGCCTTGATGCCGAGGTCCACCGCCGCGACCCGGTAACGGACCGCAGTTCCGGCCGGCGGCGTCACGACGTAAGGCTCACTGGTGCTGACCACGCGGGCCAGGTCGGCCCCGATCATCGACGGGCTGGCCAGGACGCGCTCGAGCAGTTCGCCGGCGTCGGTGGCGGTCGTGCTGATGGCGGCCCGCATCGCGCCGCGCTCGCGCAGGTGCAAGGTGAGCGCCCGGGTGCCGGTGATCGCGATCGCGGTGATTCCGGCCGCTGCCAGCTCCTCGTCGAGTGTCCTGGCTGAGCGCCAGCTCGACGCGATCGGTGAGGCGTCCCTGATCACGAAGCCGCTGACCCAGATCGCGCGCGACTCGTTGTCCTCGTCGTTGATGCCGGTATTGCCGATGTGCGGCGCCGTCATCGCGACGATCTGGCGGCAATACGACGGGTCGGTGAGCGTCTCCTGGTAGCCGGTCATCCCGGTGTTGAACACCGCCTCGCCGAACGTCTCGCCGTCGGCGCCGTAGCCGGTTCCCCGGAACGTCGTGCCGTCTTCGAGTACGAGCAGGGCGGCCGGACCCGCCGTCATCGGGCCAGCCTGCCGTCGAGCACGGTGGGCTCGCCGCGCAGGAACGTCGCGACCACCCGCCCGGGCAGCTTCATCCCGGAGAACGGCGAGTTCTTGCTGCGCGAGACGTGGCTGGCCGGGTCGACCACGCCGGCCGCCGCCGGGTCATACAGGACCAGGTTCGCCGGGGATCCCGCCGCCAGCGGGCGGCCGTGCCGCAACTCGGCCCGTTCGCTGGCATCGAGCCGGCCGATCGCGGCTGGCCGCACCGACATCCGGTCGGCCACACCGGGCCAATCGAGCAGACCGGTGCTGACCATCGCCTCGTGCACTACCCGCAGGGCGGTTTCCAATCCCGTCATGCCGAAGGCCGCGATCGACCATTCGGTGTCCTTGTCCTCGACCGGATGCGGTGCGTGGTCGGTGGCCACGCAGTCGATTGTCCCGTCGGCGAGAGCTTCTCGGAGCGCGGCCACATCCGCGGCCGTGCGCAGCGGCGGATTGACCTTGTAGACCGGGTCATAGCCGTCCGCGAGCTCGTCGGTCAGCAACAGGTGATGCGGGGTGACCTCGGCGCTTACCCGCCAGCCCTTGGACTTGGCCCAGCGGATGATCTCGACCGATCCGGCCGTCGAGACGTGGCAGACGTGCAGCGCCGAACCGACGTGCGCGGCGAGCAGGCAGTCCCTGGCCACGATCGCCTCCTCGGCGACCGCCGGCCAGCCGGACAGGCCTAGGCGCGCTGAGATCTCGCCTTCGTTGAGTTGGGCCCCTTCGGTGAGCCTGGGCTCCTGGGCGTGCTGTGCGATCACGCCGTCGAATGCCTTCACGTACTCCAGCGCCCGGCGCATGAGCGTCGCGTCGGCCACGCAGCGGCCGTCGTCGGAGAAGACCCGGACGGCGGCGGCCGAGTCGGCCATCGCGCCGAGTTCGGCGAGCTGGGTGCCGCCCAGGTTCGCGGTGACCGCGCCGACCGGCTGCACGTCGCACCGGCCGGCCGCCTGGCCGAGGCGCCAGACTTGCTCGACGACGCCGGCGGTGTCGGCCACCGGATCGGTGTTGGCCATCGCGTGCACGACCGTGTAGCCGCCCATGGCCGCCGCGGCGGTGCCGCTCGCGACGGTCTCGGCGTCTTCGCGGCCGGGCTCGCGCAGGTGGGTGTGCAGGTCGACCAGCCCGGGCAAGGCAATCAGGCCGTCCGCCTCGAGCACCAGAAATCCGGAGCCGGAGCCCGCGCCGGCGCCCGCCTCGGTCTGGCCCGGCTCGGCCACCTCGGCTATCAGCTGGCCGTTAAGGAGCAGGTCAGCGGGCTCGCCGCCGAGCAGCCTGGCTCCGGTGATCAGCCACCGTGTCTCCGCCCCGCTCATCGCGCAACCTCCGGCGACAGGACCGGCTGGCCGGCTGACCCTGTGCCAACGGCCCCCGACCCGCCCCCGGACCCGCCAAGCAGCAGGTACAGCACCGCCATCCGGACCGAGACGCCGTTCGCTACCTGCTCGACGATCGTGGACCTGGGCGAGTCGGCGACGTCGGCCGCGATCTCGACGCCGCGGTTCATCGGACCCGGGTGCATCACGATCGCGTGGTCGGGCAGCAGCGCCATCCGGTCGTTGTCCAGGCCGTACCGGCGGCTGTACTCGCGGACGGAGGGGAAGAAGGCCTGCGACATCCGCTCGTGCTGGACCCGCAGCATCATCACCACGTCGGTCCGCGGCAGTACCGAGGAGAAGTCGTAGCTGATCGAGCACGGCCAGCTGTTCACCGCGACTGGCAGCAGGGTCGGCGGCGCGACGAGCGTGACCTTCGCGCCGAGGGTATGCAGCAGCCAGACGTTCGACCGCGCGACCCGGCTGTGCAGCACATCGCCGACGATCGCCACGCGCAGGCCGTCGAGGCGGTGCAGGCGGCGCCTGATCGTGAAGGCGTCAAGCAGCGCCTGGGTCGGATGCTCGTGCGTGCCATCCCCGGCGTTGATCACGCTTCCGGCCACCCACTCGGCCAGCCGGTGCGGCGCGCCCGAGGCGTTATGCCTGATCACGACCGCGTCGGCACCCATGGCTTGCAGCGTAAGGGCGGTGTCCTTCAGGCTCTCGCCTTTCGCGACACTCGAGCCCTTCGCCGAGAAGTTGATCACGTCGGCCGACAGCCGCTTCGCCGCCGCCTCGAACGAGATCCTCGTCCTGGTCGAGTCTTCGTAGAACAGGTTCACCACCGTGCGGCCGCGCAGCGTCGGCAGCTTCGGGATCGGCCGCTCAGCCAGCCGGGCCAGCTGCTCGGCGGTGTCCAGCACCGCCAGGGCATCGGCCGCGGTCAGGTCGGCGGATGAGATCAGGTGCCGGTTCATCCTGCCACCTCCTGCCTGGCCTGTAGGAGCACGCAATCCTGGCCGTCGGTTTCGGTCAGGTGCACCCTGACCTCTTCGCGCTTGGCGGTGGGCAGGTTCTTTCCGACGTAGTCGGGCCTGATCGGCAGCTCGCGATGGCCCCGGTCGACCAGGACGGCTAGCTGCACGGCCCGAGGCCGGCCGATATCACCGAGCGCGTCGAGCGCGGCCCGGACGGTGCGGCCCGAGTAGAGGACATCGTCGACCAGGATCACGACCTTGCCGTCGATCCCGGATTCCGGCACCTCGGTCGGCCCGAGCGTCCTGGCCGGCCGCAGGCGCAGGTCGTCCCGGTACAAGGTGATGTCGAGCGAGCCGACGGGGACCTCGATGCCCTCCGTCTGCGACAGCCGGGCGGCCAGCCGCCGCGCTAGCGGCACTCCCCTGGTCGGGATGCCGAGGAGCACGACTTCTGTGGCACCGTCGGTGCGTTCAAGGATTTCGTGGCCAATCCTGCTGAGCGCCCGGCGGATCTCATCAGCCCCGAGAACGGGCTTAGGCGTCGTCCCAGCCATCACTGGACCTCCTTCCCCGTCTCACGGGACGGGCTTTAAAGGACGTCGAACGCCGCTAACTTACCAGGAGGGCCGACCGGACGGCAGGACCGAACCGGGCGTGGCGGACTGTGTGATCTTAGTTACAAACATGTATGCCCTCAAATCCGACAGGCTTACGGGCCGCCCACGGCCGCGCAACGCCCCTCCTCGACCGCGCGCATGCCCCTGACCAAGTGATCTGACCATGCCGGCGTGGACACGCCTGCTTTCGCAGCGTTCTGTGATCTAGTAGGTAGGCTGTCTCCGAGTTGCGATAGCACGCGTAAGTTGAACCAGTTTTTGCCATTCAGCTTGACCTTGTCGTGCTCTCGGCCTACCGTCACTGTCCGTAACCATCTCTCCCCCCCACTGTGTAAGGCCAGGAACCGGACCATGCCATCTGATTACGCGAAGACTCTGGGCGCACGGCTGCGCGCCATCCGCACCCAGCAAGGCTTGTCCTTGCACGGCGTGGAAGAGAAGTCACGGGGCCGCTGGAAGGCGGTAGTGGTTGGGTCCTACGAGCGGGGAGACCGGTCCGTCACTGTTCAGAAGCTTGCCGAACTTGCCGAGTTTTATGGAGTGCCTGTATCGGAATTGCTTCCCGGAGATGCCGCGCCCGGTCTGATTGCGCCAACCCCCAAGCTCGTCATCGACCTCGAACGAATGGCTCAGCTGCCCAGGGAGCAGGCCGGACCGCTGGCCCGCTACGTCGCGACCATCCAGAGCCAGCGCGGCGACTATAACGGCCGGGTTCTGTCGATCCGTCAGGAAGACCTGCGCTCACTCGCGGTGATCTATGACAAGTCACCGTCGGATCTCACCGAGGAACTGATCAGCTGGGGCATTCTCGATTCCGCCGCGCGCGGCGCCATAGAGACGCCCTGAAGAGCTGCCCTGCCGGCCGTTCGTCAGCTTTGCTTACATCGCGACCGGCAGGGGAAGCAGGGATTGCGCGGGCACGCCAAGCGCGCTCTCAGCGAGCGACACGAACGTAGCCGCGTCGCGCAGTAGCTCGTCGGCCTCACGGGCGGTCACGGCTCGCGGCAGGCCGGCCTCGGCCGCGGCCCGCTTGCCCGCGCCAGCGGCGAAGAAGGCGGCCCATTCACTCAGCGTCGGCTCGACGCGCGGCAGCAGCTCCCAGACGCTCTGCGGGCGCTTCTTCCTCGGCGAGGTCGGCTCGGCCCTAGCCGCAACGATCGCCGCCGCGGCCCGCAACGCCGCCAGGTGCGCTCCGACGTAGCGTCCGCCAGCGGACGGATCGCACTCCGCAGCGGCCAGCCCCTGGCGCGCCGACTCAAGCAATGCCAGCGCCGAAGGGGCAACCCGGCACCTCGGCCGATCCGGTCGTATCGGTGTCGTGCCCATGCTCGTGCTCATGTCACTTCCTCCAAATTCCGCTGAGGGCCGGCCAGGCGAGGCGCTTCCCCACGCCCCACCCGGCCGCAGCCCGATAGCCAGAGGGGGTTCGGCTACCGGGCCTTCCCACAGCAGTATTCGAACATAGATTCGGTTCACTGTCCATTCGTTTGCTGCTGAGTTCGAAGGTATCGAATGGGTCTGACAGTGAACCGCTGACTAGCCCCGCCGGCCCTTCCGCCAGACCGCAGCGCACCGTCTGACCAGCCCTTACGCGAGCGCAACGCGCGCCGGAACACTCTGGCCTTAGCAGACCAGAGACACAGGTAACGCCGCCGTCGCGTAGGCTCGGCCAGATGGCGACCCGCCCGATCTTGTGCGACCTCACGGCCAGGCAGTTCCTTGGTCAGCTAGAGGCATCGCTCGCGATCTACGCGGACGCGATGGACGCGGAGCCCTCTACCTTGCCCGGCCGCCGCGAGCTGATGCGCAGGCACGCCGGCTATCCGGCCTTCCGCGCTCTCCAGGCCCTGGTCCAGCCCCCCGCGGGCACCCAGCCAAGCAGCAACAGCAACGACATCGGCTGCCAGCCCAACCACAGCCAGGTCGCCGGTTTCGCCTACGGTTTCCACGGCCAGAGCGGCCAGTGGTGGTACGACGCGGTCTGGCATGCCCTGGCCCGAGCGCACGGCGTCGGCCGCGCCGCCGTCTGGCTGGCCGACTCATTCGAAATCGCCGAAGTGCACGTCTGCACGCGGTATCAGCGCGGCGGTATCGGCACCGCGATGCTGCTCAGCCTGACCGCCGGTCGCCCGGAGCACACGGCTGTGCTTTCCACCCCGGACCGGGACAGCACCGCCCGTCGCCTCTACCGGAGGATGGGCTTCACCGAGCTGATCACAGGCTACAGCTTCCCCGGCGGCAGCCCGCCCTACATCGTGATGGGAGCCGAACTCCCGCTGCGGGCTCCGACCGGCGAGCTAGCCCGGTCCCCCGCCGCGAGCCCCAGCATCTCGTAGATCTCGATGGTCGCCTTCGACCAGTTCAGCGTGAAGAAGTGCAGCCCAGGAACGCCCTCGTCGAGCAGCCGCTGGCACATCCCGGCCGCGTACTCCACGCCTATCTTCCGAACCGCCGGCCGGTCGTCGGCGTGCTCGTGCAGCCGCTCCGCCAGCTCCGCCGGGAACTTGCAGCCGGACAGCACCACGGCCCGCTCGATCATCGGCACGCTGATGATCGGCATGATCCCGGCGATGACCGGTACCGTGCAGCCGCGCCGGGCCACGGCGTCGGCGAACCGCAGGTAGTCATCAACATCGAAGAACATCTGAGTGATCGCGAAATCCGCCCCGGCCTCGCATTTGTCGACGAAGGTGCCCAGGTCGGCATCCAGGCTCTGCGCCCGCGGGTGCCCTTCGGGAGACGCCGCGACCCCGACGCAAAACTCGCCGGACTCCCTGATCAGCCGAACGAGGTCGATCGCGTGCCGCAGTCCGTCGGGATGCTGCTGCCATTCTGCGGTCGGATCACCCGGCGGGTCTCCGCGCAGCGCGAGCATGTTCCCCACCCCGACACCGGCGTAGGAGCCGATCACGTGCCGCAGCTCGGCGACCGAGTGACTGACGGCGGTCAGGTGACCGACCGGCGTCAGCGTGGTCTCCTCCGCGATCCGGCCGGTCACCCGCACGGTCCGGTCCCTGGTGCTCCCGCCGGCCCCGTAGGTAAGGGAGACAAACGTCGGCTTCAGCGGCTCGAGCCGCCTGATCGCCGTCCAGAGCTGAGCTTCGTCGGCGTCGGTCTTGGGCGCCATGAACTCGAACGAGAACGATCTCGTGCCTCGGGCGAGCAGGTCCCTGATCAGTGGCGTCCGGATCTGGGCTGTCCGGGGTTGGGGTGCGCGGCCAGACTGGGGTGCGACCATCCGCCTAGGTTATCGTCACAGCCATGTCAACTAGCCCAGGTGACCTGATCAGGATCCGATCGGCGATCGGCGGGGCGCTCGACGACTTCATCGCCAGGCAGCGGATCATCCTGGCCGGCATCAGCGAGGACCTGGTCCCGTGCGCGGACGCGGTCGCTGACCTGCTGGCCGGGGGCAAGCGGCTGCGGCCCGCCTTCTGCTACTGGGGCTGGCGGGCCTGCGGCGGGCCAGACGGGCCTCCGATCATGGCCGCTGCGGCCGCGCTTGAACTTCTGCACGCGAGCGCCCTCGTGCACGACGACGTGATGGATGGCAGCGACACCAGGCGCGGCCAGCCGTCCGTCCATAAGCGCTTCGAGCGCGCGCACACCGCCAGTCAGTGGCTCGGCGAGCCGACCAGGTTCGGAACCGGGGCCGCGATCCTGATCGGTGACCTGCTGCTGGCCTGGACCGATGAGATGCTGCGCACCAGCGGCCTGGCCGCCGATGCGGTCTGGCGGGGCCTGCCGGTGCTCGACTCGATGCGCACCGAGGTCCTGGCCGGCCAGTTTCTCGACCTGGTCGCCCAGTGTGCCCCGGGCGGACGACCCCCCGGAACCCCCCGCGAGGGCTCGGGCAACTCCGCCGTCACCACCGCGCTGCGCGTGGTCACCTACAAGTCAGCCAAGTACACCGTCGAACGCCCGCTCCAGCTCGGCGCCGCCCTTTACGCCGGTCAGCCAGGCAACTCTGACCAGGCCGTCCGGGAGGCGTTCACCGGTTACGGCATCCCGCTCGGCATCGCGTTCCAGCTCCGGGACGACATCCTCGGCGTGTTCGGCGACCCCGCGGAAACCGGCAAACCGGTCATAGACGACCTCCGCGAGGGCAAGCGCACCGTGCTGCTGGCCCTGGCCAGGGAGCGGTCCGACGACGCCCAGGCTGCCGTGCTCGATCGCTGCGTCGGCGACCCCGACCTCACCGAACTGGCCGCCCAGCAGGTCAGGGAGGTCATCATGGACACCGGGGCGCTAGCCGAATGCGAGCAGATGATCAGCGTGAACCTCAAGGAGGCTCTGTCCGCCCTCGAGGGCGCGCCGGTGACGTCAGCAGCGAAATCCGCGCTCGCCGACCTCGCCGTCGCCGCCACTGCCCGCGCGGGCTGAGCTGGAAATCACCTACCGGGCGCCAAAGATTTCAACGCCGGTGGGAGAAAGCATTGCTCAGCGCTTCGCCGCCAGGCGCGAGGCCAGCCGCGCCGCAGCCGCCCCTGGATCCTGCGCGTCGGTGATCGCCCTGACGACGACGACCCTGCGCGCGCCCGCCTCCAGCACGTCGTCGAGCCTGGCCTCGTCGATCCCGCCGATCGCGAACCACGGCCTGGTGGCGGCCAGCCCGGCCGCATAGCTGATCAGGGCCAAGCCGGTCGCCGGCCGCCCGGGCTTGGTCGGGGTAGTCCAGACCGGCCCGGCGCAGAAGTAGTCGGCGTCGGACTTCGCGACCGCCGCCTCGGCCTGGTCGCGAGAATGCGTGGACAGGCCGATCACCGGCCCGGACCCGATCAGGTGCCTCGCGGCCGCGATCGGCAGGTCATCTTGGCCGAGGTGCAGCACATCGGCTCCCGCCGCGTAGGCGACATCAGCCCGGTCGTTAACGGCGAGCAGGGCGCTGTGCTTGTCGCAGGCGTGCCTGAACACCTCGAGCAGCCGCAACTCCTCGCCGGCCTCCAGGCCCTTCTCACGCAACTGGACGATGTCCACGCCGGAACCCAGCACCCGGTCCAGGAAGTCAGCCAGGTCGCCCTGGCGTTGCCTGGAGTCGGTGCACAGGTAAAGGCGGGACGCCGCGACCCGCCCGCGCAGTGCTGGCCCGGGGGGACGACCTCCCGGAACCCCCCGCGGCGCTGGCCCGGGGGGACGACCTCCCGGAACCCCCCGCGGCGCTGGCCCGGGGGGACGATCTCCCGGAACCCCCCGCGGCGCTGGCCCGGGGGGACGACCTCCCGGAACCCCCCGCGGGTTAGCCCCGTCGCGCTCCCGGCCGGTGTTGTGCACGCAGCTATCTTGCCACCCGGCTCCGAGCCGGCTGGAACGCGGACTGAGCTTCCTGTCTAAAGTTGTGGGCTGGCTAGAGATCGACGTTGATCAGTAGGCCAGTGCCTGGGCGCGCCGGTTGACCTCGCTGCACCGGTGGGCCGCGATCGCCTCGATCGGACTGCCTGGCAGCGAGTCGTCCGAGGTGAACAGCCAGCGCATCGCTTCGACGTCGGTGAAGCCGCAGTCGAACAGCAGGGTCAAGGTGCCGTGCAGGCCCCGGACGACTTGGCCGCCGTCCAGGAATGCGGCCGGCACCCCGAAGGAGCCGTCTGGCCGCTGCACACCAAGCAGTTTGCGGTCGCGCAGCATTTGCTTGACCCGGTTCACGGGCAGGCTTAGCCGCTGAGCGACGTCAGGGATGGTAAGCCATTGGCCGACGCTGGCGTCGGCCTGGGGGTCGATCTGTGCCACGTCCAGATCCTTTCCCCAGTGCAGCCGATTGCCAAACCAGAGAAAATTCCTGTTCGCCAACGAGTGTCCGAAACGTTGCGCCGGCGGGCCCGCTGCGAACTACCAACGCCTCCGTGTCGGCAAACACCAGCAGTGCGGTTTCCGGACGGAAGTCCGCAAACCGCACCGCCGGGCTATGTCATCCGAGCACCGCGTCCCGCAGCGGCACCGCACCCAACTCACCCGCCCCAGCCGGCCCAGAACCCACCCCGCAGCGGCACCGCACCCAACTCACCCGCCTGGTCGACCCGAAACGGCCCCTGCATCTTCGCCGACCAGCACAACCCAGCCGACCGTCAAGCCCGAACCCCGGATCTAGTCCCGCCAGCCCCACAGACAACACCAGCCCCATCACTTGTTAGGACCATCGCGGAAAACCGGATGAATATTCCGATACATACGGGATCTGTAGTTATTTCAAAATAAGGTGATTTCGCGGCATGCCGGCTGGCGGGTTTGCGGTGCTGGTACGGGTGGCTGCGGCCCGGATCGGGAAGAGTTTGCCGCGCGGGCGGCGGTAACTCTCCCTGATCATGAAATTCCGTCCGGTATGCCCGGTTCCTGGGGAAGAGTTTCCGTGCCGGGAAGAGTTTGCCGCGGTTT
>DATNFM010000048.1:0-12297 GCA_035606435.1 Streptosporangiaceae bacterium | reverse complement strand
GCCCTCGGGCCGGTCCGCCTTCGCAACCGGATCATCAAGGCGGCCACGTTCGAGGGCCTGAGCCGGCGCGGAGCGGTGACCGACGCACTGATCGATTTCCACCGGGCCTTCGCGGCCGGCGGCGTCGGCCTGACCACGCTGGCGTACTGCGCCGTCTCGCCCGAGGGCCGGGGAGCCCCGAACGAGATCGTCCTGGACCGCCCCGCAGTTCCTGGCCTGCGCCGTCTCGCCGACGCGGTGCACGCGGAAGGCGCCGCGATCTCGGCGCAGATCGGCCACGCCGGACCGGTCGGCCAGCGGCGCATCACGGGATCGAAGCCGCTGTGCGCGTCCTCCGGGCTGAGCCCGCTGGGGACCCGCTACCACGCGATGACAGCGGCCGATATCGAGCGCGTCCTGCGTGATTTCGCCACCGGCGCTCAGGTCGTGGCGCAGGCCGGCTTCGACGCCATCGAACTGCACATGGGTCACCATTACCTGCTGAATTCCTTTCTGAGCCCGAAATTCAACCGGCGCAAGGACCAGTGGGGCGGCAGCATCGAGAATCGCGCTCGGTTTCCCCGGGCGGTCGCGCGGGCCGTACGCGAAGCAGCGGGCGACCGGATCGCCGTCACCGCGAAGTTCGAGATGGACGACGGGGTGCCGGGCGGTCTGCGACCGGGCGACAGCCTCGAACTAGCCCGCCTGCTCGAGGCCGACGGCACCCTCGACGCGCTGCAGCTAACCGGCGGCGGATCGCTGGCGAACCCGATGTTCCTGTTCAGGGGCGACGTTCCCCGCGACGAGTTCGCGGCGACGCTGCCGCCGGCCCTGCGAGCCGGGTTCCGGCTGGTCGGCGGGCGCTTCCTGCGGGAGTACCCCTTCGAGGAGGCCTACTTCCGGCCGTCGGCGCAGCAGTTCCTGCAGGCCCTCAGCATCCCGCTGATCCTGCTCGGCGGCATCACCCGGCTGGACACGATGACCCAGGCGATCAGCGACGGCTTCGCCTTCGTCGCCCTCGGGCGCGCGCTGCTGCGCGAGCCCGACCTGGTGACCAAGCTCGGCCAGGACGAGTCGCACGAGTCGCTGTGCATCCACTGCAACAAGTGCATGCCCACGATCTACCGCGGCACCCACTGCGTCCTGGTGTCTCCGCAGGACCGGCCCGGCCTGCGCATTCTCCCCTCGGGATCGGCCCGCTGAGCGACCGGCCTCAGGGAATCAACGACGAGAACATCGCAAATTTTTTTGCATAAAATATGGTTTGAGCTTTTTAACGCTGTGTGGCAAACACCAGTAGTGCGATCTCCGGAGGTGTCCGGAGATCGCACTACGGCGCTTAGGAGTGCCCGTGTCCAAAGTCAAGGCCGTCATTCTCGCCACTGTGCTCGGCGGGATCGTGACGCTCGCGTCCGGGCCGGTGAGCCTGGCTGCCACCGCAAACGGGCGGGGTGCCGGCCCGCAGCGCTGGAGCGCGCCGCAGCGGTGGTCAGCCGCCGACGACTGGGAGTCCAACGTCGCTGCCAGCCAGGACTCGGGCTGGGTCTACCAGATGACCACCAGGTACAGTCACCCGTCGCAGTGCGCTGGCGCTCAGGGTCACTGCCTGGTGTTCCGGGCATCGGCCAATCACGGCCGCACCTGGACCGCGACGCGGGCGCTGCCGAGCCGTTACTGCCCGCCGCATCGCAACCGCTGTGTCCTGGCCAGGAACCAGAACGACCCGGTGCTGGCCGTGGGCGCCAGGGGCGTGATCTACGCCGCCTGGATGGATGACTGGGACGTCGTGTTCATGCGCTCATCCGACCACGGCCGGACCTGGCACGACCGGTTCGACTTCCGCCGGGCGGCCGGCTTGTCCTTCACCGACAAGCCGTGGATCGCCATTTCCCGGTCCGGTCGCGATATCTACGTCGCGTTCAACGCCAGCGACTCCTATATCGCGGCCTCGCACGACTTCGGCCGGACGTGGTCCAGGCCGGTCAAGACGAACTCCGATCACCGGTACTGGTTCGCCGAGGGCGGCGCGGTGACGCGCGGCGGCGCGGTCTACTTCGCCGAGAGCGCCGAGCACCAGAACGCCAAGGGCAATATCGAACTGGCCGTCATCTCCTCGGCGAACGGCGGGCGGCGCTGGCGGACGAGCGTCATCGCGAGCAGCGCGCAGCAGCCTCGTTGCCGGGTGACCGACTGCCCGAATGACTTCTTCGGCTCGCAGATGTCGCTCGCCGTCGGCCGGTCGGGCACCGTGCTGGCCGCCTACTGCGCTAACCAGAAGGCGGGTGCACCGCTGCGCTTGTTCGTGACGAGGTCGGTCGACGGGCGGCGCTGGAGTCCGCCGCGCCTGGTCGCCGGCGGCGGCACGGCCGTCGGGGCGGACTTTCCTAAGGTGGCCGCTGGCCTGCGGCCGGGAGTGTTCGAGGTGGGCTGGATGGGTGACCGCAACGGCCGGGCCGCCTGGAACGTCTGGGTCAGCCGGACGCTCGACGCCGGTGCCACCTGGAGTGCTGCCGAGCAGATCTCGCGGTCCGGAGCCGGATTCACCTTCCCGTACGGCGACTACTTCGGCCTGACGGTCGACGGGTCAGGCACCTTCTACGTCGCCTGGAGCGCGGGCAAGAGCTACGACGGCCCTGGGCACACCTGGTGGAGCAAGAGCGCCGCAAACTAGGAGGTGATCAGGTGTCGCAACTGCTGGTGAGGCTGCTCGGCCCGGTCGAGGTCGAGGCGGACGGGCGGCTGCTGCCGGTAAGCGGGGTGCGGCGCAAGGCGGCGCTGGCCGCGCTGGCGCTGGGCAGCGGCGAGATCGTGAGCACGAGTGACCTGGTCGACGCGGTCTGGGGCCAGGCGACGCCGGCGACAGCGGTGCGCACGCTGTCCGCTCACGTGTCTTACTTGCGCCACATGCTGGCGGGCAGCGCCTCGATCATCGCCCGTCCGCCCGGCTACATCCTTGACCTCGGAATCGCCGGAGCCGACGGCGCCGACGGCGCTGACGGTACCGACGTACGGCTCGCCGAGCGGCTCCTGCGGCGGGGCACCCGGCTCGCTGATCCGGCCGACGGCGTAGCGGACCTCCAGACCGCGCTGGACCTGTGGCGAGGGCGTCCGCTGGCCGACTTGGCTGGCCATGCCGGCCCGGTTTGGCTTGACCAGCAGACCCGCAATCTGGACGTGCTCTATTCCCAGGTCAGGCTGGCTCTGTTCGAGGCGAGGCTAGCCGCGGGCGAGCACGCGAGGATCGTGCCCGGCCTGGAGGAAATGGCGGCCGAGCACCCGCTGGATGAACACCTCTGCGCGCTGTTGATGCTGGCGCTGTACCGTTCAGGACGGCCAGACGATGCCATTGCCATCTATCACCGGCTCAGGGAGACGCTCGGCATCGAGGTGGGGATCGAGCCCGGTCAGCGGCTGCAGGTGCTGGAGACGGCCATCGTCGAGCGGGCTCCGGTGCTTGACCGGCCCGCGGGCGCGATGCTTGAGGCTGGCGCGATGCTCGAGGCTGGCGCGGTGCTTGGGGCTGGCGCGGTGCCCGAGCCGACCGGGCGAAACGTCCCGGTTCTCTTCGAACTGCCTCGCTCGGAGCCTGCCTTTGGCAGGCGGACTGCTGAGCTGGCGAGCCTGGATGCGGTGCTGCGTGACGTGGTCCAGGCGAACGCGACCGGGCCCGATGGGGTTGCCGTCATCGTGATCTCGGGAATCGCCGGGATCGGCAAGACCGCCCTCGCCGTGCACTGGGCCCGCCAGGTCGCTGGCCAGTTCCCCGATGGGCAGCTCTACGTTGACCTGCGCGGCTTCGACGCCGACGATCGAGCACGTGATCCTGGCGAGGTGCTGTGGGATTTCTTGCGCGCGCTGGGGATTCCGGCGGCTCGGCTTCCCCTCGGGGCAGCCGAGCGAGCCGCGCTCTACCGTAGTGTCCTGGTCGGCAAGCGGGTGCTCGCGGTGCTGGACAACGCCAGGGACGCTGACCAGGTTCGGCCGCTGCTGCCCAGTTCGCCGGGATGCCTGGTGATCGTGACGAGCCGCAGCGCGCTCACCAGCCTGATCGCCGTCGAGGGAGCGCGGCCGGTCAGCCTTGAGCTGCTCACCGAGGCCGACGCGCGCGACCTGCTCGCCCGCCGGCTAGGAGAAGAGAGGCTGGCCGCAGAACCGGACGCGGCCGACGACATCATCGCTGGCTGTGCCGGGCTCCCGCTGAGCCTGACGATCGTTGCCGCTCGGCTGGCCGCCAAGCCTGGTTCTCCGCTCGCGACGGTCGCCAGCGAGTTGCGCGAAGCCGCCGGCACGCTCGACGCGTTCGACGACGATGATCTCGCCGTCGGCCTGCGGGCCCTGTTCTCCTGGTCTTACCGCGCTGTCAGCACCGATGCGGCGCGGATGTTCCGCCTGCTCGGCCTGAACCCCGGGCCGGACCTCACGCTGCCCGCGGCCGCCAGCCTGGCGGCGATCTCCTTGGACCGAGCACGGGCCGTCCTCGCTGAGCTGACCAGGGCGCACCTGCTCACCGAACACCGCCCGGGTCGCTACGTCAGCCATGACCTGCTCCGCGCCTATGCCGGAGAACTTGCCCGGGACTGCGACAGCGATCAGGCCAGGCACGCGGCCACCCATCGGCTGGTCGATCACTACCTGCACGCGGCGCACGCGGCCGTCATCGCGACCCAGCCCCATAACCAGCCGATCGGTTTGGGCGCGGCCCAGCCCGGGATCGCCGTCACTGCACCCACGACGTCCCAGGACGGACTGCAGTGGTTTGCCGACGAATGCGCGAACGCGCTGGCCGCGGTCCAGCTAGCCGCCCGAGCCGGGCTGGATGTCGCTACCTGGCAGCTCGCGTGGACCCTGAGCGACTTCCTGCTCCGGCAGGGTCGCTGGAGCGATCAGGAGCGGGTGTGGCAAGCCGGCTTGGATGCGGCCAGGCGAGCCGGCGACCAGGCCGCGGAAGCCTTTGCGCTGCACGGCCTAGGCAGCGGGTACCACCGGTCGGGCCGCGATGACCTGGCCTACCCGCTTTTCCTTCAGGCCCTGGAGGCTTTCGAGCGGATCGGCGGCTACCTCCAGCGCCAGGCCAACATCCACTCCGCACTAGGTGACTTGGCCGGACGGGACGATCGCCCAGCAGACATGCTCACCCATTGCCTGCGTGCCCGTCAGTTGTACGAGCACGCTGCTGATGCGAACGCCCAAGTCGGGGTACTGAACAACATCGGCTACAGCTACGCATTGCTCGGCGACTACCGGCAGGCACTGGACTTCTGCGAACGAGCCGTGGCCGGGGCTCGCGATCTAGGCGAACGGAACTGGGAGTCGTACGCCGCAGGCAGCCTTGGCTACATCCATCACCAACTCGGCGACTATCCGCAGGCGGCGGACTGGTATGAACGAGCGGCCGTACTGTGCCGCGAAGTCGGCGAACGATACTACGAGGCGAACTCACTTGAATGCCTCGGCGACGTCCAGCGCGACGCGGGCGACCTCGTGACTGCCCGCCGGACGTGGGGCCGCGCCTTGATCATCCTCGAGGAAATTAGCCACCCGGCCATCAACCGAATCCGAGCCAGACTCGGTCAACCGGACAATTAATTCCTGCCTGTTCTGAGCCACTGCAGCCTCTTGTGAGGTGGCCGGGGCTCGCCGGCCGAGCCCGGGGTGCTTCACGTAGATTGCTGACATGGCAGCTGGAGCGGACGGGCCATTGTGGCTTCGTTTCCTGTCCGGCCCGGATATCGACTCGCTGGGGATCTCGAACGCTGAGATCGTGGCCGCGGTCGAGGGCGCCGTCCGAGCGCACGGCGCCGGCCAGGTCGTGGTCGAGCCGCGAGTGCATCTTGTCCCGGGCGATGTCAGCGCTGGTCATTTCAACGTGCTGCGCGGGCACCTGCGCGATCCCGGCCTGAGCGGCATCAAGGTTGTCGGCGACTTCCCGCTGAACTACGCGGCCGGCCTTCCCAGCGAGGTCGGGCTGCTGACGCTGCTTGATCCGGGCACTGGCGTGCCGGTGTCGATCATGGACGCGACGATGATCACGGCGTGCCGGACCGGGGCCATGACGGCCGTGGGCGCGCGCTATCTGGCCAGGCCGGATTCCAGGGTTCTCGGGCATGTCGGCGCCCGTGGTACCGCGTGGTGGAACATCGTGCTGCTGGATGAGCTGTTCGACCTCGATGAGATCCGGGTGACCAGCCGCCGCCCGGAGTCGCGAGAGGCGTTCGCGGAGCAACTGGCGGCGGTCTGCCGGTCCCGGGTCGTGGTCACCGCGAACGCCGATGAGACCTTCGACGGAGCCGACATTCTGGTGGAGGCGTCGCGGCTGACCGCTCCCGAGCCGCTGCTTCGCACCGACCTGGTGAAGCCGGGCGCCTTCGTCGTGCCGTACGGCACGATCAGTGCGGTGGAACTCGACCTCCTTGATGTGATGGACAAGGTGGTGGTCGATGACTGGCGCGAGGCGCAGTCGGGAAGGTTCGGGGCGCTGCGTCCGCATATCGACGGAGGCCGTCTGACCGAGGCGTCGCTCTACGCGGAGCTTGGCCAGATCGTCGGCGGGCACCGGCCGGGCCGAGAACGCGCCGAAGAGCGGATCCTGCTCTGGCACCGCGGGCTGGCCATCCTCGACATCGCCGTCGGCCTGGCGATCCTGCGCCGAGCGGAGCAGCAAGACGTTGGCTCGATGATCAGATACCGCTAACGATGTCCGTGATCACGATTACGCAGGCCAGCGACCCTGACCTGGACATGATCCTGGCGATGGCGGCCGGCCAGCCGGTCAGCGTCGCGCCCGACTTGCTCGACGCCGTGCAGGAGCGCTGCGACCAGGCCAGGCAACTCCTGCTCGACGGGCGACCCGTGTACGGGGTGAACACCGGCATGGGAGCGCTGCACCACGTTCGCCTCACCAGCCAGCAGCAACGGGCGCACCAGCGCAACCTGCTGCTGGCCCGGGCGACCGGCGGACCGCCCTGGCTGGATGAACCGGAAGCCAGGGCCGTCATCGCGGTCAGGCTACTGACGCTCCTGTCCGGTGACGCCGCCGTGTCCGCCGGCCTGTGCCAGCGGCTGGCCGAGCTGCTGAACAGCGGCATCGTGCCGGCGATTCCCCGCACCGGCATGGGAGCGGCCGGAGAAATCATGCAGCTCGCACACGCCTTCGGCCCGCTCGCCGGCATCGGTCAGGTGCTCGACTCTGGCGGTGCCTTGCGGCCGGCCGCCGAAGCGCTGCGGGACCTCGGTGCGAGCGAGTTCAGCCTCGGCCCCAAAGAGGGCATCGCGCTGCTCCAGGGCGTTCCGGGAACCACGGGCCTGGCCGTCCTGCGCCTTCGCGATGCGGCGAACCGCACCTCACTCATGGAAGCTTCCGCCGCGCTGTCCATCGCCGTGACCGGCGCCTCGCGCGATCCCTACAGCGCGGCGTGCGGGCGCGGCGACGACCTCCTTGCTGCCGTCCTTCGCCGAATCCGCACCGCCGTCGGCGAAGACGTCCCGTCCCGGTCTTTGCAGGCGCCCGTATCGTTCCGGGTGGCCGGCCCGGTGCTGGCCCAGCTACACCGCGCGACCGGCCTGCTCGAAGCGGCGGTGCGACGGGCACTGACCGGCGTCACCGATTCCCCGGCCTTCGTTGGGGACGAATTCGTCGGCACGGCGGGGTTCTACGGCATCGACCTCGCCGTGCACTGCGACCAGCTCACCGCGTCGTTCTGCCATGCGGCCGAGGTCGCCGTGGCGCGCATCCACCGGCTGCTGGATCCGGCGGTCACCGGCCTGCCCCCGCAGCTCGCCCGCCAGCCCGGCCTGGAAGCCGGCCTGTCGCCCGTGCACAAGCGCGCCGCCGGCGAACTGCACGCCATGAGAGCCCTGGCAACGGCGACGCCGGTCGGCTTGATCGAGACGTCCGGGGGCCAGGAAGACGTGCAGTCCTACGCGTGGGAGGCGGTCAGCAAGCTGAGAACCGCGCTGCGTCATGCTCACGCGGTCACTGCCTGCGAGCTGGTCACCGCCTATCAGGCGGCCGCGCTCTCACCAGGCCCGCTGCCAGCGGGATGCCAGCCGCTCGTGCGCTGGCTGACCGGGATTCTGGGCTCCATAACCGGCGACCGCGCCTTCGGCCTGGACATCGAACACCTCCTCCAAGCCGGCTGGCCCCAGCCCAGCCCCTGGGGCCGCGCCGCGACCCGGTGAGTCGGCATATTCACCTGGATTTTCAGCGGTGAATACGCAAATTCACCGGGTCGCCGATCACTGGGCGGATCCGGAGGGAGGCGGCCGGCGGGCGTCCTCGCGCGCTCACGACCGGTTCGGCAGGCAGATGAATGCGCACATTCATCCTATTTTCCTGATGAATATGCGCATTCATCAGGCCGCGGCCGGACATGCGGTTCAGTTCTTGCGTGCCACGCCGGCCAGGACATAGAACTGGGTGGGATCGTCTGGCAGGTCGGCTGGGGAGTCGGGCCGCCACAGAGGGACATGGACCAGGCCAGGCTCAACGAGGTCGAAGCCATCGAAGAAGCGCAGGATTTCCGCTGCCGGGCGGGCGCCTCCTCTGGCGGGGACGCTGCCCTTGTATGTCTTGTCCATGGCTTGGATCACCGCGGGCCTGCCTTCGTCTGTGCCATGGCACAGCACGAGATAGCTGCCCGGTGCGAGCGCATCTCGCAGGGTGGCCACAATCCGCCAGGGATCGTCGGCGTCGGCGATGAACGGCAGCACCGAGACAAGCAGCAGCCCGGCAGGCTGGCTGAAGTCGATCAGCCGCCTGGTGGTCTGGTGGCTGAGGATCTTCGCCGGGTCCCGCAGGTCGGACTCGATGATCGCGGCGTTCTCGTTGCCCGCGAGCAGGGCCTTGCTGTGTGCGACTGCGACCGGGTCGATGTCGGCATAGGCCACGCGCGTGTCCGGGGCGGCCCGCCGGGCGACCTCGTGCACGTTGCCCTGGGTTGGTATGCCCGAGCCGATGTCGAGAAACTGGCTGATGCCGGACGCGGCGAGGAACCGCACGGCCCGGCCGAGGAACTCGCGGTTGGCGCGTGCGATCGCCCAGACGTTAGGGTCGACCGCAGCCAGCGACCGGCCCAGGTCCTGGTCGGCCAGGAAGTTGTGGCTGCCGCCCAGTAAATAGTCATAGACCCGGGCAACGTTCGCCCGCTTGATGTCAACTCCCGGTGGTATCCAGCCCGGCTCGCCCGTCATCGAAGCTCCAATCCCCATGCACGCGAATCCCGGCCAGCACGGTACCCTCCTGGATCGTCGGTGACCTGCTATACCCCCACATCCCTGATATCAAAGGCCCCCCGGTGGTGTTCCGCATTTCACCGGCCTCGCTTATCGCGTGGGCGATAGGCGACCGCGTGAACTCGACCTGTCGCGGATTTGGACGTCTGGTGGGTGTTCGCCCGGCATAAGCATCTGCTTATCCGCGGCTTGCGTTGTGGTGCTGCTGCCGCGATAGTTGCCGCGCGCGCGATCCCGCGTGCCTATGCAGATCCCAGGTGAGGTGGCGCGCAGGTGGCGGATGCGGTGCGCCCGGAGTTCGGGGCGTTCAGCGTCGAGCGTTCGGTTGCGCTTCTTTCCCGGCCACAGACCCGTGCTGCCCGGGCGCAGGGCCTGTTCACGTCGAGGATGCTCAGGCTCGGTGCACCGGCGGTGGTCAGGGAAGTGGCCGATCCTGGCAGCCTCACCTATGTTCGGGTCGTCGGCGGCGAGCTGCGGATCGGATCGCTCACCAGGCTTGCGGACCTGGCCGGATCGACGGCGGGCGGACACGCCGGGATCTTGCGCGAGATAGCGGAGGTTCTGGGTGACCGCACCGCGACCATCGGCGGCGTGTTGTGCCAGGCGGACCCGGTCGGCCCGCTACTCGCAGTTCTTGTCGCCGCGAGGGCGAGCATGGTCATCAAGGGCCGGTCTGGGACGAGGACTGTCCCGGCAGGCGATTTCCGTTGCGGGCCGCATGAAACGGCGGCCGGAAGCGGCGAGCTGCTCACGGAGATAAGAATCCCGGCGGGGCCGCACTGCAGTACCTGAGAGACGACCGGCCGCTGCCGGGCTAGCGTTGACCCCGGGCGCAGTGTTCCGGTGCGCGGCGGAAGCCGGGGGCGCGGCCAGGCTTGTGGTTACTCCTTACCACGTGCGGGCTGCGGCGCGCCGGTTTCGATGCTGACTGCGATCTCGTAAAGGGCGACGTGGCCGGGGCCGAAGCCAGTCCCGGGGATCTCGTGACTGCCGAACCGGCCAGCCAGTACCCGTGCCCGGCTGAGCTGATCCCCGGCCTCTTCCGGGTCGTTCGCGCGGGCCGCGCAGAGAGCGAGCAGGAGGATCAGCGCGCCGCGGAGGACGACTGCGTCGGCGTCGCCGGAGGCTGCGGGCCCTTTGACCGATTCGGCGGCCGCCGACGCGATCATCCGGGCCTGGTCATGACGGCCGGTTTCCATCAGGATGGATGCCAGCAGGTAGCCGCTCGCCGCGGTCGCCAGGAGGTCGCCGGCCCGATGTGCTGCGGCAAGCGCGCGGTCGGCTGCCGCGAGCGCGCTGCCATGATCGCCGAGCCTGGCCAGAGCTACCGAGCACGCCTGATAACAGGTCGCGGCCAGATCATGCGGACCTGCCTGCTGCGGGCTGCCGGTGGTGCGGGCCGCAGTCTCCAGTTCAGGTATCAGGTCACCGAGCAGAGCGGCGAGGTCGTCGTAACGCCCAGCCTCGGCGAGGTTCCATACCTCGGCGGCCGTCGTCGCCAGGAATGCTGGCGGGAATGCGCGAGGACTGTCAGCCTCGGCATGTCTGTCGTCGCGGGACAGGACCTGCCGCAGCATCCGGGCAAGGTCAGGGCCGGCATCATCATCCGGGTGACGGCAGGTCACCGGCGCTGGTAACGGCCCGGCGGCTCCAGGCCCGGCCAGGATCAGGCCCTGTTCCAGCTGTGACAGCCAGGCCGCAGGACGGCCGAGCATTCTGGCCAGCTCGGCCTGGGTCCAGCCCGCGCGGCGGCGGCGCTCGGCGATATGACGGCCCAGTACAAGCTGCTGCTCCATGGTGCTCCCCCTGTCCCTTGGCAGTGCCCGTCCTGTGCCTGGCGGGTCACCGGCACCCGGGCCCGCTCGGGCATCGCGAACACGCCAGGGCCGGACAAATCTCTGCGGTCACGAGGATCAGGCAATTGAGACTGCCTAGGAGAGATTTCCACGATCGTTTGCATAACGCAAGTGCCCGGCTCTGGGTCACAGCAGTGACCGGATCGCCGGATCCGGTGCCGTCAGCGCGTCGAGGACGGCCGTCAACTGGCGTTCCTCGTACCCGAAGTGCGACTCCATGATGGCCATGATCCCGTCGAGGTGGGAGAGCACTTGGGCCGCACTGGCCGTGCGGGTCACCCGGTCCAGATCTTTGATCAGCGCCGCCAGCATCCGGTGATCCTCCATCAGCCGGTCGACCACGGAGCTCAGCCCGGGATGAGCGGCGACGACGTGCGGGAACAGCCGCGTGTCCTCCGCAGTGTGGTGACTGGTGAGCGCACCGCAGAAACCGAGACAGAACAGCCTCAGCTCCTGCGTGAGGTAAATGTCCGTCTCTCCGACCGTCTCTCCGCGAAGTACCTGGTCGCGGAGAAGCTCTATCCGGGCGCGCAGTTCGCGGTGCACGAGGCGCAACTCCCGGCCCCATGACTCCAGGCGGTCGCGGCTCACCGCAGAATCGGCCGCGGCCGGGCCTGGGGTCGCTGCCACCGGGCTCCCAGAAGGCGGTTCAGCCCGGCCATCTGGTAGTAGATGTTGGTCACCACCTGCAAGGCCACGAAGGTGACCGGCCACAGCGCCCCGCCCAGTCCGGGCACAACCGAGATCGGCAGCGTGTAGGACATCACCACCCTGATCGCGGCGTCGGCGAGCATGCCGGTGCCCCAGATGACGGTGGAGACCCGCCAGATCCGCCGAAAGGACGGCTCGGTCTCCCACAACACATCCCAGGACCTGGCGGTATAGATGGGCATGCTTTCCATCAGCGGGCGGGAGAATATGAATGCCGCCGGGCGGCGGGCCCGCAGGGTGGCGATGAACCACAGCCCCCAGACGCCGGTGATCAGCCCGTCCTTGGCCAGCAGGAACCGGGGCTGACGGGCGATGACCGAGACGGCGATCGAGACCACTATGGTGGCGAGCACGAGCAGCGTCACGCCATCGGCGCGGCGCTTGGCGATCAGCGTGTACACGGCGCCGAGCGCCGGAATGACGGCGGCTGCGCCAAGTGCGAGCAGGTTTGTCACCCCGAAGCCGCGCAGCAGGTAATAGGCCCCGATCGGCACGCCGATGTCGAAGCCGAAGGTCGCCA
>DATNFM010000047.1:0-6523 GCA_035606435.1 Streptosporangiaceae bacterium | reverse complement strand
TGTCGCCTCATTGGCGGCTCGGAGAGCGGGCGTTGCGCAGGAGGCTTCGCGGTATGGCTAGATGACCAGTGGTTTCATCGTGATTTCGCGGTCTCTTTCGAGACGGGCTCGCTGATGGAATCATCGCGCTCTGGCCTGGTGGGTAGGGCTTCGCGGCTTGGGTCAGATGCGCAAGCAACCATCACCTGGCTACGCGGCGAAACCACCATCCCGCCGCCGGCGGGAACGGTGAAGCTCCCTACGATCCCAATGCCTAACCAGTCGGCCGTCCGGGCTAGCCAGCGCTAACAGCGACATCGCATAGTCGGCCAGCTCGCAGCTATCGCTACCGGCTCGAAGCTCAACCAGGATGTCGGCGTCGCGCTGCCGGTCGGTGTAGCTATAAAGGCATCCTGGCCGGGCGAACTCCCGGTAACGATCGGGCACGCGAGCGAGCAAAGTCAGGCGTACACGTCCGCAACACCCACCTCTACGGCACAGGTGTGCTGAAGGGGGATAGCGGTCAGGTCAAGGGATTCGTCCAGTTCGTGAGGGGGCCTGGATCGCTGGCCAGCCCGGCGCTTCTGGCTGGTGTCGGGGGAATCATGGCGCAGGTTGCGATGCAGCAGGCCATGGGCGAGATCATCAGCTATCTCGCCAGGATTGACGAGAAACTCGATGACGTGCTCCGCGCCCAGGAGGACGCCGTCCTGGCGGACCTGATCGGAGTGGGCTTCGACATCGATGAGGCCATGACGATCCGGGAGCACGCGGGCCGGGTCAGCGAGGTCACGTGGTCGAAGGTGCAGGCCGCGTCGGCGGCGATCACGCGGGCCCAGGCGCGCGCGTTGCTGGAACTCGACGCGCTCGCGGAGAAGATTGAGAGCAAGACCAAGGTCGGTGATCTTGCCAAGATGGCGAAGGAAGCCGAGTCCAAGGTTCAGGGCTGGCTCGTTGTCCTGGCGCGCTGCTCTCAGTTGCAGGACGCGGTCGCCGTGCTCGAACTCGACCGGGTGCTGGACGTGGCTCCGGACGATCTGGACGGGCATCGCCTCGGGCTGAAGGCTTCCCGGCACAAGCGGCTGGACATCATCTCGCGAAGCACCTTGGGCCTGATGGCCCGCATCGATGCGGCGGCCGGCACGGCCAACGCGAAGGTGCTGCTGCACCCGACGATGTCCGCGGCTGTCGTGCAGTCGCGCGAACATGTCGCGCGTGTCGTCGCTGAGTTCCACGAGCGGCTCGGGATCGAGTCCGGCCGGCAGTCACTGGAGGCAAAGCGATGGGTGGACGCGGCCTCGGAGGTCAGGGACAAGGTGCTCGAGACAGGAGCCGAGAGCGTCGATTCTGCCAGGCGTCTCGGTAACGAGGCCATTGACCGCGCCAGAACGGTGCAGGGCAGGGTCTATAGCGGGATCGCCGAGCGAGCGCTCCGCCGACGCAGCGGGGAGGACGACGAACACTACGAGCAAGGCTGAGTGAGCCGTCGAATTGCCGGTTAGCTGACCTGGCTGACGGTATCGCCCAGCAATGCTGCGCACGTGCGCAGGCCAGAACCTGCTCGACCATCGCCGTGGCCGCTAGCTGGCACCTTCACGCTGAACTAGGGCCATCCTGACATAATGCCTCTTGTGGGAACTTCGCGAAGACTTGCGGCAGTCGTGGGTGGCCTGCTCGTCGGGCCCGCGTCCCCGTGCTTTTCACGGCGCCGTCATGGCAAGTGCCGTCGCCTGCGGTAGGCCGTGTCGCTGCGTCCAAGTCGGACGCAAATTTTTATGCATAAAATTTTGCGATGGTTTTGGTGTTTGTGCCCTGAGGCTGGCCGGGAGGCGTCCGGCCCGCGGTCAGCGTGAGATCGCGTGGGTGACGTCGTAGTTTCCGGTGCCGCCGGTGCGTTGCAGCTTGCGCATGATCCGTTCCGCGTCGTCGTAAGGCCCGGAGATGTACATCGGCTTGCCGTCCCGGCCGAAGGTCAGGTCGCAGCGCCCGTCCCAAGATCCCAGGTATCCAGCTGCGTGTTCGAAGTCCGGGTGCGGCTTGAACCCTAGCTCGCGTGCGTACCCGATCGCGCCGTAGATGATCTGCCGGCCCAGTTCCAGCGGTATTTGCAGGGGCGGCTCCTCCCAGGTGCCGAAGATCTGATCGATGAATCCGGTCAGCCGCCGCCGGTCCATCGACTGCGGCCCGGCAGCGTTCTTCACGCCCAGGCACCAGGTGTCCACCAGGAAGAAGCACACCCCGGCCTTGGGACCGCCCCGTTCCCTGGCGACGAGCACGGTCACAAGGCCGGTGCCCTCAGTACGCTCTGCCGTGGCCGATCCGGGCCAGTCCGGCCGGTGCGGTGCCTGGACGCAGGATGACCAGCCCGGGCTGATCCAGCATCCGATCAGCGTGTCCTCCCGGGTCCGTCCTTCGGCGGCGGCGATCGTCCTGATGAGCGGCGCGACCACGCTGGGCGGCATCTTCAGCGCCCGGGCGATCTCCTTCGGGGTGCGGCCGGCGTCTCGCAGTTCGCGGACCTGATCGATCAGCTGCTGGGTTGGCATGCCGGACATAGTCCCGCGAACCGGCCGGGTGACCTGGCCGCCACGCCGGGGCTTCGTGAGTTCGCGGGGGCGGAGACACTTGGCCGTTCGGAACGATTGCGGTCCCGCGCCTCGGTAGCCTGGCTGACTGATCGCAGGCGGCTGGCAGGAGGGCAAGCGATGCCGAAGGCGGCGCGGGAGCGGCTGGCGAGGGTTCTTGACGGATCGGCCGAACCGGGCGCGTTCAGCGTCCGGCTGTCCGTGCCGGCCCGCGGCGTCGGGCTCACGGTGGCGGGCGCGGGGCCGATCAGCTTCCCGGTCAAGGCGCCGCAGGCCAAGCAGATGATCGCCGTTGCCGAGCCGGCCCGCTTCGGCCGGGGCGAACAGACGCTGACGGACCTGAGCGTGCGGGACACCTGGGAGATCACGCCGGACCAGGCGGCGCTGACCGGGCTGGACTGGGACACGATCCTGGCCGAGGTGCGGGACGGGCTGGGGCTGCCGGCCGGGGCGCGGCTGCGGGCCGAGCCGCACGCGCTGCTTGTGTACGGCAAGGGGCAGTTCTTCCTGCCGCACCAGGATTCGGAGAAGGACGACGCGATGATCGGCACGCTGGTGGTGTCGCTGCCGTCGTTGCACGCCGGCGGGGAGCTGGTGATCGAGCACAGCGGCAAGACCATCACCTACCAGGCACCGGCGACCGAGGTGACCTTGGCCGCCTTTTACGCTGACTGCCGTCACGAGGTCAGGCCGGTCAGGACCGGGTATCGGGTCACGTTCACCTTCAACCTGCTGCTGGACCCTGACCCGGCCAGCGAGATACCGGCCGAGCCGTCGGCCGAGGCCGCCCGGTATCTCGCCGAGCATTTCAGCACCCGGGTGTCGCGGTGGGCGGGCGCTGATCGGGAGCCGCCGATCCGGCTGGTCTACCTGCTCGACCATCAGTACTCTCAGCGCGGGCTGGGCTGGGACCGGCTCAAGGGAACTGACGCGGAACGGTCCGCGCTGCTGCGGGCGGCGGCCGAGGACGCGGGTTGCGAGGCAGTGCTAGCGCTCACTGAGATCAAGGAGACCTGGGACACCCAGCCGGGAGCGCGCGGCCGGGGCATGGTCCTCACCGACATCGTCAATTCCGAGCTGACTTTGACCTGGTGGACCGGGGTGAACGGCGGGGAGTCCATCTCGCTGTACGTGCCGGAGGAGCAGGTTTGCGCTTCGACGCCGTCGGCGGGCCTGAAGCCGTACGACACCGAGTACACCGGGTACATGGGGAACTACGGCAACACGATGGACCGCTGGTACCGGCGGGCCGCGGTCGTGGTATGGCCCGCGCAGCATACGTTCGCTGCCCGGGCCGAGGCGTCGCCCTCGTGGGCGCTGACCGAACTGAAGGCCCGCCTGGATGCTGGAGACCTGGAAGGGGCAAGGGCCGCGGCGGCATCGGTCGCCCCATTCTGGCACGCGCTCGGTCCTGACCTGCTGGAACCGGCCCTGCAGGCGGCCGCCGGGCTGGAGGATCCGGGTATCGCGCTGATGCTGCTGCGGCCTTTGGCGGTCGAGTGGCTGGCCCCGGCGCACGCGGCCGGGATGGCGGCACTCGCCGGGCGTTACGACGAGCCCTGGCACACCGAACTCCTGGAGGCGTGGTTCGGGTCGCGCGGCTACTGGCGGTACACCGGGCCCGTCGATCGGAAGGCCTGGGCCTGCGGGCTGCCCGAGCTGACCACAGCGTTGCGGCAAGCGGACCCCGGCGGGGACGCGGCGGGGTGGCTGCTCGCGGCGACGTGGGGCTGGCTGGGCGAGGTTATCCGGCAGTCGCTGAAATCCCCGTCACCGGTCACCAGGGACACGCAGCTCGCGGAGCTGGGGCGGCCGCTCGCCGGGTTGCTGGCCGCCGGGGACGGGACTGCCCTGGCCGGCGAGATCGTGAAGATCCTTTCGGAACAGGACGACGACGTGCTCGCGTGCCTGCTGCCGGCGCTGAGGGCGGCCGGGCCGGAATCGGGCCCGTCCCTCGATGAGCTGGCCGCCGATAGCGAACGGCGGCTCGCCGTCATCACCGCCCGCCCGGCCCGGGCCGATGATGACTGGTCGGTCCCCTGGTCCGGCGGCTGCGGCTGCGAGCTGTGCGCCGCGCTCGGCGAATTCCTCGCCGACCGGGGCGAGCGCACGCTGGAGTGGCCGCTCGCCGAGGCGCGCCGCAAGCACGTCGCGACTCAGATCAGGACTGCCGAACTGCCGGTCACGTACCAGGTCTGGAAATTCGGCAGCCCATACACGCTCGTGCTGACCAAGTCCGACGAGCTGTTCCTGCGCGAGGCCAAAGCACGCGAAAACGCGACCGCCAGCCTCGAATGGCTTACCGAACGCTCCGGACGCAGGCCGTAGTACGAACCGGTTGTAGCGGCGCCAGCGGTCAGGTTCAGAAGGACGACATCTTCTGCTCCTGAATGCCCAGCCAGTCGGTGCCCTGCGTTCAAGACCCGCGACTTGTAGGTACAATTGAGGGAGTGCACCTACTTTGACGTCGGGGAGGCCGAATGAGTGCCGTCTCAGTCCGGGAGTTCTCTTACAACCCCAGCGCCGTGTTCGTCCGGGTCGAGCGAGGCGAGGCCATCGAGGTGACCAGGCACGGGAAGACGATCGCCGTGGTCGTTCCTGGTTCTGGCGTCCTGGCCAGGTACGCTCCGCTGATCGCGCGGGGGATAATCCGGATCAAGCCGACCACGACCAGGGACCTCGACCAACTCCCGAGCTATGCCGTACCAGAAGGCGCATCCGCGCTGGACGTCCTCCTCGCGGAGAGGGAAGCAGACCGGCGGTGATTTACCTTGATGCCTCGGCGCTGGTCAGTCTCGTGACCGGACGCCCGTATGCGGTCGAACTCCGCGAGTTCCTGGCTCAGTCACCCGAGATGCCCATGGGAACGTCCACGATCGGCTTCATCGAGACTGTGCGCACCCTCGACCGCGTCGGCACCTACCCGACCGCGATGGCCGACCTGCTGAGCGCATTCGCCGAGATCCTGGTCACCGACGAGATCAGGGACTGGGCGGCAAGCCTGCCGGGCGGCGTCAGAACACTCGACGCCATCCATATCGCAAGTGCCCAGGCTATCGGCGATGAACTCGCCTTCCTCGTCAGCTACGACAAGCGCATGCTCGACATCGCTCAATCAGTCGGCATCCGCATAGCCGCACCAGGCATGGGCAGGGAACCCCACAAGGACGAGAGCATCCACCTACATGGCACCCGATGAGCACGGCGATCGCTGTGACATCCTAGCCAGCTCCCCGCCGTTCTGCATACTCAGTCTGGCTGATCACTCGCCCAGGCAGTTCGGCCTCTCCGACGTTCCCGATATGTTCCCGGCAGGTCAGATAGCAGCTAAAACCCCAGGTCACGGGATTGCGGGTACGACGCAAGGGGAGCGGTGCACGCTAACCGCCGCATTGGCCGCGTTGGCTCGGCTCAGCATCTGTCGTTAGACGTGCGCCTGCAGCTGACCTGGGCTTATGTCGGTGAAGGCTTCAGTCTTCAGCAAGGTTCCAGGAGCAGGTCGGCGAGCGTGTGCAGGTGCTCACGTCAAATACACGCCGAAAAACTGGCGGGCTGAGCGCCGGCAATCAGACGCCATCGCACTTTCGCCGGGCTTTCGGCACGGCCACGATTGCCGGGGCATGTCAATTATTTGTCAATTATGGCCAAGTCATGTCATTGACGCATCCAGTTACCAATGATACGGTTCCCCCGATCTATAAATGCACAAAGGGGGGAATCTGCGTGCGGCGAATAGGGTTGGCGGTCGCGTCACTTACTGTGCTATCGTTTCTGGTTTCTACGCCATTTGCGGCTTCAGCGGCAGGAGTTAATTCCCTGGCGGCCAAGAAGACGACCGGGATTATCACGGGAAAAGTGATCACCGCCGCTCACAAGAAGGCACTGAGCGGGATCACGGTAGTCGTCTTCAGTCGCGGCGGCGATTACCTGGCCTCAGCTTTTACCGGCACCAGCGGTGC
>DATNFM010000046.1:0-48572 GCA_035606435.1 Streptosporangiaceae bacterium | reverse complement strand
CGCTCTGTATCTCAGCGCGGCCGGTACCGCCGGCTACTACAGCCACGACCGCGGGCTTGGCACGGACGATCTCCTGATAACAGGCGCCGGCCTGTGGATCGCCAGCGACAACTTCGACAAGACCCAGCGCTGCGGCGGCGTGTCCACCTCCGGAATCTGCTTCCTGCCCTACACCTGAGCCGCCGAAGGCGCGAGCATCTTCCTTGGGCGGCGAACCCAGGGCCGCAGGAACGCAATAGAGAAGCGATGGACGATGACGAGCTGATCGCTGCGGTGGCCGGCGGCGACGATGGCGCGCTGCGGGAACTGTTCGCGCGGCACGCGCCATGGCTGGCGACCCGGCTTCGCGCGATCCTGCCCTCCGCCGAGGTTGAGGACGTGCTGCAGGAGAGCTTCCTGGCGGTCTGGCGGGGAGCGGGCAGTTACCGGCCGCAGGGCTCACCGGGCGGCTGGCTGTGGGTGATCACCCGGCGGCAGGCGGCGCAGTGGCTGCGGCGGCGCGGGCCGGCCGGGCTGCCGCTGGCGGCCCTGGACTCTCTCGATGACCGCGGCAGCCAGGCCGCTGTCGATCCGGCCGAGGCCGCCGTGTTCCGGGCCGAACTCGCCGAGGCGGTCAGGGCGCTCGGGCCTGCCGGCAGCGCGACGCACGAGGTCTGGCGGCTGATGTACGTGGAGGACCGGACGATCACCGAGGTGGCCGGGCTGATGGGCGTTCCCGAGGGCACGGTGAAGAGCCGCGCTCACCGGGTCCGGCGGCTCATGCGGTCGGTGCTGCGGCCAGTGCGGGACGGAGGCTGAGGATGAGCTATCGCTTTGAACCGGGCCGGGGCCGGGGTCCGGAAGACGTCGACCTGGACCGGGTATGGCTGGGCGTCGCCGCCGAGGTCTGGCGCCGCCGTCCCGGACTGGTGGAGCGGCTCGCGGTGCGGGCGCTGCGCTCGCCCGGACTGGCACGGGCGCTCGTGACCACCTCGTCGCTGCTGCCGGGCTGGCTCATCGCCAGCGCGATCGTGCTGGCGGTCGGAATGTTCGCCACGCTCGGTACCGGCACGCCGTACGTCGCCTTGTTCGCGCCGGCGGTCGCCGCCGTCGGCGTCGCCTACGCCTACGGACCGGGAGTCGATCCGGCCTGGGAGCTGTCGCAGAGCATGGCGGTCAGCGACCGGATGGTGCTGCTGGTCCGGGTGCTGGCAGTGTTCGCGCTGAACGCGGTCCTGGGGCTGGTGGCGTCGGCGGCGTCGGGGGCCGCGGCCGCGGTCACCTTCGGCTGGCTGGTCCCGATGACCGCGGTCTCCGCGTTCGCGCTGGCGGCGGCCACGGTCTGTCGCTCCGCGAACGCCGGCGTCGCGGCTGGCCTGGCCGCGTGGACGATCACCGTGCTGTCGGCCTACTCGGCCTCCGGCCGGCTCGCGACGGCCCTCGTCAGCTCCGCGCTTGTCCTTCCTTACCTGACGGCCGCTGCCATCGGCGGCGCCGTCGCATGGTTTGCCACCCGGATTCCGAAAGGAACGTCATGAACGTTGAGATCAGCGAGCTGACCAGGCGCTTTGGCCGCGCCCAGGCGGTCGCCGGAGTGAGCCTGGAGACCGGCCCCGGGGTCTTCGGCCTGCTGGGCCCGAACGGTGCGGGCAAGACCACGCTGCTGCGGATGATGGCGACCGTGATCCCGCCGAGCTCGGGCCGGGTCCGGCTGCTCGGCCGCGACCCCGGCGGCTACGGGCCGCGACGGGAGATCAGGCGCAGGCTGGGCTACCTGCCGCAGAACCTCGGCTACTACCCGGGATTCACCGTGGCCGAGTTCGTCGAGTATTTTGCGCTGCTGAAGGAGATGCCGCCATCCCGGGTGCCGAAGGCGGTGGCTGCCGCGATCGAGCGGGTCGATCTCGGCGACCGGGCGAGATCCAAGCTGCGGACCCTGTCCGGAGGCATGCTGCGCCGGGTCGGGATCGCGCAGGCGATCGTCAACGAGCCTGAGTTGCTGCTGCTGGACGAGCCGACAGCCGGCCTTGACCCTGAGCAGCGGGTGGCGTTCCGCGCGTTGCTGCGCGACCTCGCCGAGCGCGCCACCGTGATCGTCTCCACCCACCTGGTCGAAGACGTCGGTGCCGCCTGCAGCCAGGTCGCGGTGATGGAGGCGGGGAGGATCGTGTTCCAAGGAACGCCGGATGAGCTGACCGCCCGCGGCGAGGGAACCGGCGCGGTCGGAGACGCCCCGCTGGAGCGCGGCTACAGCGCCGTGCTCGCCTCGTCCCGGTCCGTCAAGGCGGTGGCGTGATGGCTGCGGCGACCGCCGTACGGGACCGGGCGCCGCGCACGGTCGGCGTGGTTCCGCACGGTGCCCTCCGGATGCTGCGAGTGGAACTGCGCCGCAACGCGATGCCGTGGATCCTGCCGCTGATCGCCGCGCTGTTCTGGTTCGACTCCTACCGTCCCAGCACCGCGACGGCGCCGCTGTACGGGCTGCGCACGTTCTGGAACCTGGGCCAGGGACACACGATCATCGACTTCGGGCCCTTCGTGGCGGGCGTGGCGGCCTGGATGGGATCGCGAGACGGCCGCCGGGGCCTGGCCGACCTGGTGACGGCCACCGCCCGGCCGCGCTGGGCGACCCAGCTCGCCACCTGGGCTTCGACCGCGATCTGGGGCGTAGGCGCCTACCTGATTTTCGTGGGAGTCATGTTCGCCATGTATGCCTGGCAAGGCGTCGGTGGCGATCCGCCGTGGTGGTGGGTCGCCGACGGCGCCGTGGCGGTAACCGCGTTCAGCGCGTTCGGATTCGCGGTCGGGGCCTACTGGCCGAGCCGGTTCGCGGCGCCGCTGGCCACGTTTGGCGGGTTCCTGGCCATGGCGATGTCGTCGCAGACCGGGTTCGGGCAGCCCGCCGGGTGGGCGCTGATCTTGCCGACCAACTCCAACGGCGCTTTCACTGGCAATTCCGATGTCGACTCCGGGATCTTCTACCACTGGCTGCCCGACCTGCCGATCGCGCGGATCATGTTCCTGGGCGGGATCGCGCTGTTCATGCTGGGCCTGACCGGCGTGCCCGCCCGGGCGGGCGGGTTCTGGCTGCGCCGGGCCGCCGCCGTCCTGGCGATCGCCGGCGCAGCGCTGGCGGGCACTGGCGTCGGGCTGGCCAGCGGGGCCCAGATGACGGCGCACGGCGTGGTCATTTCGGCTCTGCATGACGCGGCCGACGACGCGCCGACGACCTACACGCCGGTCTGCGGGCACACCGCCGGGGTGCCGGTCTGCCTGAACCCGGCTTACGGCCGCTACCTGCCGGACGTAAAGAGCGCGCTAGCGCCGCTGTTCGCCGAGGTGGCCGGGGTCCCGGGTGCGCCGGTTCGGGCGGTTCAGGTGGCCGCGGCCTACAACGGGGGCGCCGGGCCCGGAGGCGGACCTCTGGTGATGACGCTGAGCGGACAGCCTCCCGTCCTGCACATGTCGCTGGGCCAGGTCAACTTGCCTGGCGTGTGCGGTTTCTGCGGCGGACCCGTAGCCGCGAGGCCGTTCGCCAATCAGTTGCGGCTGATGATCGTCCACGCTCTGGTCGGCGCGAGGGGCAGCCTCGGCAATCCGGCGCAGCAGGCGGTGATGGCGGCATTGCTGCGAGTCGCCGGCGTCCCGTTCGCCGCCCAGCCGCGCCTGATCACCGCCACCGCCAACTTCGAGGCGCCGGGCGTCAAGCCGGGACCGGCGACCGGGCCGGTCTACGCGGCGGCCGGCCGGCTGGCCGCCCTTCCGGCCACGGCCAGGCACGCCTGGTTCGCCGCCAATCTGGTCGCGCTCCAGGCCGGCCGGCTCACCCTCAAGGAACTCCCGTGACCACCGCGGGCCTGCGCCGCCCGGCGCCGGGCAGCCTCCCGGCGGCCGCCGGGAGGCGGGGGACTGCAGTCACCGGACTGCGGCTGGCGCGGCTGTATTTGACCAGCCGCCGGGTGCCGCTGGCGCTGGTCCTGCTGGCCGGGCTGGGCGGGCTGTTGTGGTCCGCGCTGCACTGGCACTGGGGCATCGCCGGCGGCGCCGCGGCCCGGCAGTTCATCCCGCTCACGATCGAGTCCGGGACCGCTGCGGTCATCGCGGTCACGACTCACGGGCCGTTCGGGGAGCCGGAACGGGCCGCCGGGCGCTGGCTGCCCTGGCTGAGGCTGGGCGAGGCCGTGGGGATCACCGGCGTCGCGGTCGGGCTGCTGACCGCCGGGGCCACGGCCGGCGTGATGGCCGGCGGCAGCCTGGCGATACTCCGCAACGTCGGTGGCCTGGCCGGCGTCGGCCTGCTGTCGGCCGGAGTTCTGGGCGGCGCGTTCGGTTGGGCTGGACCGCTGGCGTACCTGCTGATCACCGAAGGGGCGCTCGCCCACCGCTCGACCACGCCCTGGATCTGGCCGACCCGGCTGCCGCACGATCGCGGCGGCGCGATCTGCGCTGGGCTGGTGATCGCCGCCGGGCTCGTGCTGATTGCCGTGCGCGGACCCAGGGAATCAGGGCGCGAGTCCGGGCCGACCGACTAGCCGCACACGGCGGACGACAAGCCGCATCGCGTGCTTCTATGTAAGCCGGCATGAACAGCCGGGAGTACTCGGCTGGGCGGGGGTGACGGGGTGCAGACCAACGACGTCGAGTTGACCGGCCCCGAAGCGCCCGACCGGACCGGACGGGTTGCCCAGGGAATCGTCGTCGGTGCCGTCGTCATTGCCGCGATCACGGTGCTGTCGCGGATCATCGGGCTGATCCGGGTGCTGGTGTTCTCGCAGGCCATCGGTGCGACCTGCCTCGGCTCGGCGTACCTCACGGCGTTTCAGGTGCCGAGCCTGGTCGCCGAGCTGGCCCTGGGCGGTGCGCTCACCAGCGCCATGATCCCAGTGCTGGCCCGGTCGGCCGCCCGGGCGCACATTGATCCGGCCGAGAAGGAGCGGGTCAGCCAGATCTGCTCGGCCGTGCTGACCTGGTCCGTACTGATCCTCGGACCCGTCACCATCGCCATCGCGGTGCTGGCCGGGCCCATCGCCTCGGTGCTCACCCCGGCCAACGCGCATGCTCACTGCCCGCGAGGGGACGTGGTGCGGGTCACGACGGACATGATCGAAGTGTTCGCGCCTCAGGTTCTGCTGTACGGCGTCGCGGTCGTGTTCATCGGGCTGCTGCAGGCGTACCGGCGATTCGTCTGGCCGGCGACGGCGCCCATGGCCGCCAGCTTCGTGCTCATCGCCTCCTACCTGACCTTTACCGGCATCAACCAGCGCGCCCCGCTGGCGCGGACACCCGGCGCGGCCGAACTCGCCCTGTCGGCGGGAACCACGCTCAGCGTCGCCGCGCTGCTGCTCGTCATGGCGGTGCCGACGTTTCGGCTGCGATTGAAGTTCAGGGCGGCGCTCGGGTTGCCGCGCGAGGTGGCCCGCCAGGTCGGCGGGCTGGTCATGGTCGGCATCGTGGAATTCGTGGTGGCCGACCTGTCGGCCCTGGTCGTGGTCGCGCTGGCTAACGGGCGGGGCGAGACGGGTGCGCTGGTGCTGTTCAACTACGCGTTCCTGGTGTTCAACGCCATCTTCGCGGTGCTCGGCATCTCGATCGTGACCAGCGCCTTCCCCGCGCTCTCGTCCCGCGACGGCGAAGAGTTCGACCGGACCTGCGCCAAGTCGACCCGGGCGGTGCTGCTGATGTCGGGCCTGGGCGCGGCGGTCATGGTCGCCATTGCCGCACCGGTGGCCCAGGTGCTGGCGCGGCAACCAGATCAGGTCCCAGAGCTGGTGGGCGGATTCGTGCTGTTCGCCCCCGGGCTGGTCGGGGCTTCGGTGATCGCCAACCTTTCCCGCGTGATGCTGGCTACCCGAAGGTACCTGCTGGCCGGGCTGGCCCTGTCCGGCAGCGGCGTCGTCTCGATCACCGCCAACGTGATCCTGGCGACGGTCGCGCCCGCGCACCTCGTGGTGGCGGCACTGGCGCTGGGTAGTTCCATCGGGCAGACAGTCGTCGCGGTGCCGGTTGTGCTCCTCACCCGGCGGACTCGCGGGGCGGCCGCGCTGCAGGGCGTGGGGCGGGCCGGTCTGGCTGGGCTGGTCGCCGGCGCTGTCGGTGCCGTGTGCGGGGCCTGCGTCAGCGTTTTGATCGATGCCGAAGGAAAATTGCTGGCCGTAGTCAGCGCGGCGGCGGCTTGCTGCTTCGCGGTCGTTGCGTTCGCCATTGTGGGTTACGTGCTCGACAAGGCCGATGCCGTGGCGGTGGTCTCGAAGGTGAGGGAACTGGTGCGGCAGCGGGCCGCTCTTGGACGGGCGCCACTTCGAATTCGCGGAGAGTTAGAGCCAGGCAGCTGGCTCATGTAGTCCACTGTACTACACCGTAGTTGATTGTAGCGGATTGGCTGCCATGGTCGAGTCGGGGGAAATGAAGGTGATCCAAAGGTGATTGAGCGCTTCGTGCTGGGGCTTGAAGAGATCGACAAGACGCAGGTCGCGCTCGCTGGCGGTAAAGGCGCGCACCTGGGGGAGCTTTCGCGAATCGATGGCATTAGCGTGCCGGCCGGCTTTTGCGTGACGACGGAGGCCTTCCAGCAGGTCATGGCGACGGTGCCTGGGATCGATGATCAGCTGGAACGGCTGTCGCGCCTGGACCCCGACGACCGGCACGCGATCGGCGCGCTCAGTGCGGAGATCCGCCGGACGATTGAGGGGATCGCCGTTCCCGATGACCTGCAGGAGGCGATCACCCGCTGGGTCGACCGGCTGGGCGGGCAAGCTGCCTATGCCGTCCGCTCCAGCGCGACGGCGGAGGACTTGCCTACGGCCTCCTTCGCCGGCCAGCAGGACACATACCTGAACATTGTGGGGTCGGCCGCGATCCTTCAGCACGTGAGCCGATGCTGGGCTTCGCTGTTCACCGAGCGAGCCGTGACCTACCGCCTGCGGAACGGCTTCGACCACCGGATAGTCCTCATGGCCGTGGTCGTGCAGCGGATGGCCTTCCCGCAGGCCTCCGGCATCGCGTTCACGGCGGACCCGGTGACCTCCAGCCGCAAGGTTGTCTCCATTGAGGCTAGCTTCGGGCTGGGCGAGGCCCTGGTCGCCGGCCTGGTCAACCCGGACGTCTACAACGTGCGGGACGGCGACGTCGTCGCCAAGACGATTGGCACCAAGCAGCTCGTCATCCGCGCGAGCGCGGCCGGCGGGACGGAGGAACTGCCGGTCGATCCAGAACGTCAGGGCCAGCCGGCGCTGACCGACGCGCAGATCGTTCGGCTCGCTCAGCTGGCCCGGCGGATCGAAACGCATTTCGGTCACCCGCAGGACATCGAATGGTGCCTGGTCGACGACGACTTCCAGATTGTCCAGAGCCGGCCGATCACCACGCTGTTCCCCATCCCTGCGACCAGCGACCAGGGGAACCACGTCTATGTCTCCGTCGGTCATCAGCAGATGATGACCGACCCGATGAAGCCCCTCGGGCTCGCGTTCTGGCAGCTGACGACTCCGAGGCCGATGGCCGAGGCCGGCGGCCGCCTGTTCGTCGACGTCACCCAGATACTGGGCTCGCCGAAGGGCCGGGCAGGCATTCTGAACGCCCTGGGCCGATCTGATCCGCTGATCGGAGACGCGCTGCAGACGATCCTCGATCGCGGGGACTTCATCCCGACCCTGCCGGAGGAGGACGGGGACGGCCGCCAGATGCCGTACGACATCCCGCCGGATCAGATCGAGACCGATCCGGCCATCGTGACGGGACTGGTCGAGCGTTTCGAGGCCTCCCTCGCCATCGCCAAGCGCGACATCGCGGCGCGGTCCGGTCCGGCCTTGCTCGACTTCATCCTGGCAGACCTGGCGGAGCTGAGGCGAGTCCTGACCGACCCGCAGAGCATGCAGGTGATCATGGCGGGAATGGGGACCACCTGGCGGCTGAACGAGCAGATCCAGCAGTGGCTAGGCGACAAGAACGGAGTCGACACGCTCACGCAGTCCGTGCCCGACAACGTCACGTCGGAAATGGGGCTCGCGCTTCTGGACGTCGCGGACGTGATCCGCCCGCACCCGGAGGTTGTGGCCTTCCTGGCCGGCGTCGATGACGAGAACTTCCTGGACGAACTGCCCGGGATCGCCGGCGGACGCGAAGCCCGGGACGCCATCCAGCGTTACCTGGACAAGTACGGCATGCGCTGCGTCGGCGAGATCGACATCACGAAGCCGCGCTGGAGCGAGCGCCCGGCCACGCTCGTTCCCATGATCCTGGGCAACGTCGTGAACTTCGAGCCCCGGGCCGGCGAGAGGCGCTTCGAGCAAGGCTTGCGGGAAGCCAGGGAAAAGGAGCAGGAACTGGTGACGCGCCTTAAGGCCCTGCCGGACGGGGACCAGAAGGCCGAAGAGGCCAGGCGGATGATCGACCGGATCCGAACCTTTATCGGCTACCGGGAGTATCCGAAGTACCACATGATCAGTCGCTACTTCGTGTACAAGCAGGCCCTGCTGCATGACGCCGAACGCCTCGTGCGGGCCAAAGTACTTCGCGAATCCGAAGACATCTTCTATCTCAGATTCGACGAGCTCCACGATGTCGTGCGCACGAACCAGGTCGATGATCGGCTCATCGCCGAGCGGAAGGCCGCGTTCAGGTCGCACGAGGCGCTGACGCCGCCCCGCGTGCTCACCTCCGACGGTGAGGCCGTGGCCGGATCGTACCGGCGAGCCGATGTCCCGGCCGGCGCGCTGATCGGCCTGCCCGTGTCCGCCGGCACCGTCGAGGGACGGGCGCGCGTGATCCTGGACATGGCGGAGGCCAACCTGGAGGCGGGCGACATCCTGGTCACCGCCTTCACGGACCCAAGCTGGACCCCCGCGTTCGTCGCGATCGACGGCCTGGTGACCGAGGTCGGGGGCCTGATGACCCACGGCGCGGTGATCGCCAGGGAGTACGGCTTGCCGGCCGTGGTCGGAGTGCAACAGGCAACCCGGATAATCCAGGACGGGCAGCGGATCCGCGTGAACGGCACGGACGGCTACATCGAGATCCTGCCTCATCATCAGGTTTGAGCACCGGGGAGCAAGCCGGCGCAAATTTTTCTCCCATATTTATTTAGAAAGCTTTGCGCGGGTTCGCGGTCAGGTTCCTCAAGGCCAGTCTCAGCGGGACGACTCCGCCCCCCGGCGAGATGGCGCCCGAGGCGGCCTCAGCGGTCGGCGAAGGAATACGGGGGCCACGGGCCGGTGACGACCGTGCGGAGGGCGGTGTGCGCGGCGGTGATTGATGCCGCGATCTCGGAGAACCGGGAGGCGTGCTCGGCATCTACCAGGTAGGCGCTGCTGAGCACTATCCACCCGGAGTCGTCGGCCAGGCTCGGCAGCGGCGATGGGCGGCGGCGCGAGGCGACCGCGATTCGGCTGAGCTTGCTGCCGATCCGCTCGGCGCAGGCCTCGAGCGCCGCCCAGGGAGAAATGTCGTCAGGAGCCTGACCGGATTCCCTGGCCGTGTCGATGCTGGCCAGGTCGGCGCTCTCCATGTCGAGCCAGACGTCGTCGTCAGCGCCCCGGCGGGGCTTGAGGTACACCTTCACGTCCCATTCCTGGGTGCCGCGGAACGAGTCCAGCATGACCGTGAGTTCTACGTATCGCTTGTTGAGCAGGGTCGCGATCGTCTCGTCGTCGGCGTACACGGTGGCCAGCCGCAGCGGCAGCACGGGACCGTACTCGGCGGCGCGGGCGATCACCCGGTGGTGCGCGCGCCCGGCCTTCTCGATCGCGCTCAGGTCGGCGAGGAGACTGGGGAGCGTCTTTTCGCCGAACGGGGTGTCGCTGACCGAGCCGACCACCGCGGACAGGCGGCCCTCGGTCACCAGCCTTACCGGCTCTCCGGCGACACCGGTGAGGCCGGCCAGGTCGGCCTGATCGACGTCGGTGGTGACCGCATAGACCCAGACCACCTCGCTCCGGCCGGGGACTACAGGCAAAGCCGTACCGGCCTGGCCGGCGCGGCTCTTGCAGATCTGGGACACGGGGCCTGTCTTCATGCTGGTTACTTCTCCTCGAAGTGGCGGGCGAGGGTGCGTAGTCCGCGGTAGGCGGCGGTGCGGACGGCTCCTGGTCGTTTGCCGAGGACTTCGGCGGCGGTGGTGGCCTGAAGGCCGACGACGGCCCGCAGCAGGACGGCTTCGGCCTGGTCGCGGGGCAGCGTGGCAATCAGGCGGAGGGCGTTGGTGGTGGCGACGGCGTCGATGGCGCAGGTGGCGGTGTCGTCGCTTGCGGCGAGACCGGCGAGATCCTCGGCCGGGACGGGGATCGTGTAGAGGCGGCGGCTGGCGCTGCGCTTGTGGTCCAGGGCGCGGTTACGGGCGATGGTGGTGACCCAGCCGCGGAAATGGTCGTCGTCGCCATGGAAGGCATGGAGGTCGCGGGCGACATTGAGCCAGGTTTCCGAGGCGATGTCCTCGGCATCGTCGGCGACCAGCGCGCGCAGGTAACGCAGAATGCGGGGCTGGGTGTCGCGGTACAGAGCCCGGAAGGCCTCGGAGTCACCTCGCTGAGCCCGCGTCACCAGCTCAGAAAACTCATCCAGCGCATCGTCGCGATCAGCGTCTGTGTTACCCGGCTGGCAGGACTCGTGGTCCGGGTTCGTGGTGGCCATCTCGATAGCCAGCTGTCGATGCTGGGGGCTCATGGCCGATGAAGGCTCCCCGGACCCCGGTCGCAGGCCAGCGGCAGCGTGACGTACACGGTCTTGCCGATGCGGTCGCTGTCGCCAAGGACGCCGCGGGTGCCGCCGTACTGTTCGATCAGGCCGTCGATCAGCGCCAGTCCCCGGCCGTCTTCCCAGTCGCTATCCGGGTGCCGCCGGACTGGCCGCCGGTCGCCTTGGTCATGGACCTGGACGCGCAGCGACCCGTCCTCATGCGACAGCCGGACCTCGATCGGGCCGGTGCCGTGGACGATGGCATTGGTCACCAGTTCGCTGATGATGAGAGCGGCTAGGTCGGCGTGCTCGGTCAGACCCCAGGCGGGAAGAACCTGGCGCGCTTGCTCGCGGACCCGGCTGACCTGCACGGGCTCTGGTCTCATCCGGTAGCTGATGCTCTGCTCGCACGGGGTGGGGGTGGTCGCGCGGTGGTTCGTCAAGCGGGGCACAGGCACGCAGGACGCGTACACCAGCATTAAGGCTCCTCAGCAAAGCTGACGGTTTCGGGCGGCTAACGTGACGCCGTTCTCGCGGGTAGGGGCGGGACCGCGACCGTGCGGTCGCCGTCCCGCCCTTCGCCTGCCAGCCGCAGCTGCGCTAGCCGAGCAGGTGCAGCAGCGTTGAGGGCAGCCGCAGCCCGTTGAGCACGGACGACGGCAGCTCACCGAGCAGGGACGTGACCACCGAAGTAGGCAACTCGTTGAGCAGGTGGGTCAGCACCGAGGTCGGCAGCGCGGTCAGGACCTGAGACAGCCCGGTAGCGGGCAGCGCGCTCAGGATCTGAGACAGCCCGGAGGCGGGCAGCGCGTTCAGGATCTGAGACAGCCCGGAGGCGGGCAGCGCGTTCAGGACCTTGGATAGCACTGACCCCGACAGCCCGGTGAGGACCTGGGTCAGCGCCGAGGTCGGCAGCCCGGTGAGGACCTGGGTCAGCGCCGAGGTCGGCAGCCCGGTGAGCACCTGCGTCAGCCCGGTCGCGGACAGCGTCGTGAGGACGGTGCCGACCGCCGACGTGGGCAAGGTGGTCAGGACCTGCGTCAGGCCAGCTGTCGGCAGGATCGTCAGGACCTTCGACAAGGCGCCCGCCGGCAGGCTGGTCAGCACCTGGGTCAAGCCCTGCACCGGGAGCGTGGTCAGAATCTGGGTCACGGCCGCGGTTGGCAGGGCGCCGAAGACCTGCGCCAGGGCGGCGGTCGGGAGCGTGGTGAGCACCTGGGCCAGACCGGTCGCGGGCAGCAGCGTCAGCACCGTCTCCAGCGCGTTGCCGGGCAGGTCGGTCAGGACCTGGGCCAGCGTCGCGGTCGGCAGGGCGGTGAGGACACCGGACAGCGCCGTGGCCGGCAGGCTGGTCAGGATCTGGGTCACGCTGGCGGTGGGCAGCGCGGCGAAGACCTGGGACAGCACGGTCGCGGGCAGGCCGGTCAGGATCTGGGCCAGCACCGTAACCGGCAGGGCGGGCAGGACCCGCGCCAGGATCGAGCTGGGAACCTCCATGAGATTGCCGGGATCCGGGATCTTCGGCAGGCCGAGCAGGAGCGCGCAGTAGTCGGGCACCGCCGTCGCGGCCTGCACCGCGGAGACCAGGGACGTGAAGGCCGGGTTGTTGACCACCTGGAGCACGACCGGGTTGGCCAGAGCCCGCTCAAGGCCGGCCCCGTCGAGCACCTTGCCCGCCGCGCCGCTCGCGCCCTGCTCGGCCGACGCGACCCGGGTGGCGAGCGTGCGGCAGAGCCGGGCTGGACCGGCGGCTGGCTTGCTGGCGGTTCCCGGCTTCTTGCCGCTGGGGTTGCCCGTGCCTGTCTTCGTCTTGGTGCCTGTGCGGGTCTTCGTGTTCGGAGCCGTCAGGTGGATCTTCGCCGAGGTGCGGGCGGTCAGGGCGCCGGTGCTAGCGGCGACCGCTACGCCACCGGTCACGCAGACCGCCAGGCCGGCGGCGATCGCCTTGGCGGTAAGGAGTTTTGCAAGCGGGGATTTGATCATCTGCCCTCTCCTGTGGATAGAAACGGGACCGAGATGATGTGCTTCGAACGCGGCCACAGCCGCTGCTTCGCCGCCTAGCTCGTCCTCCCGCCCACGCGCCGCCGCAGCGGCGAGGACACGAGCCAGGGGGTCGTTGACGTCGTCGGCCGAACCGCCGAGCAGTCGCTCGGCGGAGTCCGGAGTGATCCGACGGGAGTGGCGTGTGTTCATCTCAGAACCGTTCAGCGTCAAGTCCCTCGGTTGTGTCACTCCCTTTTTTCAGCGGCCACGGCGGCAGTTGGGTCCAGCGCTGGTCTCCGCAGTGGCGGATGCCGGCCGGCGGCCCATCCTGAGTACGACAACCCCGACTTCGCGCTGGCGCGGTACGCGGCCGCGCTCGAACGGGCGGGGGACGCACGCGTTCCTGGCCAACGAGTTCGACGTAATACGCCAGAAAGTCCGCGTTCTCGGCGTGTGTTGGGTGCCGTTGGGTGATCGCGAAGAGTCGGCCGCGCATTTTGGCGTGCCGTGCTAGAGCCGGTACGGGGCACCGCTGCGCGGTACCGGACCGGGCCTCGGCGGCAGGCTTCATGATCGTGAAGACTTTCCGCCTGGCGGAGAGTTGACCGCGGAAAACCGCGGCAAACTCTCCCCGGCACGGAAACTCTTCCTCAGGAACCGGGCATACCGGGCGGAATTTCATGATCAGGGAGAGTTTCCGCCGCCCGTGCGGCAAACTCTTCCCGATCCGGGCCGCAGCCCCGCCGGCCACACCAGCGACACCCGCCCCACCATGCCGTCGAGAGTTGACCAGATCTTGGGTGGACGTGACTCCGGTACCGGCCGGCCCGTGCCGGCGCATGGACGGCAGCTGACTGTAAAGATTATTTACTGGCCGTCCCTCGCGCAAATGAATGACCTGACCTGGTGTCGCGTAATCACCTTGCTTACACGGCTTGATGATTTGCAAATGGCCTCTCTTAAGGCCTTCCCGAGCATCTGAGCCCGGGTTACAGTGCATCAGGACGTGCTTGGCTCGACCTCCCGGACAGTGCCTCCGTAGGGGAGAAATGCCAATGAGCGCCTTTGCGGCGGTGCGATCGTTTGCTGCTTCGATTTATCGTCGCACGCGGCCCGGATAGTAAAGCGAAAGCGGGCCTGATTGGCGGGTCGGCTGCGGGTCAATTGACGTGGGCTGGCTGACGGGTCGTGACAGGAGGGCGCGATGATGATGGAGTCGGCTGGCGAGTCGCCGCGCGTAGCCCCTGATCACGCGGTTGTCGAGGCTGGGCGGACGGGCATTGCGCGCTCGGCCGATCCTGCGGCCCCCGTTCCGCTCTCATTCGCCCAGCGACGGCTCTGGCTCGTTCATCACCTCTTTCCCGACTCGCCGTTTTATCACGTGCCGGTGGCCTATCGACTGAATGGCGTTCTGGATAAAGGGGCATTGGGACTCGCCTTCAATGACCTGATTGCCCGGCACAATGTGCTGCGGGCGTCTTATTATAACGACGCTGACGGCACTCCGGTCCAGGTTATAAACCCGCCGCGCAAGATGACGATCCCGGTCATAGAAATATCTGGCGCAAGCAAGGATGAAAGGCTCGCAAAAGCGCGTGAAGTGGCGCGCGAAAGAAGCCGGATTCTGTTCGCTCTTGGCGCAGGCTACGTAATACGAGCGGATTTACTGCGACTGGATGCGGACGACCACATCCTGCTGATCGTCATACACCATATAGTCGCTGATCACTGGAGTCTCGCCGTCCTCGCGAAGGAACTCTCCGCGCTCTATGCGGCCCGCGCGCGCGGCGGGCCGGCGACGCCCGCGCCACTGCCACCGCTCCCGCGCCAGTACGCTGACCACGCCGAACTCCAAGCACGCAGGCTCGGCAACGGGGCGTTCGAAGGTCATCTCGACTATTGGCGCAAGCAGCTTGCCGATCTGACGGCGCCAATGATTCCCGGTGATCGACCGCGCCCGCCCGTACCTGACTTCGAAGGGGCCCGCACCTCGGTAGTTATTGATCGCGAACTTATGGATGATCTGCGCGTATTTTCACGCAAAGCGCGGGTCACGGTCTTCGCGGTGATACTCGCAGGGCTCAATGTGCTGCTGTCAAGATACTGCGGCACCGACGACATTGCGGTGGGCTGCGCGATGGCTGACCGGAGCGACACGGATTTCGAGCAGCTGATAGGTGCTTTCGTTGATACAGTGGTTATTCGTACGGATCTGGCGGACGATCCCACCTTCAACGAATTGGTCAGGCGCGTACAGCGGGTAACCCTCGACGCGCATGAGCACCGGGACCTGCCGTTCGAGAAGCTGGTGGAAGTATTCGCGGGCGACCGGGACGTCAGTTACACACCTTTCTTCACCGTGGCGGTTTCCTACTTGAGCGCGCCAACCTCAGGCCTGGTAATGCCAGGGCTGGAGGTGACGACGTTCGGCTTCGACGCTGGCCTGGTGCGCTTCGACGCCGATTTCTTCATCAGCGAGAAGCAGGACGTGGTCACCGTCGACCTGGACTACCGCACCGACATCTTCGATCGCCAGACCATGGAGCGGCTGCTCACTCACTACGTGCGCCTGCTCGGTGCGGCGACTGGCTCCTCCGAGCGTCCGGTCTCCGAGCTGTCCTTGCTCGATGACGCCGAGAGCGCGCAGGTGGCCCGTTTTGGCGGCAATCCGGTGGCGCATGCGGCCGGCTCAGCTATTCCCGAGCTCATCGCGGCCCAGGCAATCCGAGCGCCATCGGCCCCGGCGATCGCTTGCGGGGACCGGGTGCTCAGCTACTCCGAGCTTGACCAGCGGGCGGACGCGCTTGCTGGCCTGCTGCGGCAGCACGGCGTGGGTCCGGACGTCCTGGTCGGCGTCGGGCTCAGGCGCTCGGCTGAGCTGGTCGTCGCGATGCTCGGAGTGCTCAAGGCCGGCGGCGGGTACCTCGCGCTCGATCCGGATCACCCGGCCGACCGGCTCGCCTACATAGTGCGCGACAGCGGGGTCGGGCTGGTGATCGGCGATCCGGCGCTCGGCGACGACGAGAGGTACCCCCGGGCGATCGTCCTCGATCCGGTCGGCGCAGAACGATCGGAAGCGCGGCCGGCGGCCCCGTCCGCCGTGCCCGGGCCGGCTCACCTGGCCTATGCGATCTATACCTCAGGTTCGACCGGTAAGCCCAAGGGCGTGCTGGTCACCAGGGCAGGGCTGGCCAATCTCTGTCACTGGCACATCAGGCGGTACGAGATCACCGCGTCCGACCGGGCGACGATGGTGGCCGCTCAGAGTTTCGACGCCTCGGTCTGGGAGCTGTGGCCTTACCTGGTCGCCGGGGCGTGCGTCTGCATCGCCGACGACGCGACCCGGACCGATCCTGACCTGCTCAGCGCCTGGGTGCGGGAGCAGGGCGCCAGCGTGATGTTCGCGCCTACCCCGATGGCAGAGCTGCTGATGTCGCGCGAGGACGCAGCCGATTTGCCGGTGCGCGCACTGCTGACCGGTGGCGATACGTTGCGCCGGCGACCGCCCGCGGGCCTGCCGTTCGAGCTTGTCAATCACTACGGACCGACCGAGTGCTCGGTGGTGGCGACCGCCGGCGCGGTGAGCGCGGTCGGCGAGGCGGCGTCGGTCGCCGTGCCCGACATTGGGGGCCCGATTGACAACGTGAAGGCCGCTGTGCTGAACAAAAATATGCGGCCAGTGCCTATCGGGATCGTCGGCGAGTTGTACCTCGGTGGGGCCGGGGTGGCGCGGGGTTACATCGGCCGGGCCGCGCTGACGGCCGAGCGGTTCGTACCCGACCCGGACGGGCCGCCGGGGGCGCGGCTTTACCGGACCGGCGACCTCGTCCGCTGGCGGCCGGATGGCATGCTCGAGTTTCACGGGCGGACCGACCGGCAGATCAAGATCAGGGGTTACCGCATCGAGCCGATCGAGATCGAGGCCAGGCTGTGCGCTCATCCGGCCGTCACCGAGGCCGTCGTGACCGCGGTCCGGACCCAGGCCGGGCAGCAGACCGGGCGACTGGCCGCGTTCATGACGGTCGCGGGCGAGTCCGAGCCAGTCCCGGGCGAGTTGCGCGCCTGGCTAGCCGAGCGCCTTCCCGATTACATGGTCCCGGCCACGTTCACCGTATTGCCAAGGCTTCCGCTGACCAGCAGCGGGAAGATCGACTACGCGGGTCTGCCAGAGCCTCCTTCCGCCGGTGAGCAATCCATGCTGCGCCCGCCGCGTACGGACATCGAGCGCAGGCTCGAGACAATCTTCAACGAGGTTTTCGACCGCAGCGCTACCAGCCTTGACGACGACTTCTTCGAGCTTGGCGGGCACTCGGTCCTGGCGGTGATGCTGGTCGGCCGGATCCAGCGCGAGTTCGGCGTGAAGCTGCCGGTACGCAGCGTGCTCAGGGCGACGATAGAACGGCTGGCGGCCGAGATCGGCGCCGTCCGGCTGGCCGGGGCAGAAGAAGTCAACCGAAGATTGCTCGACCGGCTGTCGGCGATGTCGCCGGACCGGGCACGCGAACTGCTCGAGGAGATCCAGGGCGGACAAGGCAGGCAGCGAGCGGGGACAGCACAGTGACCGGCGCTCAGGGCAGTGACGCGGACGGCGGCCAACAGGAAGGCGCGGTGCCGGTGGAGATCGCCGAACTGCTCGCTCGCCTGGATCCGGCCCAGCGACAGGCGCTTTTGGGCCAGCTGGAAAGCGAGCCCCTGAACCAGGGGAGCGACCGTCACGTTTCTAGTGACGATATGCGATCAGTTAGCAGCGATCTGCCAGCGCCGATCGGAATTCGCTGCGCCGCGGAGGCACCCTTATCCTTCGCGCAACGTGGACTGTGGTTCTTGCACCAGCTAAGGCCAGAGGACACGGCCTATCACATCTGCTATTCGATCGAATGGCAGCAGCGGCTAGACGTGGCCGCACTCAACGCCGCGCTTGGCGACCTGGTCGCGCGGCACGAGGCGCTGCGCACCGTGCTTCCCGCGATGGACGGACAGCCCAGGCAGGTAATCCTGCCGGCTATGCGCGTGCCGCTGACCGAAGTGGACCTGGCCAGCGGCGACAGCGCCGGCGAGCAGAAATGGACGGAGAGCGCCGCGAGCCAGCCATTCGATCTCGAGCGCGGGCCGCTGATCCGCGCCACGCTCATCCGTACCGGCAGCCGGAACACGCTCGTCGTTGCGGTGCATCACATCATCTTCGATGCCCGCTCGACCGAGATCCTGCTCAGCGAGCTGCCGGCCCTCTACGCGGCCCGGCTGGCGGGAACACCGCACGCGCTGCCGCCGCTGCCCGTGCAGTTCGCCGACTTCGCCGCCTGGCAGCACGAGTTGCTGGCCGGGCCCGCGCTCGACGAGGACCGCGCTTACTGGCACGCGAAGCTGGCCGGGGCGCAGGCCGTGGCGCTTCCCGCCGACCGGCAACGCGGCCGGATGCTGCGGTCCGCGGGGTCAGCGCGCAGGTTCGAGGTGCCCGCTGAGCTCAGGACCGCCCTAGCGGCGGTCGGAAGAAAGCACGACGCGACCTTGAACATGGTCCTGCTCGCCGGGTTCTTCGCTCTTCTGTACCGCTATACCGCCCGTAAGGACATCGTGCTGGGAACGTCGGTCACTAGCCGCAGCCGCCCTGAGCTCGAGGGCCTGATCGGATACTTCCTCAATACGCTCGTGCTGCGCTGCGCCGTGGCCCCCGGCCAGTCATTCGGCGCGCTCGTCGGACAGGTGCGTACGACCGTGCTCGAAGCGTTCGAGCACAGCGACATGCCTTTCGAGCAGCTCATCGAGGACCTTGCCCCTGAAAGGGAAACCGGCGCGCTGCCGCTGGTTCCCGTGCTCTTCGCGTTTTCCACGCGCGGGCGCCCGAGCGAGACGTCGGCGAGCCCGATGACCGTGCGCGGCGTGACCAGCCGGGGTGCGCGCGCTGACATCACCTTGATGTTCTCCGACGGGCCCGACGGCCTGCGCGGCGTGATCGAGTACGACGTCGGGTTGTTCGACGCGGACACGATCGAGCGCATGTGCGGACGGCTGCTGCGGCTGCTCACCGCCGCGGCGGCGGAGCCCGGCACGCCGCTCGGCCGCCTGCCGATCACGGCCGACTGGGAGGCCGCCGAGCTGGCGCGGTGGAATGCCACCGGCGAGCAGGCCAGGCCCGCCGACTCGCTCGCCCTGATGGCGACCAGCCAGGCGAGGCGAAACCCGGCGAGTATCGCGATCAGCGAAGACGATGTCGACATCAGTTATGCCGAACTGGACGAGCGTTCTGACCTGATCGCCAGCTGGCTCAGGGCCGCTGGCATCGGAGCCGGCCAGCCGGTAGCGGTGCTGCTGCCGCGCAGCGCCGAACAGGTAATCGCCCTGGCCGGGGTGCTCAAGGCGGGCGGGGCCTACCTGCCGCTCGATCCCGCCTATCCGCCCGGGCGGCTGAGCTTCATGCGAGCCGATGCCGGTGCCAGCGTTCTCATCACGCGCTCTGACCTGGCGGCCCTGGCCGGCCTGGCCGGCGGTGTCCCGGGCGCCGGCGGTGTCTCGGGCGCCGGCCGCGTGTTGCTTGTTGACCGGTCGTGGGAGGACCAGATCCCGGCGGGTGCGCAGGAAGCGTCGCCGCCGGTCGTGGTACATCCTGACCAGCCGGCCTACCTCCTGTACACCTCGGGATCGACCGGCCAGCCGAAAGGCGTCGTCAACACTCACCGGGGGCTGATCAACCGGCTCGGGTGGATGCTTGATCACTTCGCGGCGACCGCCCGCGATGTGATCTTGTATAAGACCCCCATGAGCTTCGACGTGTCGCTATGGGAACTGGTGCTCCCGCTGCTGACCGGCGCGCGGATGGTGGTGGCCCGCCCGGATGGCCACATGGACCCTTCCTACCTGACGGGCCTGATCGAGCGGCACGGCGTGACCATGATTCATTTCGTGCCCTCGATGCTGCAAGCCTTCCTGGCCGGAACCGACGCCTCCCGGTGCACCTCGCTGCGGCAGGTGCTGTGCAGCGGCGAAGCGCTCTCGGCCGCGGTCAGGGACCGGTACTACGCGGCGGGATTCACCGCCGGCCTCGACAATCTCTACGGGCCCACGGAGGCCGCGATCGACGTAACCCACTGGGCCTGCGATCCTGCTCAGCCGGGCGACGTACCGATCGGGCACCCGATCGTCAACACGACGGCCTATGTGCTCGACTCGGGCGGCGAGCAACTGCCGACCGGCATTCCGGGCGAGCTGTGGATCGGCGGCAGCCAGCTGGCGCTGGGCTACGTCGGCCGCCCCGGACTGACCGCGGCCAGCTTCTGTCCCGATGTCTTCCAGCGCCAGCCGGGCGGGCGGCTGTACCGCACCGGCGACATCGCCAGGCGCCGCCGCGACGGCGCGCTTGAGTACCTCGGCCGGCAGGACCACCAGGTCAAGCTCCGCGGTCACCGGATTGAGCTCGCCGAGATAGAAGTCGCATTGCGGCGCCACGAACTCGTCAATGATGCCGTCGTCCTCGTCGCCAACCAGGGCGGCGATGCGCGGCTGGCCGCCTACATCGTGCCCGAAGGGACAGCGCCTTCCCCCGGCGCCCTGCGGGAGCACCTCGGCCAGTTGCTCCCCGCATACATGATGCCGGCCAGCTACGCGTTCGTCGAGGCGATGCCGCTGACGGCGAACGGCAAGGCAGACAGGAACGCGCTGCGCGTGATCGTGCCTCAGGCCGACCGGTCGGCCGACTACGTCGAGCCACGCGACAGCTTCGAGGCGGCGGTCGCCGACCTGTTCGCCGAACTGACCGGCACCGAACGCGTCAGCGCCGACGACGGCTTCTTCGAGATCGGCGGCCACTCCCTGCTTGCTCTCCGGCTGCGTGCGCGGCTGCATCGTGACTTCGGGGTGGACTTGCCGCTGAGTCAGGTATTCGACGATCCGACCGTGGCCGGCCTGGCCGCCAAGATCGTCAAGCAGATCACCGAATGGGCCGACGCCGCGGCGGCCGCGGCGACGGCGGGGCAATGAGGCACGCACAGAAGGGAGGACGGCAATGCCGGAAACCAGCGAAGCGGTCGGGCGGCGCGGTCTGATGCGATCGCCGATCTGGGCTCAGCGGAGTTTCCTCAAGCTGTGGGCCGGCCAGTCGGTATCCCTCGTGGGATCGGCGGTGACCACGCTGGCGCTGCCGCTGACCGCCATCTACACGCTGCACGCCTCGGCGGCGCAACTTGGCCTGATGCGGACCATGCAGTGGCTGCCCTACATCCTTTTCTCGCTGCACCTGGGAGCCTGGACCGACCGGCGCAAGCGCAAGCCAATGATGATCGGCGCCAACCTCGGACAGGCCATCATGCTGACCGGGATCGTTACCCTTGCGCTGACGCACGTCCTGACGCTGCCGATGCTCACCGTGGCGGTATTCGTCATCGGCGGGCTGACGGTTGCCTTCGATCTGAGTTACAACGCCTACCTGCCTTCCCTGGTCGACAAGGAACTGCTGATCCAGGCAAACTCCCGGCTGCAGACCAGTGCCTCGGTCGCGGTGATCGGCGGGCCAGGCCTCGGCGGCCTGCTCGTGCAGTTGCTGACGGCACCGGTCGCGCTGCTGGTCGACGCGGCCTCGTTCGTCGTGTCCGTGCTGAGCCTGCTGTGGATCAAGCAGCCTGAGTCCGCCCCGGCCAAGGCAGAGGACTCGCCGGGAGTAACGGCCCAGATCAAGACCGGTCTTGCGGTCGTGCTTGGCGATCCGCTGCTGCGCGCGCTCGTCGGGACCTCGGCCTTCTTCAATCTTTTCGCGCAGTGGATATCAGTGCTGATCGTCCTGTTCGCGGTCCGGGTGCTGCACCTGCCGGCCGGGGTCATCGGGCTCATGGTCGGCACGCCGGCGGTGGGTGCGCTGATCGGGTCGGTGCTTGCCAGCCGGGTAAGCGAGCGGCTCGGAATCGGGCCGACCGTGATGTCGTGCGTGGTGTTCGAGTGCGTTGTCCTGATCGCCATCCCATTCGCGCCGGCCAGCCATCCGCTGATCGCCGCCGTGGTGATCGCCGTCGCCCTGGCCGCGAGCGGCGTCGGATCGGCGCTGTCGAGCATCGTGGGCATCAGCGTCAGGCAGGCGGTCACGCCGCCCAACCTCTACGGCCGGATGACAGCCACCTACCGCTTCGTCTCCTTCGGTGTCATCGCGCTCGGCTCGCTGTTCGGCGGGCTGGCGGGCCAGGCACTCGGACTGCGAGCCGGCCTGCTGTACGGCGCGATCGGGCTGCAGAGCACGATCATCTGGATGGCGCTGTCCAAGTTGCCCAGGATTCGCGCGCTGCCTTCATCCCCGCCGGCCGGCTCCGGGCCTCCTGACTCCGGGCCTCCTGACTCCGAGCCTGCGGAGTCCCAGCCCGCTGTCGAGGCGGCGTTGGAATGACGGTGCCACACAAGATCCTTCGACGTCGGCTCGCGGTGAGTTGAAGGTGATTATAACAATCGAATTTATAGGTTAACCGACAAACCTTGACATCACCGCGCTATGGCGTGGCGACGCCTGTCGTCTTGGGAGGGCACATGGCCGTGCGAGTTCTCATCTGCGACGAACTACCGGTGGTACGGGATGGGTTACGCACCTTACTTGAGTCCGTTCCTGACATTGAGGTCATCGAGACCACAGGTAACGGCATGGAAGCAATCATGCTCAGCCGCTCGCTCCGCCCGGACGTAGTGGTCACTGACCTGAAGCTCGAAGGCATCTCGGGGCTGGAAGTGATCCGCAGGCTCACGAAAGAGGACCTCGAGCCGCCGCTGCGGGTAGTCGTGTTCGCCATGAGCGATACCGACGAGACGATGAGCGACGTCCTGCACGCCGGAGCTAGCGGACTGCTCGGCAAGGACGCCAGCCTGGCCGACCTGATCTCGGCCATCAGGCTGGCCGCTCGCGGCCAGACTATGCTGGCCCCGGTAGTGGCGCAGCGGCTGGTCAACTGGTTCCGCGACCGGCGGAGTCCGGCCGAGATGGTGCTCGAGCCCATGGTCTCGTCGCTGACCCAGCGGGAGCGGGAGGTCATGCTGCTCATCGCGCACGGCCTGTCGACCGACGAGATCGCGCGCGAACTGACCATCGGCGTCGCCACCGTCCGAACCCACGTGTACCGCGTGCGCTGCAAGCTGGGCGCGAGGGACCGGGCCCAGCTTGTCTCGCTCGCCTACCGGTCCGGGCTCATGCAGGTTGCGTGAGGCTAGCCGGCTCCCTGGCTAGCTAGCCTTCTGCCCAGTCAGTTCCCTGGCGAGGCGGGCGGCACCGACCTGGCGCCAGAGTTCGGCTGGCTTGCCGTAGCGGTACGGCTCCGCGACGGCCAGCCGGTAGTAGCGGTGTACGGCAAGTTCCGTGGTCATGCCGTGTCCGCCGCAGGCTTGCATGGCTGTGCGCGCTATCTCGATGAGCGTCTCCGCGGCAGCCGCGAGCGCTTCCAGCGACGCCGTCGGCAGGTCGGCACCGCCCGCGTCCGCGAGCCAGGCGGCGCGGTATACCAGCATGCGGGTCGCCCGCAGTGAGATCACGGCGCGGGCCAGCGGGAAGCCGACGCCCTGGAGATCGCGTAGCTTGCTGCCGAACTGTCGCCGGGCGCCGGTGTACCTGACGGCCTCTTCGGTCATCCCGGCGGCCAGGCCGAGCAGGTAGGCGGCCTGCCTGATCCGCGCCTTCGCCAGGGCACCCAGAACTGGCCCGTCCCACGGGATCACGTCTTTCTGCGCGACCACGACGCCGCTGAGCTGGACCGCGTGCGGCCAGCCGTCACCGAGCCACTTGTACCCGGCAGTGCCGGCCGGGACCAGCGCCAGCACGACAGGCTGGGAGACGGAGCCCTTCCAGGAGCCCTTCCAGCTGTCCCTCCAGTGGCAGCTGACGGCCAGCACGTCGGCGCTCGCAGCGTCGGCCGTAACGGTGCCGCTTAACTCAATCCCGCCATCGGCGTGTTCGGCGGTGACGCCAGCGCCAGGACCGGTCAGGCATTCCAGCCCGGCGGCGGCTACGGTCGCGCCCGCCCGCAGGTCGTCCAGGACGTCTGGCCGGTTCGCCGACCAGGCGACGTCGGCGACCAGGGCCTGGGCGCGGTAGGGGTTACCGCAGGCGGCCCGGCCGAGTTCTTCGCTCACTGTCGCGCCGGCCATCAGGCCAAGTTCGAGGCCGCCGTGGCCGGAGGGAAGTTCAAAATGCGGCGCGCTCAGTTCGGCGAGCACAGACCCCGCCGGGCTGGCCGGACCGTCGAGTACGGGCGCGCCCCTGACCCCGGGCCGGGCGGCGGCTCCGGCAAGACCGACACGCAAGGCACGGCGCAGGTGCGCCTGGAATGGATCGGGACGCAAGTCCATGTCAGCTCTCCTGTCCGGCCCGGTCGAGGGCCGCGGCTATTAGCTGGAGCATCATTTCCGAGGTGCCGGCCGACAGGGTCACGCCAGGAGCTTCCAGGTATCCCTCCTCGAGCACCGCGGCCTGGCCGCCGGCCGAGCGCTGGGCAGCGGTCGGAACGCTGCCAGCCCATCGGGCGATTGAGCCGGCGAGCTCGCCGGCGTGGTACCTGGCGACCGCGGCGGCGGTCTCGTCTACCTTGCCCGCCTTGATCCCCCCGAGCACGTCCCAGGCAAGCAGGTGACTGGCTCGCAGGCTGGCGCAGTTCCTGCCGATCAGCTCGAGCAGGCCGTCGTCGGCCGCGCCTGGATCCGGATACTGCTCGGCCAGGCAGCCGAGCGCGGTACCGAACCAGCGCTCGGCTTTCAGGTAGTAATCGAGGCCGTTCCGCTCGATCGGCAAGCCCTTGCTCAGCAGGGCCCAGCCTTCGCCGGGCCGGCCGAGCACGCAGTCGGACGGAACGAAGGCGCCGTCGAGATCGACGCGATAGAAAGGCTCATCCCAGATCGTCGGGATCGGCGAGACGCGGATGCCCGGCGTCGTCATGTCCACCATGAACAAAGTGATCCCCGCGTACCTGGTGTCGCCTTCCCCGGTGCGGGCAGCGGTCAGGCTGTAGTCCGCCATCTGGGTCTTGAGGCTGAAGACCTTCGTGCCGGTCAGCCGGAAGCCGTCGCCATCCGGCTCGGCCACGGTGGTCAGTGACCCGATGTCGCATCCGGTGTCAGGCTCGGTGTAAAGAACGCTGACGAAGTGCTCGCCGCGCGCGATCGGCGGCAGGTGCCGCAGTTTGTGTTCGTGGTTTCCGATGACCAGCAGGAACTGGCCCACGATCTGCACCGTGCTGATGTGCAGGGTCTCTGGCACTCCGGCCCTGACGAGTTCCTCGGTGACGATGCCGCCCAGGTTGAAGGGCAGCCCGAGGCCGCCGTATTCGACGGGCCAGTGCGGCGCGAGCAGGTTCCGCTCGCCGAGCACGAGGTGGAGCCGGCGCAGTTCGGGGCCGCCGACATTGTCATCTGGCAGGTCGGCTAGTGCGGCCCGTACCTCTGGCCCGCGCAGCTCGCCCCTGATCCGCGCCCGGAACTCCTCTTCCGCCGCGCTGAAGCCGAACTCCATCAGCGGTCACCTCCCGATTTCTTTGCCGACACCGCGGCAAGCTCGTCGGCCGCGTCCTGGATGGCCCCGACCAGCATCGGCAGGACCGGGGGCGTGAACAGCGTGTAATGGTCGCCGGGAAGTCGGACGCAGCGGTAGGGCCCGGTTGCCACCCGCCGCCAGAGCGCGTCGATCGCATCGGCCTGCTCCGCCACGCAAAGCACGACCGCGCCGGCGAAGGTGGCTTCCGGACGGTAGGAGAGCAGCCCGAGCGCGCAGGACCTGAAGGTGTCGTAACGCTCGGCCAGTTCGGCGTCGGTGAGGGCCGGGTCGACGTGCGCGGCCTCCAGCAGCCCGCGCACGCTGGTCACCGCCGGGTCGGCGGCCTCGACGGCAGCCCTGACCTCCGCGTGGTCCCGGCCGGCCAGCCTGGCGAAGTCGTAGACGAAATGGCTGCGCACCGTGGACTCGTCATCGGCGTCCCGGTCGCCGTAATACGCCGCGTCGAGCAGGACGACGCTCGGGTGGTCGCCGGTCGCCGCCTCGTGCTGCCTGGCGATCTCGAAGGCCAGCGCTCCGCCGTGTGACCAGCCGGAGAAGACGCAACCTCCTGGGTCGGTGATCCTGGCTAGCGCCGCCAGGGTCCGCCCGGCCACGACCTCGAGCCTGGTGCGCAGGCCAAGGTCGGCGTCGGCGGGATCGGCCGGGAATCCGATCACGTCGACGTCCGGACGGAGCGCGCGCACCAGCGGCGTGTAGCAGAACAGCGCTCCGCCTGACGGGTGCAGCAGTACCAGCCTCGCCGGGCCGTCGCCTGACCTCAGCGGCACCGGCTCATGATCGGCTCCGGCCTGCGCCTTCGCCCGGTTCGCCTGCAGCTTGGCGTACAGCGCCCGCCTCGCCTGCGACATCGTCTCGAGCTTCGAATGACTCATGCTCGATTACCCGGCGTCGTCTAGCAGGGTGCTGACCTGGTCTTCTGGCATGTTTTCCAGCATCTCGAGCAGTTCTTCGTCGCTCATCTGCTCGGCTCGCCTGGCGTCGATGACGCTGGAAAGGTGGGCCACGGTAGGCGAGGCGAAGAAATCGGCCAGTGACACCTCGACCGCGAACCTGCGGTTCAGGGCCGACATCAGCTGGGCCGCCTGGAGGCTGTTGCCGCCGGCCCGGAAGAAGTCGTCGAAGATCCCCACGTTGTCGTTCTTCAGCAGCGGGACGAGCACCTCGGTGAGCAGCACCCGCTCGGTATCGGTGCGCGGCGCCCCGTCGGGCGTGGCGGACTCGGCGGCCAGGCTCAGCTCGGGGGAGGGCAGCTGGCGCTTGTCCACCTTGCCGCTGCTCGTGAGCGGCATCTCCGGCAGCACCACGAAGAAGGAGGGGATCATGTATGCGGGCAGGATCGCGGCTAGGTGGTCGCGCAGCCGGCCTGGGTCTGGTGTCTTCGCGCCGGCGGTGACGTATCCGACCAGGTGCCGCTCGTCGCCTTCGTCGGTCCACGGCTGGGCCGTGACCTGGCCGATCCCCGGGAAGCTGGCCATGGCCGACTCGACCTCGCCGAGCTCGATCCGCAGGCCCCGGATCTTGACCTGCTCGTCCACCCGGCCGAGGAACACCAGTTTGCCGTCGGGCTGCCTGCGTACCAGGTCGCCGGTCCGGTACAGCCGGCCGCCCGGCGCGGTGCCGAACGGGTCGGCCACGAACTTCTCCGCGGTCAGCTCGGGCCTGCGCAGGTAACCGCGGGCCAGGCCCGCGCCGCCGATCACCAGTTCGCCCGGCAACCCGGCCGGCAGCAGCCGGAGCTTGTCGTCGAGCACATGCCCCACGTGGTTGGTCATCGGCAGGCCGATGGGCGGCGAGGATGACCACGTGCCGGGGCACTCTTCGACGATCATGGTGACCGTGCACTCGGTCGGCCCGTACCCGTTGAAAAGCCTGCGCCCGGCGTTCCACCGGTTCACGAGTTCCCCGCTGAACTCCTCGCCTCCGACGAACGCGATCCGCAGGCTGGAAAAGGACTCGGGTTCGAGCAGCGGCATGACGGTGGGCGGCAGGTCGATCACCGTGATGCCGGAGCTCTCGAGAACCTCGGCCAGCCGATCGAGGTCAAGTCGCTCCGCATCGCCGAGCAGATGCAGCCGGGCGCCGTTGAGCAGGGCGGCGAACGTCTCGAACACCGAGACATCGAAGGTGGCCGACGCGAAGCCGAGTATCCGGTCCGCCGGGGTCAGCTCGAACAGGTCCCTGGTCGAATCGGTGAAGTTGACCACGCTGCGGTGCTCGATGAGCACGCCCTTGGGCTGGCCGGTGCTGCCTGACGTATAGATCACGTAGGCGACGTCCTCAGGGCCGGCTGCCAGCGGCGGGTTGCCTGCGGGCCGGTCCGCCAGTTCGGCGGCCATTGCGTCCACCGCGAGCAGCGGCGCCCGCACCCCGGCGAGCGTCCCGGTCAGGTCGGCGTGGCAAAACATCGCCGCCAGGTCGGCGTCGGCGGCGATCGAGCTCAGCCGGGCCGGCGGAGCGGCGGGGTCGAGCGGTACGTAGGCCGCCCCGGCCTTGAGCGTCGCCAGCATGGCGATGGTCAGCTCGGCCGTGCGGTGCAGGCAGAGGCCGACGTTGGTGCCCGGGCCCGCGCCATGCTCGCCGAGCGCGGCCGCGAGTTGGTTTGCTCTGGCATTGAGCTCGGCGTAGGTGAGCTCGCACTCGCCGGCGACCAGCGCTAGGTGGTCGGGTGCCCGCCTGACCTGCTCTTCGAACTCGGCGACGATCGTGGTTTCACGCACCGGCCGCATCGGGCCGCTGCCGGTGGCCAACAGTTCCTCCCGCTCGGCGGCGGTGAGCATCTCCACCGTGTCGATCGGCACGTCCGGCGTGGCCACCAGGTTCCCGAGCATCTCACCGAAATGCTCGGCGTGGCGCACCATGGTGCCCGGATCGAACAGGTCGGTGTTGAACTCGATCGCGAGAACCGCGTCGTCCCTCCGCTCTGCGATGTTCCAGCTCATGTCGAGCCGCGAGGTGACGATGTTGGGTATCTGGTACTCCATCGTGACTTCGGGCAGCGTCAGCGGCGCGCCGGCGTTCTGCAGGGCGAAAGTGATCTGGAAGATGGGCGACCTGGACGGATCGCGGGGAGGGTTGACGGCGTCCACGAGCTTGCCGAACGGCAGGTCGCTGTGGGCGACGGCGTCGAGTATGACCGGCTTGAGGCGGTTAACCAGCTCGCGGAACGTCGGGTTGCCTGACAGGTCGGCCCGCAGCACCATCATGCCGATGAAGAACCCGATCACCGGCTCGACCGAGGAGTAGCGGCGGTTCGCGTTCGGCGCCGCGACGACCAGGTCGTCGCTGCCCGAGCAGCGCTGTAGCCAGGCGAAGTAAGCCGCGGCCCAGACCGTGAACGGGGTAACGCCTTCGTCCTTGGCCAGGGTCCGGATGTCGCGCAGCGCCTCGCCTGCGATAGTCGTGCTGACTTGCGAGCCGTTGAAGCTGACAGAATCGGGTCGCGGCCGGTCGGTCGGGAACTCGAGCGTCTGCATTCCAGCGAGCTGCTCGCGCCAGTACGCGGCCAGTTCGTCCATGTTGCCGGACAGCCACTCACGCTGCCAGGCACAGTAGTCGGGGTAGGAGACGGGGAGTTCGGGCAGCTCAGGCTCGGTGCCCTCGACCTGCGCCCGGTACAGCTCGGCCAGTTCGCCGCTGAGCAGTCCGAGCGACCAGCCGTCGAACACGATGTGGTGGATGTTGAAGACGAAGAAGTGGTCCTGCGGTGCGAGCCGCAGCAGGTAGGCGCGCCAGAGCGGGAGCTTGCCGAGGTCGAGCGGGGCGACGATCTCGGCGTCGAGCATCTCCTGCGCGCGGCGCTCGCGTTCGGCGAGGGTATCGCCCGGCACGTCGGTGAGCGGGATCTCGGCGGGCACGTGATCGGCGACGAGCTGGACCGGGCCGTCTTCGCGCTCGACGATCGAGGTGCGCATCGCCTCGTGCCTGGCCACTATGCCGGCGAGCGCGGTCCGCAGCGCCTCGATGTCGAGGTTGCCGCGGATTCGGAAGAACAGCGGCACGCTGTAGACCGGCCGGCCCGGCGCTAGCCGGTCGAGGAACCACAGGCTTTCCTGCGCGTGCGAAAGCGGAGCCGGACCGGTGTCCCTGCGCGGCTGCGGACCGCGTGTAGCCACGCCCTCGACCTGGGCGCGGAGCTGGGCAAGAAACTTGGCTCGCCGGTCTTCTGGCAGGTTGGCTAGCCGCTTCATCATGTCGGTCATTGTTGGCTCCCTTCCAGGCTCCCGACGGTGTTGTCAGCCACGGTGTTGTCAGCCACGGTGTTGTCAGGTACTGGGGACTGGTCCAGGTAGCTGAGCTCGTCAAGGGCGTGCGAGAGCACGGCGACGCCCCTGATGTACTCGGCCAGCACGATGTGCTCGTCGTCCGCGTGGTCGAGCTTGCTGTCTCCGGGGCCATAGGTCGCCATCGGCACGTCCCAGACTTCGGCCAGCGTGTTCATGTCCGAGGTGGCCGTCTTGACCATGACGGTGGGCTGACCGAGCTGCTTCCTGATCCCGGCAGTCAGCGCCCGCACTGCCGGGTTGCGCCGGCTGGCCCGGCAGGCCGTGACCGAGTTGACGACCACTAGCTCACCGACGGTCAGCCTGGACCTGACCGCCTCGACGAAACCGGCGGCATCGAACCCCAGCGGCATGCGCACGCTCATCGTGGCAACGGCATGCGAGGTATCGGCCGAGATCGAGTCGAGCGTCACCCCCGGCTTGTCGAACGCGACATGGTCGGTCTCGCCGAGCACGTCGGTGAGCACGTTCCAGCAGCTGACCGCCAACTCCGAGGCCTTCGGTTCGGGGTTGCTCGGATGGGTAGGCGGGCGGTCGACGCTGTAGCGCAGGTCGAGCTTGCCCTTATAGCCGAGCACGACGGTGAAGCACCCGCTCGGCTCGCCGACGATGAGGGCGTCGGGCTTGGCGAACGTGTTCCTGATCGCCATCGCTCCGCGCGAGCAAGGCGTCTCTTCCTCGACTACCCCGGCAACGATGATCGTGCCGGTGAACTCGGTGGCGCTGGCAGCGGCGCAGATCATGGCCGCCAGCGGTCCCTTGGCGTCGGCGGCGCCGCGCCCGTACAGACGGCCGGCCGTGGATCGCACCGGGATATGGCCCTGGATCGTGTCGAGGTGCCCGACCAGCATGATGACGGGTCCTGAGCCGCGCTCGAGGACGCCGATCACGTTTCCGACGCCGTCGACATAGGACCAGAACCCCAGGCCGCCCATCACCTCGGCGAGATATTCGGCTAGGTCCATCTCGCGATAGGAGGGCGAGGGAATCTCCAGCATCTGGCGCAGCAGCCCGACCGCGAAGGTCTCCCTGACCTTGCCCGCACCGTTATATACCCGGCCCGCGCTGATCCGGCCGCTCATCGCGCCAGCTCCGCGTGCTCAGCCGGCTCGGTGTGCTCGGTCGGCTCGCTGATCAGCACTGTCGTGGCCGCGCCCGCCAGCGCGCTCCGCACCGGCCCGGCGATCCTGGCGTCGCCGATAAGCACACGGGGCACTCCGGCGGCGAGCGCGGCGCGAGCCGCGAGGAGTTTTACTCCCATGCCGCCCGCCCGGTACGGAGGCGGGCCGACCGCCGGTACCTCGCAGACCGCGAGCACTGAGCTGGCATCGGCGGCGTCGGCGAGCACACCCGGAGCACCGGTAAGCAGCAGCAGCACGGTCGCGTGCATCGCGGCCGCCACGGCAGCGGCGATCTGATCGGCATCGGCGTTGACCGGCGTCTGATCGCCGGCCAGCACGGGCGGGCAGATGACCGGCAGGAAGCCGGCGTCGAGCAGGCACCGCAGCAGCGTGGTGCGGACTTCGGTGATCCGGCCGCTGTGGTCGCCGCGCCTGACGATCTGGCGGCCGTCGGAGACGGTACGCCTGGCGCTCCGCCGCGAGGCCCGCACCAGCCCTCCGTCGATGCCGGTCAGCCCTACCGCCGGCGCACCTGCCGCCAGCAGCGCGGTGACGAGCCTGGGCTGCACCGCTCCGGCCAGGGCGAGCGTCACCACCTCAAGGGTGCTGTCGTCGGTGATCCTGGCGGACAGCCCGTCAGGCGACGTCATCGACCGCATGGGAACGCCGAGCCTGGCGGCCAGGCGATCGATTTCGGTCGAGCCGCCATGCACGATGATCACCTGCTGGCCGCTGCGGAAGACTTCGGCGACATCGGCGCTGAACGCGTCCATGTCGCCTGCTGCCCGGCCGCCGTACTTGACCACCATCACCTCACGTGCTGTTACGTCACCCACCGCATTCCTCAGTTCGGATGCAGGCCCGGAAATTCGAGGCCGAGCCGTTCCGGCCATCCGAGCCTGATGTTGAGGCACTGCACCGCCGCTCCGGCCGCGCCCTTGACCAGGTTGTCGAGCGCGGCGATCACGACGAGGCGCTGATCGCCTGGCTCGACCGCGAATCCCACATCGCAGAAGTTGGAGCCGAGCAGGATCTTCGGCTCAGGGAACCGGTAGCTGCCGCGGCGATGGGCGACGATCCGGACGAACGGCTCGTCCTTGTAGGCCCGCCGATAGGCCTGCCGCACCTGCGTCTCCCCGATCCCGGACGCCAGCGTGCCGTGACAGAGCAGCTGAACGCCGCGCACCGCCTCCACGCCGGTGGCCGACATCCGTACCTCAAGACCCGTTTCCTGGGCGATCTCGGCCTGGTGCCGGTGCGAGGTCGGCGCGAAGACGCGCATCGCGCCGCTGCGCTCGGCGTGCAGGTTGGTCTCGCCAGCTCCGGCGCCCGCACCGCTAGAACCCGATCTCGCGTCGATTTCGACCGGCCCGTCGAGCAGTTCTGCCAGCGGCGCGAGCGCCAGGATGCCGGCGGTGGCCATGCAGCCGGGCACGCTGATCAGGTCGGCGTCACCGAGCTCAGCCCGGTAGCGCTCGGCTAGCCCCGGCACGAAGGCACCGATCAAATCGGGCGCGCTATGTGGCACGCCGTAGTACCTGGCGTAGACGGCCGGGTCACGGAGCCTGAAGTCGGCCGACAGATCAATGATGTGCTTCGCCGAGCCGAGCAGAGAAGGCAGTCGGTCCATGGTCTGCCGGTGCGGCATTGCCAGCAGCAGCACATCGGTCTCGCCGGCTTCGTCGGGCGCGACGAACGCGAGATCGGAAACGCCGCGCAGGTTCGGGTGGGCCGTGTCGATCCGGCGACCGGCCAGCCGGGTCGAGGTCGCGGCCGCGACCTCGACCCGCGGATGGCCAAGCAGCAGCCGCAGCAGTTCGCCGCCCACGTAACCGGTGCCGCCGACGACGGTCGCCCGGAGCGCTCGCCCGCTCATTGGCTTACCCGGCTGATCAGCAACTCGACGATGCGGTCGGCCACGTCGATCTGGTCACCCATGGCCTGCTGGAAGCCGGAGAACTCCACCCGGTGGTTGACCTCGAGCACCAGCAGGTCGCCGGCCTCATCCTCGACCAGGTCGACGGCGGCGATCTCGGCGCCGACGGCGGCCGCGGCCTCGATCGCGAGCTTGGCCAGCTCAGGAGTCTGGGGACAGGGCTTGCTGACCGCGCCGCGCGCGACGTTGGTTCTCATGTCGTCGGCGATCCGGTAGATCGCCCCGAGCAACTCCCCGTCCAGCACGATCGCGCGGATGTCCCGGCCGGGCTTGGCGACCAGTTCTTGCACATAGACCAGGTGCGAATGCGGGCCGGGGAGCGCAGCCACGTATTCGAACACGTCGCGAGCCATCGCAGCGTCGCGAAGCTCGACGATCAGGCGTCCCCACGACCCGACGAGCGGCTTGATTAATGCCGGATAGCCGATCTCCTCAAGCGCGGCGAGCCCGGCCGGAGGAGTCAGCGCGAGCGCGGTGCGCGGGACCGGCAGCCCGGCGGCGGCGAGCGCGAGCGAGGTACGCCATTTGTCACCGCACACGTCGACGCAGGCCGAATGGTTCAGTACTAAGGCACCGCCCGCTTCCAGTGCCTTGGCCGCGTAGGCGGCGCGGACCTGGCCGATCTCTCTGTTCAGCACGCATCGCCATGGGAACCGTCCTGGGCTCACCAGCGGGAAGAACAGCCGCCTGCTGTCTATCCAGGAATGACTGATTCCTCGCCGGTCAAGTGCGTCAAGTAGCCTGCGCTCGTCGGCCCGGACCGAAGAGCCAAGCACCGCGATAGCAGCGTCGCCCTGGCTCATTCCCCCCAGTCCTCTTCCACCTCGGGCGCCAGCGCGAGCGTGACCGGGTCGAGCGTGAGTATCTCCAGTTCGCTGCGGCAGTCGGAGCACTCGAGTATTTCGCTCAGGCGCGATTGGGCCGGGATAGGGACCTCGATGTCGCAGACGGGGCAGCTGATCATGATGCACTCCAGGCGAGCGGTTGCGATTCCAGTGCGGCGCGCACACGAGCCGCGATGCCTTCCGCATGCAGCCCATGGCGCTTGAGGATCTCTTCTTGCGGCCCGACACCGGGTGCGAGCACGTCAGGCAGGCCGATACGCAGCACCCGGCGCGGCGCGAACTCGGCCAGCACCTCGGCGACCAGGCCGCCGAGGCCGCCCGTGGTGCGGTGTTCCTCTACCGTCACGACCAGCGCCGCCGTCGCGGCGCAGTCAAGCAGGGTGGCCTGATCGAAGGGGCACAGCGTGTGTGCGTTCAGCACGGTGGCGCCGACGCCCCAGCTGGCCAGCAGGTCCGCCGCTTCCAGCCCGGCCAGCACGGGATGCGGCCCGCAGCACACGATCACGGTGTCTTCGCCCTCGCGCAGTCGCTGGACCTGTCCGATCACGGCCGGCTCGGTGCCCTCGGGGAGCGGCGCCGTCGCCTTCCGGCCAAGGCGCACGTAGAGCGGGCCGCCGATCGCGGCGCTCTGCTCGACGACACTGGCGGTGGCGCTCGCATCGGCGGGTACCACGACGGCCATGCCGGGCAGCGCCCGCATCACCGCCAGGTCTTCCAGCGCGAAATGGGTGAACCCGAGATGCCCGGCAGCGACCCCGCCGTGGGTCGCGAATATCCGCACCGGCAGCTCGTTGTAGGCAATGTTGATCTTGACCGATTCAAGGGCGCGAGTGCTGGCGAACGTCGACATGGTGTTCACGAACGGCACCCAGCCGGCGCGGGCCATCGCCGCGGCGGCCGCCATCGCGGTGTGCTCGGCGATGCCAAGGTCGAGGTAGCGGCCGGCGGCCGGGCCGAAGTCAGTCCCGGTGAACAAGCCGGTGTCGGTATCCACGCAGACCACCCTCGGGTCCGCCGCCATCAAGGTGACCAGACGGTCGCGGTACACGTGCCTGGCCGCGGTCGCCCGGCTCGCCGGCCCCCCAGGCGTGCCGCTCACGATTGCCTCCTGATGTGAGCGGCGAGGGCGGCGCGCGCCCGGCCGTGCTGGCGTTCGCTGAGCGTCGCGTAGTGGCTGGCGACCTGCCCGGCGATGAACCCGACGCCGTAGCCCTTCTGGGTGTGCGCGATCAGCACGCTTGGCCGGCCAGGCTGCCATGGCACCCCGGCCAGCGCATCAGCCAGAGCCGCCTGGTCGTGCCCGTCGCACTCGCGCACGCTCCAGCCGAAGGCGCTCCAGCGGTCGGCCAGCGCACCCGGCGCGCCCAGGTCGGCAACGCGGCCGCCGAGTTGAAGGCCATTCGCATCCACGATTGCGGTGAGGGCGTCGCTGCGCTGGGCGGCCGCGCAGCCTGCCGCTTCCCAGCAGGAGCCTTCCTGCAACTCGCCGTCGCCGGTGAGCACGAACACGCGCCTGGGCTGGCCGCCCAGTCGAGCGGCCAGCGCGAAGCCGAGGCCAAGAGCGAGACCATGGCCAAGTGATCCGGTCGGCATCTCTACCCCGGGCACGGCCCGCATCGGGTGTCCGGCCAGGCGGCTGCCGGTCGCGCCGAAGCTGTCCAGCTCCTCGGCGGGCAGGAATCCTCGCTCCGCGAGCACCGCGTAAAGTGCGAGCGCCGCGTGGCCCTTGCTGAGCAGGAAGATATCCCGGTCGGGGTGGCCGGCATCTTGAGTATCGAGGCGAAGAACGCCGAAATAGAGCACGGAGAGGATGTCCACGACGGAGAGCGAGCCGCCGAGGTGGCCCCCTTCATCGCCGCCGCACATGTCGATGATGCGTCCGCGCAGCCGGTCGGCGATCTCGCGCAGGCTGCTCGCGCCAGGATCGGCCCTGGTCAAGGTCGCGTTCACTGCTTCGCCCGGGCGAGGTTCCCGACGACATCCAGGTGCCGCCAGACCTTCTCGAATCCTGCCGCGTACTGCTGCAGCGTGTCGTGCGCGGCCGGGTTGAGGTGCCGCTTCTGCAACGTCAGCGAGTCGGCGATGATTTCTCGAGTTACCGGGCAGTCTTGGGCGGGCGCAGGCTCGGCGGCGGCCCACGGGTAACCCCGGCCGAAGCCGATTCGCTCGGTGAAGACCCGCTGGTCGGGCAGCGGCATGAGCTGGTACCTGGACATCGGCACGCCTTCGGCGCGCAGCAGCCTGCGCAGGGCGTCGCGCATCGCGGCCGGGTTCACCCCGGCGAGGCCGGCCGCCTCCGGATCGAACCGAAGCCGCAGGATATGCCAGGCGTGCGCGGTGTCCGGCCGGGTCGCGGGAACCCGCAAACCGGGAAGTTCGCTGAGCCGGTCACAGAACGCCGTCACGGCCTTGTGCCGGGCCGCGACGTCGGCGTCGAATCGGTCGAGCTGTGACAGGGTGAACGCGGCCTGCACCGCGCTGAGCTTGGCATTCCAGCCCAGGTGATGGGAGATATAGGCCCGGTCCTTGCCCGGCTCGATCACCTCGCCGAACTGGCGGGCCATCCTGGCATAGGCCGCCAGCTTGGCATCGTCGGTCGTGATCAGTCCGCCCTCGCCGCAGGTCGGCAGGTTCTTGGTGACCTGCAGGCTGAACGAGGCCAGGTTGCCGAGCGAGCCGGCCTGGCGGCCGTGGTAGCTGGCTCCTTGCGCCTGCGCCGCGTCTTCGATCACCGCCAGGCCGTGCCTGTCCGCGATCTGCCTGATCGCGTCCATGTCGGCGACCTGGCCGTGCAGGTGAACGGGCATGATCGCGGCCGTGCGCGGGGTTACCGCCGCCTCGATCGCGGCCGGGTCGATGGTGAAGTAAACCGGATCGACGTCGGCGAATACCGGCACTGCCATCTGGTGCACCGGCGCCAGGCCGGTGGCGATGAACGACAGCGCCGGGACGATCACCTCGTCGCCCGGGCCGATCCCGAGCGCGGCCAGGCACAAGGCAAGGGAAACCGTGCCGTTGGAGGTGGCGACGCAGTAGCTGGTGCCGCATCGCTGCGCCCAGCGGCGCTCCAACTCGCTCACCGGCGTGTCACCGTCGGTGTCCGATACCAGCGGCCCGTCGAGCGCGGCCATGACCGCGGCTCGGTCCTCCTCGGTGATGACCGGCCAGGCCGTGCCGCGCCTAGGGTCCGATACCGCCCGCTGGCCGCCGAAGACGGCGAGCCGGCCTGGGTCTCCGCCGCGTTCCTGGCGGGCCCGTGACGCCGCTGTCTGATCTCCGGTCGTACTCACATCAGCTCCACCGCTTCATCGAGGCTGGCTAGCGCGAGGTCGTAGCGGTGCCGCAGGGCAGCCGCATGCCTGGTCAAGTCGCGTGCGCACGCGGCCGGGTCAGCCAGCCCGTGCGCGGCGGTCATCCGCAGCCCGGTCCAGGCGTTCGCCGTGGCCTCGACCAGGCGCGCGGCCTCTCGCAGGCACGTGGCGGGCTGACCGGGCTCGGTGCCGAAACGGCGAAGTAGTTCGGCGTGCAAGCTGGCCTGCGCCTGCATGCCCCAGCCGAACGGGTAGGTCTCCGCGAGGAGCCGGCCGTCGCCGCTGGCGCAGGCGTCGAGCAGTGCCGCCAGGAAACGGCCGAGCCCGTCCAGGCCGGTCCAGTCGAGCCCGGAACCGGCGCGGAAGGCCGCCAGGTTCGAGGCGAGCACGGTCCGCAGCATCGCCCGGTCAAGTACCGGGAACGGCTCTTCGATCTTGACCGTCATGAACCGGCGGTCAATCCTGGCATCGCTGAAGAACACGTCCTGGACGTCCGCCGGGTTACCTGAGCTCCAGGCCCTGACGAAGTCGGCGACCGGGATCGAACCACGGAACGCCGGCGGCATCGCATCGCTGACGTAAATCAGGCCCAGCTCAAGGTCGACACCGAAGACCACGATCAAGTGAGCCGCGTGCACATCGCCGAAGGCGGGCCGAAACGGCAGGTAGTAGTTGTCGACGGCGGCAATGACCAGATGGTCCTCGTCGAGTACGGCGATGATCTCGTCCATGGCCGCGACCGGATCTTCCGTGCCCGCCCCGGCCGGCTGGTGCCAGGACGAGCTGACCGGGTAGTGCGGCGCGAGGCTGGCGGCTAGGTCGCCGGCGACGGCGCACGGGTAGTAGAACTCCTCGGTACGCACGTCGCCTGGCTTGTACCTGAACTCCCAGTGCGCTCCGAGCACCTCGAGCGGATCGTGCCCGGCATGTGCGAGCACGGTGGCGAACGTCGACTGAAGGCAGCTCACCAGATCCCGGCACCAATGCTCGACCGGGCCCGCGACCTTCACCGCACCGGGGGATGGAGCGGCACTGGCCTGGTACGTCGCCGTCACGAGCGTGCCTCCCGTGGTTCTGGACCCGGTGCCTGAACCACGGCCGACTGCAAGGTCAGCGCGAACACGTGGATGGCGATGTTGCGCGGCAACCGGATGCCGGTCAGCGGCTGGCCTCGAGTCACCGGAACGCGCTGGCACCACATCAGCGCGCTCAGCCCGGACTGCACGTGGTGCGGATAGTGCATGTCGCCGGTGACATAGGCGAGTTGCTCGCCGAACCTGGCCGGCGCGGCCCAGAAATCAGAGACCCGCAGCGCTTCGAAGTCCACGTCGCCGTGGGTGAAATGCAGTGCGATGGTGTCCTCGGAGCGACGCTCGGCCGCGGTCAGCAGGTGCAGCCAGTCATAGCGGCCCGGTGGCAGCGTGATCACCTGTCCCGCGCACCTGATGTTGTCACCGGCCGCGGTCGGTGCCGGGAAGTCAAAAGGAACCCCCGCTACCTCTATGCGGCTGCTCGGCTTGGGCAGGTGCCCGGCCGGAAACGAGTTGCCCCAGACATTGAACCGGCCGCTATCAGTTTCCGCCGCCTCCGAGATGGCGCGGTTATTGAAGTGCCCGCCAATCGGCATCGGCACATACGTGAACCGCGCGCGGTCCACGGGCACACTTGTCAGCTGCACGCTGGTCAGATTAGGCAGGATTAGTCCGGGTAGGCGTCACAGACGGAGTTATCATTGATCGCAGCGTTCCGCTTATATTTCTGACCGTCCGGGCATCATTATGATGACAATCACGCCGTAATGTAATCGCGGTGCTTACTCGCGATCGCGGTCTTTTGCGGCGCGCCGGTGGCCACATAGTGTGGCCGCCCATGAGACATCGCATCTGGCCCGCCGGCCAGCCGGGCATGCTCGCGCTGTGGAGCGCGCCCAGGTGTCGGTCCACGGCCTTCGCGCGGATGATCACCGAACGCGGCGACTTCACCACCTTGCACGAGCCGTTCTCGCATCTGGCGGACTTCGGCGCGGCGCGGGTGGGTGACGTTTCGGCTCATGACGAAGCAGGGCTGATCGCGGCAATCAGGTCGCTGGCGGCCGAAAACCCGGTCTTCTTCAAGGACACGACCGACTTTCACTACCCAGGTCTCCTGGCTGACCAGGCTTTTCTGGCAGATGCCGTGCACACGTTCATCATCAGGGATCCGGCCGCCGCCATAGCCTCTCACTACGCGCTTAACCCGAGGCTTGGCCGGGACGAGATCGGGTTCGCCTGGCTGGCCGAGATCTACGATGCGGCGGCAGTCGCGAGCAGGACGCGGCCCGTCGTGATCGACTCTGACCTGCTGGTGCGGCGGCCCGCCGAGACCGTGGCCGCCTACTGCCGCGCGGTCGGCATGCCGTTCGACCCTGGAGCTCTTTCATGGGTACCGGGAATGCGGTCAGAATGGCAGCGGACCAGTCGATGGCACGAGTCCACCAGCGGTACCAGCGGATTCATTCCCGCGACCGGACGCGAAAACGCCCGCGCTCTTGTGGCCAATGATCCGGTGCTGGCCGGCTATCTCGACTATCACCTCCCTTTCTACGAGAAACTGCGCCAGGCCACGATCACCGTCTGACTCTTCAACGGCAATGTAAACGCAGCGGCTACCTCGCGGGCCTATTCGTAATCACGACAATTACCGCGTGCTTTCAAGCTAAACGAAAAGCGGGCGGAAAGTATCCCGGCATTGCGGACGCCGTCGTCAGCGATAGCGGATTATTCTGCCTGTCAGAATCCGCGCGGGAGGCCAGAGTGATCGCGATGTCTTCGGCACAGCAGGCACTATGGCTTGCCGATCGCGCGTTCGCCGCTGGCGCCGCCTACAACCTCGGCTGGGTGTTCGACCTCGATGGCCCGCTCGATGTCGAGGCGCTCGGGCTCGCATTCGGGGCGGTCACCGCCAGGCATGAGGTGCTGCGCATGACGGTGCTCGAGGTCGACGGGCAGTTCGTGATGCGGACCGACCCGCCCGAGCCGGGCCAGCACAGGGCGCTCAGGCTCACCGCCATCGATGTTCGGCCAGCCGAGGTCGATGCCCTGGCCAGGGCCTTCGTGGTGCGCCCCTTCGAGCCAGGTTCCGGGCCGCTGTGGCGGGTCGAACTGTACCGGCTGGGAGCCGAGCGGCACTGCCTGGTGTTCGTCACTCATCATGTGATCGCCGACACAACCACGGTCGCCCTGCTGCTGGCCGACGTCGCAGCGGCCTACCGGCCAGGTGAGAACCGTCCAGCCGACCTGCCGCCGGCCCGGGCGTTTACCGACTTCATAGCCTGGGAGCAGGACTTCGCCGGCGGTCAGGAATGCGCCGCTGCCATCGCCTACCTGGCCGGGCAGGTCAGCGACGTGCCACCGCTCGAGTTGCCGGCCGACCGGCCCCGCCGGCCGGTGTCGGCGAAGCCAGGTGCGACCGTGCCGCTGCACATCTGCGCTGAGGACGCCGACGTGCTCAGGGGGCTTGCCCGCAAGCACGGGGCCACCTTCCAGCAAGTGCTGCTGACCTGCTACGCGACGACGCTGCACCGGTTCGCCAGCCGGGACGAGTTGCTGGTCGGCATTCCCATCTCGCTTCGGCGCGGTAGCCGCTGGGCCGACTGCGCCGGCCTGTTCGTCAACACCATCCCGATCCGGGTCAGCCTCAGCGGCAACCCCAGGTTCAGCGAACTGCTCGGCCCGGTCCGCGACGCCGTATTCGCCGCCATCGGAGTCGCGCCCGCTCCGCTCACCGAGGTAGCGGCCCACGTGCGCAGGCCGGCCGGCTGTGTCGGTCCCCTTTACGAGGCAACGTTCGGCCTGACTCCTCGCGTCCGGCTCGGTCTCGACCTGCCGGGACTTCGGTGCGGTGGCCGCGGCGTGTACAGCGGCCAGGCCAAGTTCGACCTGCACCTGGAGGTCGCCGAGGACGGCGCGGGCTCGCCGCTGACCGGGCACCTTGAGTACGACACCGACCTGTTTGACGAACTGACGGCGCAGCGGTTCGCTGACGGTTTCACCGCGATCGCGAAGGCGGCGGCGCGCACACCCGACCAGCCAGTCGGAGCGATGCCGCTGTGGGAAGCCGCCGAGGCCGAGCCGTTCACCGCGGACGTCCAGGCGACGGTCCTGTTGCCTGGCGGCGGGCGGGTCGACGTGCTGTTCGGTGAGATCGTCGCCGCCAGGCCCGGCAAGGTCGGCCTGGTCGACGGCGCGGACGGCAGCGAATACAGCTACGCCGAACTCGCCGCCAGAGCCGCCGTCGTGTCGGCGACGCTGACCGCGCGGGGCGTCGGGCGCGGGGATTTCGTCGGCATCACGCTGCCACGCGGCACCGACCTGGTGATCGCGATTCTCGGAGTCCTCGCGGCCGGCGCTGCCTACGTGCCGCTCGACCCGGAATACCCGGCACCGCAACTAGCCGACATGATCGAGAAGGCCACCATCAGGCTGGTCATCGGAGCGGTTCCGGCCGGTGTCGTAGTGCCGGTGATCGCCCTGCCGGATGGCGAACCTCCGGCTGGAGGGTTCGCGGATGCGGGCAGCACCGCCGGGGCCGCGGGAGCAAGCGGCGAGGATGCCGCCTACGTGATGTTCACCTCTGGGTCAACGGGCGCGCCCAAAGCGGTGGTCGTTCCGCACCGGGCGATCGTCCGGCTCGTCCGCGGCACCGACTTCGCCGCGATGACTCCTGCGCAACGCTGGCTGCACTGCGCTTCGCCCGCATTCGACGCCGCCACGCTCGAGCTATGGGCACCACTGCTCAACGGCGGCACGATGGTCGTGCTGCCAGGCCTGCTGACCGTCGCCGGCCTGTCCGAGGCGCTCAAGCGGCATCAGGTCACCTCCGCGTTCTTGACCACGGGCCTGTTCAATCTGGTGGTGGACACGGACGTCGACGCGCTGCGTCCGCTGCACGAACTCGTCATCGGCGGCGAGGCTGCGTCGGCCAGCCACCTGACCTCGGCCCTGGCCGTCGTCCCTGCGGTGGTCAACGGCTACGGCCCGACCGAGAACACGACGTTCACTACCTGCTATCGCGTGAGCGATCCGGCGCATGTCAGCGTTCCGGTGCCGATCGGCCCGCCGATCGCCGGCACCAGCGTGCACGTCGTGGACAAGAACTTCGGTGAGCTGCCCCCTGGTGCGGTCGGCGAACTCGTCGCGGGCGGACTGGGGCTCGCGATCGGCTATGCCGGCGCGCCGGCCATGACCGCCGAGCGTTTCGTGCCGAATCCATTCGGACCGCCTGGCTCGCGGCTCTACCGAACCGGGGATTACGGCAAGATCGGCGTCGATGGCGTAGTGCACTACACGGGCAGGCTGGATGACCAGGTCAAGGTCCGCGGCTACCGGATCGAGCTCGGAGCGATCGAACACGCCTTGCTTACCCATCGCGGCGTCGGCCAGGCCGCGGTGGTCGTGCATACCGACCCGACCGGCGACAAGCGGCTGGTCGGCTATACGGTCGGCTCGGCCGGCCCCGGTGAACTGGCCGAGCACCTGCGCGGCCTGCTCCCTGGCTACATGATCCCAGGACAGTGGGTCGCGCTCGACGCGCTGCCGCTCGGCGCCACCGGCAAGGTCGACCGGAGCGCGCTGGCAGGTCCCCCCCTCGCATCTGGCGGTGAAGCCTCGGAGTTCACGCAGGCCCAGGACCTCATCATCGGTTGCTACACGGAGTTGCTTGGCCTGCCAGAAGCGACGTCCGAGACCGACTTCTTCGTCGTCGGCGGTCACAGCCTGTTCGCTGCTCGCGTGGTGAGCAGGATCAAGGCCAGCTTCGGCGTCGACCTGAAGCTATCGGTCATCTTCGACAACCCGCGTATCACTGACCTGGCCATGATCGTCACCCAGGCCCTGGCCGGCCAGCAGCAGACCGATAAGGAGTAGTTCGGTGGACACGAATGCCGATACCTATGCCGTGGTGCTCAACGACGAAGAGCAGTACTCGATCTGGCCGGCCGGGCGCGAGCTGCCGGCCGGGTGGCGGCGCAGTGGCTTCACCGGCCAGCGAGAAGAATGCCTAGCTCACATCGACGAAGTATGGACCGACATCAGGCCGCTGAGCCTACGCCAGGCCATCGCCGAGCAGACCGGAGCAGCACGATGAACGACCTCCTTGGCGTCACGTTAGCCGCCTACGCCGAAGTGCTCGGACAACCGCAAGTGCAGCCCGACGACGACTTTTTCGCGATTGGCGGCGACTCCATGCTGGCGATGGACGTGGTGTCGATCATCGAGACGGCGACAGGCACGGAAATCTCCCCCGCATTGTTCTTCACGTACCCGACAGCGGCCGAATTCGCCTCGGTGCTCGCCGAGGTCGGGCTTAGCGAATGACCGCCCACACCGCTCAGTCGGACTCGGGCTGGGCATTCTGGCGCCCGGCGGTGGTTCGCGCGCCTGGTTTCGATTCGCGGCAAGGTGCCAGGCTGTGCGCGCCGCTGGCCGCCGCTGCCGCCGACCGGCTCGTCTGCGCTAGCCCGGTGGACGAGAACTGGCCCGCCTACCAGGCGGCTTTCGCTTCCGAAGCCGCTCGGCTCGGCGCCGAGATCAGGCAGATCGCTCGGGAGCCGCGCTTCCAGCTGGCGCTGGCCTGGCAGAACCACCAGGTGATCGAGAAGGGCATCGAGCCCATGCTGCGGCGCGCGGAGGCCGAGAAGTCGCGCAACACCAAGCAGCGCCAGAAAGAGGACATGGTCGCCAACTACTGGCAGCGCTATTGCCTCAAGAACGACACGATCGGGTTCTTCGGTCCGGTCGGATGGGGTTCGCTTGACGACTCGGTCCCGCATACGAGCTTCTCGACCCGATCAGGGTTAGTCGCCAGCTCTGAGATCTTCTTCGAGCAATGGGCTGTCGACGTGCTGGTCGACGTGCTCGCCGCCGAGCCAGGAATGGCGGACTGGACACCGCCGGCGCTGGTGCCGTTCGTGCGGTTAGATGGCGACCGAATCGTGCGCCCGGTCGGGCCGCCTATCGCGTTGTCGCCGGCAGAACTGGCGGTGGTCCGGCTGGTCGACGGCCGCACTCCAGCGGGGAACATCGCCAGGGCCCTGCGGGAGCCTCCGGACGGTCAGGGACCGTCGCCGGAGGAGGTCTATGAGATCCTCGGCGGCCTTCGCCGGCGACGAGTGCTGACCTGGAAGCTGCAGCTTCCCATGTCGCCTCACCCGGAATCGGACCTGCGCAAGTACCTCGAGTCGGTCGGTGACCCAGGGCTCGCGGCCAGCGGCATCGCCAAGCTCGACCGGCTCGAGTCGGCGAGGGAAGCTGTCCGCCGGGCGGCTCAGAACGACCACGACCCAGCTTCCTTCGTCCGGGCGCTCAGCGAACTCGACGACGTGTTCATCGGCCTGACCGGCGCGTCCCCGAACCGCAACGGCGGTAAGGCTTACGGCGGCCGCACCCTCGTGTACCACGATGCCAGGCGGAATCTGGACTTCACGCTCGGCGCCGATTTCGCCGCCGCGCTCAAGCCCTTGGATCTGCTGCTGCAGAGCGCTCGCTGGCTGACCTACAACTTCAGCCTGGCGATCGAGGCGGAGTACACGATCATCGCCGAACGGCTGGCGGCCCGCGCCGGCTGGCCGGTCAACCTGGCGTTGTTCTGGTTCGAGTGCCTTCCGCTCCTGCATAAGTCAGCGCACGCCATCTTGGGACAGCTTCAGAGCGAATTCCAGCGGCGGTGGGCGGAGATCTTGCACTGGCCCGCCGACCAGGCCAGGGTCAGGCTGAGCCAGGACGAGCTCGCCGAATCGGTGCGGGCCGCCTTCGACGTACCGGACTCCGGCTGGTCCGGCGGCCGGTACGCCAGCCCGGACGTGCTGATCGCCGCCGCCGACGCCGAGGCGATGCGCCGCGGTGACTTCGAGTTGATCCTCGGCGAACTTCACCTGGCGCTGCCGACATTGCGTCACTCGTGCTTCGTGTCGCAGCATCCGCATCCCGAGGACCTGTTCGCTTACCTTGGCGAGGACAACCCCGGCCCTCGGATGATGTCGGTGCCGCCCAAGGAAGACGCGCGCCGCCTCACCGTCAGAACTCAGCCGGCGCTGACCAGGCCAGAGGACTTCGTGGTGGCGCTCTTCGAGCAGACCGCCGACCCGAGCAGGCCCAGGCTGCTCAGGGCGGCCGACCTGCGGGTGGACAGGACGCCGGACGGCCTGCGCATCGCGGTCGGCTCTGACTACTCCTTCGACGTCGCCGACGTCTTTTCCGAGATGCTGACTAACCTCATCATGGACCGGTTCGTCATGTTCCCGCCGCGTGCCCATCGACCGAGGATCACCATCGATCGGCTAGTGATAGCCAGGGAGACCTGGCAGTTCCCGGCCGACCAGCTTGACTTCGCGGCGACATCGGACGAGGCGGTAAGGTTTGCCGCCGCCAGGGCATGGTGGCGCCGGGAGTCGCTGCCCGCTCAGGTTTTCGTGAAGGTCCCGGGGGAGACCAAGCCCTTCTTCGTGGATTTCACTAGTCCGCCCTACATCAACATCCTGGCCAAGGCAGTGCGGCGACTGCAGGCGGGGACGCCGGGCCCGCAGGCCCCAAGCCGGTCGGCCGTGGCCGGGGAAAAGGCCGATGACGCGGTGCCGGTCGTTCAGGTCAGCGAGATGCTGCCCGGCCTGGACCAGCTGTGGCTCAGCGATCACGAGGGCAACCGCTACACCTCTGAATGCCGGGTCGTTGCCGTAGACCTGCGCGGCCCGGTCCCTGGCGGCACCAGGGTCAGGCGTGCAGCTGGACTGGCAGGCTGGTGATCCCGTTGAGGAAGTTCGACTGCAGGTGGAGTTCGGCGCCCGTCTGCTCGACGAAGTCGACCTGGGCAACCAGCTCCTCGAGCAGCAGCCTGAGGCCGACCCTGGCAGACGGATTGCCGATGCAGCGGTGGGGTCCGACGCTGAAGGCGACATGCGGGTTCGGAGACCGGCGCGGGTCGAACGCGAACGGATCGGCGAAGATTTCCTCATCCCGGTTCGCCGACGCCAGCCACGCGCATACCAGGCCCCCTTCCGGCACGACCTCCTCTCCGAGCGTGACTTCCCGCGTCGTCCGGCGGAGCAGGCCGTTGACCGGGCTGGCCCAGCGCAGCGCCTCCTCCACCATGGTCGGCATGATCGCCGGATCCTCGTTGATCTCCCGCCAGATCGCGGGGTTCTGCAGCATCAGCAGCATGGTGTGGGAGGCGGCCTGAGGGATCGTCGGGTTGGCCCCCATGATGAAGGCGTAGCAGTTGATCAGCACGTCCTCATCGCTGGCCGGCTGCCCGTCCAGGTCGAGCGAGATCAAGACCGACATCAGGTCATCGGCCGGCTCCTCCCTGCGCTGGGCAATAAGGTCAGCGAGCAGGGAGAACAAATAGACGTGCGCCATCTGCAGCGTGTTCTTATCCACGCCAGCGGAGTAAAAGGGATCGTCAGGCGCCATGCTCGCTATTGTCCAGCGCGCTACGTCGGCCCAGTATTTTTCCGTGATCCCGATAATCTCGCCGGTCACGGCCATGGGAATAGCCGTGGCCAGTCTCGCGAAATCGATCTCGCCTTCCTCGACCGCGGCGCTGACCATCGCCTTGACCCGCTGCCTGATCGCCTTTTCGTGTCGCTGCATGACGTAAGCGGACATGGTGTGCGCGGTAGGCGACCGTAGCGTGCGATGCTTCGGCGGATCCATTAAGTGGATCGCCTTGCCCTTCGCCGTGTCTCCGTGCAGGACGCTGAGCATCGTGCTGTATTCAGAACTGAACCGCTGCGTGTCCTTGACGACCCGGACGACGTCCTTGTACCTCGTCACCGACCAGAACGGAGTGCCATCGGGTGCCGTCTGCTTCCATACCGGCGCCTGCGAGCGCAGCGTAAGCCAGGCGGCGTGCGGCTGGCCTGAGCGGTAGAAGTCAGCCTGGTAAAGGTCGATATCTTCCAGCAGGACTGGTCCGCCCTGGACCGTCTCCGACATTAGCATGTAGGCTCCTCAATGCTGCGGGAACGGCGAGTTCACCTTGCAACTCTAACGACGGCACGTCCTTTATTAAAGGGGAAAGCCCTCGCTTTCAAAGATTCATCAGCGTGTTGTAAGCATGACGTTTACTATGATTGCCGATCGGTAGCCGCGAGGCTGATGCTCAGAGGAGACAGATGAGTTCCTATATTCACAACGTCACTTTCGACTGCGCGGACCCGTATTCACTGGCCGAATTTTGGAGCAAGGTCACCGCCTGCCCGATAGCTAAGGGCGACAAGCCCGGAGACAAGGAAGTCGACGTCCGGCTCGAGCAGCACCTGAACCTGGTGTTCATCCGGGTGCCGGAGTCCAAGACGGTGAAGAACAGGGTGCACGTATGCCTGCGCCCGGACGGCCAGCGTGACATCGAGGTCGACCGTCTGCTGGAACTAGGAGCCCGCCTGGTAGCCGACCGCCGCCGCAAGAGCGGTACCGGCTGGGTCGTCTTCGCGGACCCGGAAGGCAACGAGTTCTGCCTGCTGCGCGGCGTCCGCGGGCACAAGAAGTCCTGACACCACGGTCAGTCCATTAAGGGCGAAGAAGCTGGCGCAAATTTTTCTCCCTATTATCTTGAAAGATTTTCGCGGGTTTGGGACCAGGTTTCATCAAGGCTGGTCTCGGCAGGAGGACCCTAGCCCGCAGCCGACCAGTCGAGCGTGACGGCGGCTGTCCAGGACTGCTGCGCCGAGCCCAGTTGCTTGCCGGTGAACGGCTCGAAGTACTCGCCGAACTCCCCGTCGGCGGCGATCTGGCTGAGTGATTCGCTGCGGATCTGGCCCGCGCGGTCGGATTGGCCGAGCTGGCTCAGCGACTGCCACAAAAGCCAGTTGATAACGGGCCAGACCGGGCCGCGCCAGTAGTTATCCGGCTCGAACGCCGGCTCGACTGGGGAGGTGCTAGCCAGCAGGCGCCAGCGCAGCCCCTGGTGGCCGCAGAAGTCTTCGGAATCCAGTGCCCGCAGCTGGGCATCGAGTTGGCCGGCGTCCGCGGTCCGGGCGAAGAGCGGCGCGAACCCGGCGAATGTTCGCAGCCGGATGTCCTGCCCGGTACGGATGTCGTAGTCGGCGCACAGCCCGGTCCTGGTCTCAAAGCGGCTGGACAGCGCCGCGCGGCCGCGGTCGAACCAGCGGGTCAGCTGCTCCCGGTCGCCGCCGCCGGCCCCGGCCACGTCGGCCAGGTCGAGCAGGGCGGCGTTCGCCGCGACGAGGATGGCGGAGAAGAACACGTCCTTGATGAGGAACGGGTACTCGCGGTAGATCCGCGCGTCGTCGTACCGGTATTTCCGCAACTGCTGGACCAGCCACAGGTACCGGTCATAGTCCCAGTTGGTTGGCCGCTGCGACGGGTGTGGGACCTCGCTGGTGTCCAGGCGGGTATACGGGCCGGGCTCGGCGACCGTGATGCGCTCGAGCGCCCGGTCCCAGCGCGGGGAGTTGTCCGTGCCCTCCCACGGATGAAAGGTAGTGACCAGCCCGGAGGCTTCTGGGTCGCGGCCGGTGGCAAGATAACGGTGCCAGCTGACCATCTGCGGGTACAGCGCCTGAATGCGCGCGCGGATTTCCGGCCGCAGTGCCTGCGGAGTCAGCTGCCAGATCCGCTGCAGCGCCAGGGCGTGGACCGGGGGCTGGCAGATCCCGGTCGTCTTCAGCGGAGCTGCGGGCGCTGCCGGCGAGACGGCGGTGTCCCACCACTGCGGTCCGGGAAAGTAAGGATGATCCGGGCCGGCCCTGAACACCAGGTGCGGCACCATGCCCGTCGCCCACTGCGCCGCGAAGAGCCGCTCGAGCTCGGTCATGGCCCGCCGAACATCCAGATGCGCCCAACCGATCGCGATGAAGGCGCTGTCCCAGCTCCACTGGTGCGGGTACAAGCGGGGCGCTGCCCTCGTCCAGGTGCCAGCGTCGTTGGCGTGCAGCACGGCGGCGGCCCGGTCG
>DATNFM010000045.1:0-2553 GCA_035606435.1 Streptosporangiaceae bacterium | reverse complement strand
GCCCCCGCGCACACGAGAACGGCCCCGCCGGGCGGCGGGGCCGTTCTTGGTTTCGCGCTAACTCAGTGTCGGGGGGCGGGCGGAAGTTCTGACTCGCCGCCCTGCTTGTTGACCAGCAGGAGCATCTCGTCCCGCGGCAGCTTGGTGCGCATCGCCCACAAGTAGATGGCCACGCTGAACGCGACGACGACCAGTATGTCCCACCAGAACCCGATGTTGAAGGTGTTGGTCGGCGCCTGCGGGTGCTTGTCGCTCGACGCCGCCCCGCTGTACTGGCCCTGCCAGGAGATGATGCCCATGCCGAGCAGCCAGGCTGGCAGCCAGACCGCCGACTTCCAGTCCAGTGGCGGCCGCTGCGGGTCGAACGCCATGAACACGCCGATCACCACGTAGCCGAGCACCAGTACGACGCCGAGCTTCCAGATCACCTCGAAGCCCGACCAGTAGATGAGCAGGTCGGCGACGGCGAACGCGGCCGGGGCGAGGATCCAGGCGGCCGGCATCCGGTACGGCCGGTTTGCCTCGGGCACCTGGCCGCGGAACGCGCCCACGGACAGCGGGGCCCCGGCGTACATCAGCACGCTCGCCCCGGTGATCAGCCCGACCAGCGAGTGCCAGCTCGGGAACGGCAGCAGGAAGAACAGCCCGATGATGAACGCGAAGATCAGCCCGACCCAGGGGACGCCGTTCTTGTCGACCTTGCCGAAGATCTGCGGGAAGTACCGGTTCCTGGACAGGCCGTAGCTGACCCGGGACGTCCCGGTCGTGTAGATCAGGCCGGTGCCAGACGGGGAGACGAAGGCGTCGATCCGCAGGAGCAACGCAAGCCAGCTGAGCCCGATGAGGCCGGTCAGGCCGGCCCATGGCCCGTCGAGGATTTCCTTGTTGGCGATGCCCGAGAATCCGTGCGTCAGCTCGCCGGGCGGCATCGCGGCGATGAACACGACCTGTAGCAGGCAGTAGATCGCGGTGCCGATCAGGATGGAGTAGATGATCGCCCGCGGCAGGTTGCGTCCCGGGTTCTTGATCTCCCCGGCCAGCTGGTCGCACTGCTCGAATCCGGAGTAGGCGAAGACGATGCCCGCGGCAGGCAGCGCGGCGAACAGGGCGTGGATCCCACCCGGCAGGAACGTGCCGCCGGCCGTGAAGTTGCCGCTGTGCCAGTGGAACAACAGCACGATGATGGTGAGAACAGGGATCGCGACCTTCCACCACGTGATGACGTTGTTGACCCGGGCGAAGATGCGCATGGCCAGGAAGTTGACCGCGACGAAGATCGCCATCAGCACGATGGTCAGGATGAAGCCGACCCCGGTGACGTTGCCTTTGTCGGAGTCGTAGATGCTGGGCCAGAAGTGGGCGGCGTACTGCATGAACGCGAAGCACTCGATCGGCGCGATCGTCACGGCCTGGACGTAGGAGAAGAACCCGAACCCGATGCCGGCCACGCTTCCGAACGCGAAGTGCGGGAACCTGGCCGTTCCGCCGGAGACCGGGTACATCGCGCCGAGCTCGGCGTGAGCCAGGGCCAGGACGATAACGATGACGCCGACGATGACCCAGGCTAGGACGGAGGCGCCGCCCACCGCCTGCGAGGCGAACAGCGCGCCGAACAGCCAGCCCGAGCCGATGATCGATGTCTCGGACGCCCAGGTGGCGCCGATCAGTCCAAGCTCGCGCTTGAAGCCGACGTCAGTCGGTGTTGTTACGGCGACCCCTGCAGTTTCAGCTGCCATGTGCCATCCCTTTTCCGATCGTGCCCCGGAGGGCGTGCCAGCCGCAGTGCGAGATCCTCGCCCGCGAGCTAGGTGAGCGTCTCGTATGCCCCGAGTGAGAACATCGTAAAGATCATCGGTATACCTGAGAAGTGCCAGGCAGGATTCTTTTTGATAACCAGGGTCACAGCTCTTGTGCTGGGCGGATGAAGTTCGCGCGCCGACATCACTCTCAGCCGCCAAAGAAATGACTCGACGTTACTTTCCGGAACCGGCGGATGCTACCGGAAATCAGATGCCCAGGGGCAGGCTGGCCGAAACTACGCGCCCCTACGCCGTGGTGGTCGGCGCCTTTGCTTCGCCGTCATCTTCGCCGCGTTTTCTGGCCCGGAACGCGGAGACATTTGCCCTGTTCATGCACCGCTCGGAACAGTAACGCCTGGTGTTGCTGGTGCTGGTGTCGATGAAAACGCCCGGGCAGCCCGCCGCCTGGCAGATGCCGAACCGGTCGATGCCCACGTCGGTGAGCCGGACGGCCAGGCCCATCACGGCGCCGGCCGCGTACTTGTCCGCGACCGAACCACTCTCGGTGTAGTGCACGTGCCAGGGCTGGCTGTCGTGCCCGGACAGTTGCGGGTGGACCGGGTGCTGGATCAGCAGCGTGTTGAGCCGGGCGGCGGCGTCCTCGCCGTCGCCTTGCGCGCAGGCGACGAAGAAGGCGCGGAACTCACCGCGCAGGCCCCGCAGCGAGTCGAGGTCGTTGCGGGACATGCCGGTACTCAGGTGCTCGCGGTCGGCGACCAGGGCACGCAACCCGTCCAGGTTGGTGAGCCGGTCA
>DATNFM010000044.1:0-14762 GCA_035606435.1 Streptosporangiaceae bacterium | reverse complement strand
CTTCTGGATCAACGTCCCGGTAGGCATCGCGGTGCTGCCACTGCGCTGGACCAGCGCCCAGGTTCTGGCCAGCCTCATCGGCGGTGCCGCGCTGCTCGTCGCGTTCATCGCCTGGGAAGCACGGGCGGCCGCGCCGATGATGCCGTTGTCCCTGTTCCGCAGCCAGGGCTTCTCCGCGACGAGCGTTGCCATCCTGTTCACCAACGTCGGCATGTTCGGCGTGATCTTCCTGGTCTCACAGTTCCTCCAGTCGGTCCTGGGCTACTCCCCGCTCTCCGCGGGCGTGCACGGCCTGCCGTGGACGGCGGCGCAGGCGGCAGGGACGCCTGCCTACGCACCGAGGCCGTGGGTCGCGACTAACCGGCGCTCACTCGTTCCTAGCCACCTCCGGACCGGTCATCCGGCGCAGCAGCGGCAAGGTGCCGACGATCAGCAGCACGGAGGCCGCGAGCCCGGCCGCCACGATCACGTAGAACGTGGCCCCCGGCCACCGCAGCGCAAAGCCGAGTTGGGAGTTCAGGAACAGGTAGGCAGCGAGCAAGCCGGCGCCGGCCGCGACCAGGGCCGACAGCACCAGCGGCACCGACGTCTCGAGCAGCACCACCTGCTGCAGCATTCTGAGCTGGACTCCGGTCAGCCGGAGCAGGCTGAACGGCCGCTTGCGCTCGCTCAGGCTGCAGATCACGGTGACGGCCAGCGTGCAGCCGCCGATCGCCAGGCTGGCGAAGATCAGGACGTAGGCGAAGCGCTGCCACTTGGTCACGTCGCTGTTGAAGAATTCTTCGGTCTGCGTGACCGGGATGCCACCGCTAGGGAAGCTGTCGATCAGGTAGGTGCGAGCCCGCTCGATCGCAGTTGGCGAACCGTTAGTCGCGACCACGATGGTCTGAACACCGATCGCCGCGACCCGTTGCGTGGTCATGGGCACGGTCGGCCAGACCTTGCCGGATTGCCCCGTGCTCCGCTCAATGTCTAGCGAGTACACCTCAGGCGGGAACGAGGCGACGGCGCCGCCGGGTGCGCATTTGCCCAGAACCGGGATCCTGGCGAGCTGACCGCAGGGCACGAGACTAGCCGGTTCGGTGCCGAACGAGCCGAACGAGAGTTTCGTGCCGAGCGGATCGGCGTGGACGAGCATGATCGTCTGGACTCCGCGGATACCAGCGAGCCGGGCCAGCACCGGCTCAGGAACCGCGCGGGCGGGCCCGCTGCCAGGACCGCTGATCTGGTCGGTCACGATGTCGTTGCCGATCACGCCGCCGGGCGGCGCCTGATGCGCGTTGATCGAAGTGATCACGCTGATGACGACGGTCAGCACGAACAGGGCCAGCGTGAGCCCGCTGATGGTGCGAAAGCCCAGTTGCGGGTTGTCAGCGAGCCGACGGGCGGCTATGAGCGAACCTGGCCGCCGAGCCCGGCCAGCCAGCAACCTGGCACCGACCATGGTCAGCCAGGGCCCGGCGATCACAAGGCCCATCACGAGCATCACGAAACCCGGCGTGATGGCGAGGACCTCGTCCGCGCTCGTCTTCTGCTTGCCGACGACGATGAATACCGCCAACTCGGCCATGCCGGCCAGCAACGGGATTACCCGCCAGGCTCGGGGTGGCTGAGGCTTCACGCGCCTGCTCACCCCTAGGGGGGAGATCTGCACGCGCTGCAGCGCGATCCTGGCGATGACCGCCGCCGCGGCCGGCACGCCGATGACGATCGCCGCAATGTCCAGCAGGTTCAGCGACATGTCGCTAGTGAAAAACGGCGCCCCGGTGAACGGGAACGACGCGATCAATGGCCGCAGCGCGAAGAACAACGCAAAGCCGACCCCGACTCCGATCGCGGCGGCGACCGCGGATTCGACCGAGGCGATGGTGGTTATCTGCCGCGGCGTCGCCCCGGTCAGTCGCATGGCCGCATATCGTTGCTCCCGCCGAGCGGCCGACAATCTCGTCGAAGCTCCGATGAAGATCAGTACAGGAAGCAGCAGGCCGACGCCGACCGTCGAGAGGATCAGGTCCATCCCGTTGGCGCCGATGCCAACGGATATGGCGCACTGAGGGCCGTAACAGCCGTTGGGAGGAACCATCTGAATGGCGGTGATCTTGAACGCACCCGATTGCTGGTGCATATAGCTCACCGAGTGGCCGATGATGATCAGCAACGTGTTCGGGGCGGGCAGCGCGGAAGCGGCGATGGCGCCGGTCAGGTGGCCGGGGTACCGATCGGCGAGCTCTCCGGCTGGCGCCGCGTTAAGCAGTTTGATCATGGCCGGCGAGGCATAGAACTGACCGGGTCCCGGCAAGTGCGGGATGCCGGGCGGTACCGGCGAGTGCGGCCCGGTCGCGGCCACGTCGAGCCGTCCCATCAGCTGGCCCCGGTAGAAGTCGGGCTGCAGTTTCCAGAGCAGCGGCTGGCCCGCCCACCTCCCCTGCCCCCCACTCGGCGCCGATTCCTGGTGCCTGGCTACCGGGCCGGGCGCCGAATTGAGCCAGGCCTCGCGGAGGTTCTGCGCGTTCACGGCGTTGATGCCGGCGATCGCCGTGAGAAGGAGCCAGGTGCCGAGCGCGACGGCGATCGCGGTCAGGGTGAGCCGGACGATGGCCTCCCGGCCACCGCGCAGCGTCAGCCGAATACCGAACTCGATCATCTGCGTACCGGTCCTGCGGCCGCCGGAACTGGAGCCGGGCCTGGTCACGCCGCGCTCCGGTCGTCGGCGCCGTAGCTCACCCGGCCGTCGCGGACCATGACCTCGCGGTCGGCGTACGCGGCCACCCTCGCCTCGTGGGTGACCAGGATGACGGTGGTGCCCTCGGCCCGGGCGGTCGCGACGAGCAGGGACATGACGTGCTCGCCGGTGAGCGAGTCGAGCGAGCCGGTGGGCTCGTCCGCGAAGAGCACCTCGGGCTGGGCGACCAGGCCGCGGGCAAGCGCGACGCGCTGGGCCTGACCGCCGGACAGCTCACCGGACCGGCGCCCCTGCAGTCCGTCCAGATCGAGCCGGTCGAACCAGAACGAAGCCTCGGCAAGCGCATGGACGCGGCGGGTACCGTTCAGCAGCAGCGGCAGCGCCACGTTCTCGGCGGCGGTCAGCTCAGGTACCAGCTGGCCGAACTGGAACACGAAACCGAACCGGTCCCGGCGAAGCCGGCTCCGCTGCGTTTCGCCGAGCGAGTCGAGCCGCTGCCCAGCGAACCAGATCTCGCCCGAATCCGGCGTCAGGATGCCGGCCAGGCAGTGCAGCAGCGTCGACTTTCCCGATCCGCTCGGGCCCATGATCGCGAGGATCTCGCCGCGCCGGGCACGCAGGCTCGCGCCGCGCAGCGCGGGGGTGGCGCCGAAGGACCGCACGATGTCGCGCGCCTCGATTACGTCCTCGTCGACCAGCACCGTCCCGCTGGCTTCGGCTTTGAAGCTTGTCATCGTGCGCCTCCGGCTGCTCGCTCTGCTGTCGTCGAGTTGATGGCTCGGGCCAGGGCATCGAGCCTGGCGGCTGTGGTGTCGATCCAGCGCAGGTCGGCCTCCAGATGGAACAGGCCGTGATCGGCCAGCAAGACGTCGACGAGACCGCCGGCCTGCTTGAGTTCGGTCAGCTCGCGCATGCGCTGAAGATGTGACCGGCGCTGAGAATCCAGGTAGTCCTCGGCGGGCCGGCCGAGCATGAGCGCCAGGACGACCTTGGCGAACAGCACGGTCTGCAGGTGCGGTTCGGGGGCGACCGGCTCGGCGAGCCAGGTTTCTACCTCCTGCCGGCCGGCCGGCGTGATCGCGTACCGCTTGCGGTCGGGCCCGCCGCCAGGCTCCGCCTCCCCCATCGTCGCCATGCCATCCCGGGCCAGCCGGCTCAAGGTCGCGTACACCTGGCCGAACGGGATCGGCTTCGCGCGGCCGAAGTACGCGTCATAGTCGCGTTTCAGGTCATAGCCGTGACTCGGCTCGCGGTCGAGCAGGCCGAGAAGGGTCAGCGGAACGCTCATGCGAGTCACAATACACTCAGCGTATACTCTGCGCTAGTAGTTCCTCCGAGCCCGGACTGCGAGGCCATAAGGAAGGCTGCGGCGATCCTCGCAGCGCGGGGCTTGCCCCGGGCTGCGAGGATTGCGGGATGGCTGACGTTTCGATCCGGCGCGTCGATTTCGGTTACTTCCTGCGGCCGGCCGAGGAGGCCGGCGGCGACCCCAGGGTCAGCCCGCTCCTGGGGTACGTCGTCGATCATCCGCAGGGGACGATCCTGTTCGACACCGGCATGGGCTCCGACCCGGAGGCCGACGCCCTCTACCGGCCGCGCCGGGTGGCACTGGAGCAGGCGCTGGAAGTAGTCGGCGTCAGCAAATCCGACATCACGATCGCCGCCAACTGTCACCTGCACTTCGATCACTGCGGCGGCAATCCGCAACTGGGCCAGATCCCTGTGTTCGTGCAGGAGGCCGAGCTACGCGAGGCCCGCACCACCCAGGACTACACCCTCCCAGAACTCCTCGAGGGCAGCCGGTTCGAACTGGTGACGGGTGAGGTCGAACTGCTGCCAGGCGTCTTCCTGATTCCGACGCCCGGGCATACCAGCGGCCACCAGTCGCTGCTGGTCCGCCGCTCGGACGGAGCCGTCGTCGTGGCCGGGCAAAGCCACGACACCGCGACCCAGTACGCCGCCGACCAGGCCGCCTGGCGAGCCAATCAGGACGACCCCGGCCGGCCGCTGCCTGAACCGCCGGACTGGGTAGGCATGCTTCAGCGATACGACCCCGCGATGGTCTATTTCGCCCACGACCGATCCGTCTGGACTCCTTAGGCAGGGACGGAAGGGAAGGCAGAAAATGACACTGGCCTTCGACCGGGCGGGCAACGGCCCGCCGCTGGTGCTGCTGCACGGCGTCGGCCACCGCCGCCAGGCCTGGCACCCCGTGCTCGACCGGCTGACCCCGCACCGTGACGTGATCATGGTCGATCTGCCCGGCCACGGCGAGTCGCCGCCGCTGCGCGCCAAGGGCCCGGTGCTCGACGCGATGCTGGCCGAGGTCCTCGCCCTCATCGACGAACTCGGCCTGCACCAGCCCCACATCGCCGGCAACTCGCTCGGCGGCCGGCTCGCCCTCGAAGCCGGCGCGGCGAGCAAGGTGGCGACCGTCACGGCACTGTCTCCGGCCGGGTTCTGGCGCAAGGACAGTGAGGCCCGCTACGCCAAGGCCGTCTTCAAGGTGATGCAAGGCGCCGGCAAGACCCTGCTTCCGATCGCTCCCACGGTTGCCCGCAGCCGCCTGGGCCGCGCCCTGACGTACTCCGCGATCGTGAGCAGGCCCGGGCGGATGAGTCCGGAGCAGGCTCAAGGTGACATGGCCGCGTTCGTCAACGCCAAGGACGCGCTGAACTCGGTCCTGGCCGGCCTGTCGAACTTCCACAGCACGATGCCCTCGTCCGTTCCCGTCACCGTCGCCTGGGGTACCCGCGACCGGTTGCTGCCGCAGCGGCAGATCCTGGTAGCGAAGGCCTGGCTGCCCGACGCCCAGCTGGTGCCCCTGCCAGGCTGCGGTCACGTCCCGATGACCGACGACCCCGCGCTGGTGGCCCAGGTACTGCTGCACGGCAGCAGCCGCGGCGACTAACCCGCGGCCGACCCAGGCGAGTGCCGCTGGTACACGGCGAGCAGCAGTGACGCCTTGCCGGGGAAGTGCAGGTAGACGCTCGTAGCCGCGATCCCCACGGCCCGCGCGACGCCGCGCGGCGGGGGCGGCAAATGCGCGTCAGCCTGAATGGAAACCAGATTGGCGCGGGATGCGTCCAAGAGTGGCGATCCAGCCAAACGAGGGTAGCCAGGGCCCGCTAACGCATTCCCGCGGAGGACGTAATGCTCGGACAAGCACGCGACAGACGATGGCCCGGGCGAGGACCGGGCGCTTTCACAATCGGAGCGGTGGCGGCCGCCGCGGTCGCGATTACCTCGGCCGCCTGGCCGATGAGCGGTTCCCTGGCCGCGACGCGCTCCCGCTCGCCTGGACCTATTCGCTCAAAGGCATCTGTCTTGTACGCCAAACCACCTAGGGTGCCGTCGACCCGCTGGACACCCGTGCCGTTCCAGCGCGCGCAATTGTCGGTGCCTCGCGACTGGTTCGTCGAGAGCAAGGACTTCTTCTCTTGCTATGGCAAGTCGGCAGGCATGATCTTCGCCGGCATCAAGCCGCATATCCCGAAGAGCGGAGACTGCCACCGGACGACTAACTTCGCCTGGATCGTGCCGGCCGGTCATATCCCCCCTGGCATCAGCCACCGCAAGCCGACAGCGGTGATAAACGGCCTTCCCGTCTACCGGGTGCCCAGCCCCAACGGGTCGGTGGTCTACCTGGTGCCCAGACTCGGAGTGCGAGTCGGCGCGCACGGGCGGCTGGCCAAGCGAGTCCTGGCGACGCTGAACCGGTCAGCGCTGGCCGCCGTGCTGGCCAAGGGGCCGGATAGCCCTGTGCCCGCGCATTGGGTGGGACGCGAGTTCGGAGGCGTCAAGTTCGCCACTCCGCGCGGATTCCAGGTAAGCCGGGCGATCCAGTGGGCAACCTGCGGCACAGGCGTCGACCCGCACTCGCTGGACCTGATCAACGCCAAGAAGCCACCGGCCGCCTTGCCTTGCCCGTACCCGCTCGCGACCGCCGGGGGCATCGAGGCCGTGCACGGCCTGACAGTGGTGACCGGGAAATTCGCGGCCAAGTCGGTCGCCGAGAGCTACCGGCGCTGCGAGCTTCGGTCCGGGACCCGGATCTGCCTGTCGACCGGCACCGGCGCCGGCGGACTCCTCGGCTCCGTGCTGATCTTCTCTGTTTCCAAGCCCGGTCACCACCCGCGGACGTTCCTCCTGCTCGGGCTGCCCGCCACGGGCGCGCAGGCCCGGGCGATCTTCGACTCGATCTCGGTCCGCTAAGGGCAACCTCGGGGAACCGCGAATCAAAACCCCGATATGCTTTATGCCGAAAAGAATGTTTTATGATGTCTTAGCTATTTAGTACCGTTACCTGCCTGGCCACCCGGCGCGGCCACATACCATGTCGCCAAGTGCGATGGTTTACGTAGCTGGCCCGCTGGGCCGGCCAGGACGGGTGGAATCGATGATTCGGTACTGCGCGACCGCGGCGGGGCGGGTCGCGTATTCGACGGTGGGCTCGGGCCCGCCGCTGCTTTTTGACTCTGGCTGGGTCAGCCATTTGCGCGGGCAGCTGGAGATGTACGCGTTCGGCGCCTTTGTCGAGCGCCTCGCCGAGCGGTTCACCGTGATCCGGTACGACAAGCCCGGGTGCGGCCTGTCCGACCGTGGCGACGTGGATCTGTCGTTCGAAGGCCAGCTGACCGCGGCCCTGGCGGTCGCCGATGCGGCCGGGGCCGGCCGGTTCAGCCTGTTCGGCGCGTCGCAGGGCGGCCAGCTCGCGGCCGCGATCGCGGCCGGGCATCCCGAGCGGGTCGACGCGCTGGTGGTGTACGGGATGTGCGCGAGCGGCCGGGACCTGGCATCGCCGGAGGTCAGGGAATCGGTGGTCGGGCTGGTGCGGGCGCACTGGGGCCTGGGGCTCAAGGCGCTGATCGGGGCCTTCATCGCCGATCCGACGACGGAGGACATCGAGGCGTGGACCAAGAATCAGCGTGGTCTCGCATCGGCTGACGTGGCCGCCCGGATGCTCGAGGTGTATTACGACACCGACATCAGGGAGCTGCTGCCGAAGATCGGCGCGCGGACGGCCGTGTTGCACCGCGAGGGAGATAAGGGCACCAGGTTCGAACTGGGACGAGAGGTGGCCGCGCTCATTCCCGGGGCCGCGCTGATCCCGCTGCACGGAGCGAGCCACCTGTTCTACCACGGGGACTGGGTCTCGGTGGCGGACGCGGTGCTCGACTTCCTGGGTGAACCCTCCGATCCGGGGCCGCGCCTGACCGGCCGCGAGCTGCAGGTAGCCGACCTGATCGCCGCTGGGCTGACTAATCAGGCGATCGCCAGCCGGCTGTCGGTCGCGCCGCGCACGGCGGAGACGCACGTGGAGAACATCCGGCGCAAGCTGGCGGTGCGCTCGCGGGCGCAGATCGCCGCGTGGGTGACCGAGCACCGGCTGGGCGGGACGGCGTCTCGGTAGTTCACCCGATGCCCTGGCGGCCGGTGCCGCGGTCGGGCCAGGGCCCCCGACGGATCGGCCGGCTATTCACCCGATAGCGGGACCGGGCCCGGTCAACCTAGCGTCTATGTATGCCAGAGATCCTCAAGCCGGTCCGCCGGGCCGGAGTCCTGACCGTGGTACCGACCCGGACGGACGACGCTTCGAAGCCCCCCTCCAAGCCCGCCCGGGTCGGTATCTTCCCGCCGCAAGACCTGCTTGAGCAGGAGCCGGGTGTTGCCCTCAGTTTCCTGAGCGGGGTCGCGATGGAGGGCCTTGACCACATCTGCTGCGGGGACCACGTCAGCTTCTTCGGTGGCATGGGGTTCGACGGACTGGTCCAGGCAACCGCACTGACGATGCTTCAGGCCACGCTGCCGGTCTACACCGGGGTCTATCTCCTGCCGCTGCGCCATCCGGTCCTGGTGGCCCGCCAGATCGCCGACCTGGCCAGAATCGCGCCCGGCCGGCTCATCTTCGGAGTCGGGATCGGCGGTGAGGACCGCCATGAGGTTCAGGTCTGCGGGGTCGACCCGGCCACCCGGGGGCGCCGGATGGACGAGTGCCTGGCCGTCGTGCGCCAGTTGCTGGACGGCAAGGCGGTGACACTCCCTGGCGAGTTCTTCGACCTGGAGGAGGCGGTTATCGCGCCGGTCCCGGCCGAGCCGGTTCCCATCATCGTGGGCGGGCGGTCGGACGCGGCAATCAGGCGGGCGGGCCGGTTCGGCGACGGCTGGCTCGGCATCTGGAACTCACCGCGCCGATTCTCGGCCGCCGTCATACTGGCTAACGAGGAGGCCGCGCTCGCTGGCCGGCCGACACCGCCGAGCAGGCACGCCATGCAGGTGTGGTGCGGGTTCGCCGACACGAAGGAGGCGGCCCGGGCGCAGCTCGCGCCGGCGATGGAGTCCTTCTACCAGCTTCCCTTTGAGCGGTTCGAACGCTACTGCCCCTACGGGACGCCCGAGGACGTGGCCGAATTTCTCGCGCCCTATGTCGAGGCTGGGTGCGGGGAGTTCAACCTGATTCCCCAGACGTCCGATCCCGATCTGATGATTACCGGGGCGGCAGCGGTCAAAAAGCTGCTAGCGCGGGTGTAGGGCGGCTAGCGCGGGTGTAGGGCGGCTAGCGCGGCTAGCGCGGGCATGGCACACGTCGAGCGCGGGCATGGCACACGTCGAGCGCGGGCATGGCGGCGGCGGACGCGGGCATGGCGGCGGCGGACGCGGGCATGGCGGCGTCGGACGCGGGCATGGCGGCGTCGGACGCGGGCCCGGCGCACGTCGAGCGCAGCGCAAGCGCATTTTCCGCCCACTCGGAGCCACTTACCATTCATTGCGACGACTTACCATCCGTTAGAGCGGAAGTTTGTCGGATTCATGATAATTCGTGACCGGCTAATGAATGGTAAGTCGTCGCGATGAATGGTAAGTGGCGTCTAACGAATGGGAAGTGGGCTGAGGCGTTGTGACTGGCGTGGCCATTGGGAACCGTGGCGACGGTGGGGCATCGCCCGGCTGACGCCGACACCGGCGCGGTCACCTACGCCGAGGCCGGCCACGCTGAATCCGAGGCCGACCAATTTCTCGGGTACGGGAAATGGCAAGCATGACAAGACCACCGGTTCAGGCAAAGGCGAATTTCCGGCCAGGTTTCCCGGCAAAGGGCAGATCCCGTGCCACTCACAGTCGCGAAGTAAACCGGTGGCGCGAATGAGTAAGGACTGCCCATCTTGCCGAGCGTCCGGCCGGATCAATAGGGAGTAATTGGCAACCGCCTTTTACCTGTAGGGGAGATGTAGGAGCGTTGTCGCGGTGATGTGACTGGGGTCAAGGCCGGCGCGCAGAGACGATTGATGGCGACGGTGAAACTGCGACCCGGCCCGCGAGGCCGGGCGACCTACTTCCAGGGGGATGTGCCCGAGCCATGACATCGACTACGTACAAGCAGACCGGGAAAGGCCGTTCATCGCGGCCCCGTTCACGAGGAGACCGGCCCGGTTCACGAGGAGACCGGCCCCGTTCACGGCGGACGGCTTTGACCTACGTACTTGCGATCCTCGCGCCGCTGTCCATCGCCGCGCCGCTCGCCCCGTGGGGAGCCGGCGCGGCCGAAGCGGCCGCCAAGTCCTCTCCGAACCCGGCGGCGGTGTGGTTCGTCGCGCCTGGCGGCGCGGCCAGCGCTCCGTGCGGCACCACCAGGGCGACCGCCTGCGCGCTCGTCAACACGGCGATCGGCGAGGCCGCGGCCGGGGACACGATTCGCGTCGCGGCGGGCATCTACACGGCGGCCACGGCCTCTGACCTGGTCGTCGTGACCAAGGACCTGGCAGTGGCCGGAGCTGGCGCCGAAACCACCACGCTGAACGGAAACGGCCTCGGCTCGACGCTGACCGTCGCTCCTGGCGTGACCGCGACCGTCAAGGGGTTCACGATCACCGGCGGCACGGGTACCGCCACCTCGGAATCAGGCGCCCCGGCTCAGGCTGGCGGCGGCGTCTTCAACGCGGGCACGCTGACCCTCACCAATGACACGGTCACCGGCAACCAGGTATCCGTGACCGCCTCGGGCCCCGATGCCGAGGCGGTGGCCGACGGCGGCGGCGTCTTCAACGCCGACGGCGGGACGCTGCTGGTCACGCACTGCCAGGTCACCAGCAACTCGGTCACCGCGACGGCCAAGGACTCCGCGGTCGCGGAGGCGATCGGCGGCGGCGTGAGTTCGTTCGCCAACCTGGAGTCGCCTACGTCCCAGACCGCGGTCGAAGACTCCACGATTAGCGAGAACAGCGCGAAGGCAACCGGCGACAGCGCAGTCGACGCTGAGGTCAGCGGTTCGGGAACGGCGGCCGGCGGCGGGATCGGCACCATTCACTCATCGGATCGATCACCGGTTGACGGCGACACGATTTCCGATAACACGGCGACTGGCCTCGGCACTGGCTCATCGTTCGGGAACGCCAGCGGTGCCGGAGTGTTCGAAGTCGATTCGGGCACCGCGGACGCGATCGCCCACTCCCACGTCATCGGCAACACCGCGCGGGCCGTGAGCACCGGCACTAACCAGTCCGAGGTGCTGGCGTCCGGCATCGCCGTCGCCGCCTCGAACGACGGCCACGCCTTGTTCGACAGCGTGGTGCGGGGCAACTCAGCGGTATCAAGGGCGATCGGCGGAGGCGAAGCCGAGACGGTGAGCAGCGGCGCGGGCGTGCTGGCCTCGCTCACGGCCGACACCGTGCTTGACTCGACGATCAGCGGCAACAAGGCCACGGCGGTCAGCAACAACGCCGGGAACGCGGTCGTCGGCGGCGCGGCGATCGGCGCGGCGGCAGCGACCATGGCGAACGCGATCAGCACCTCGGTCATCGGCAACAACGTGTCGGTCGCCAAGAACACGGGCACCGGCAGCGCCAGCGCCGAAGGCGCGATCGTCGCGGTCGAGTCACCGATCGTGGACAGCCAGATCTCCGGAAACAAGGCCAAGGCGACCGCCACCGGCTCCAACCCGGACGCTCCGGTGGAGGCAGTCGCAGCCGGCGGCGGAATCCTAGACGCTCTCAACACGGTCAGCGGATCGAACGACAGCCCGATCAGCACCTCGTCCCTGACCGGCAACGTGGTTACGGCCAGCTACACCGGCACCGGCAGCGGACTGGCCCAGGCCGCCGGCGGCGCGATCGGAGCGACGACCGGGATCAGCGACAGCAAGGTCGTCAGCAACCGTGCGACGGCCGCCGGTTCAGGCACCGGAGTGCTCACCACCGGCCTGCCCGCACCGGGAGCCGCTGCCAGCCCACTCGCCTCGAGCGGGTCCGGCTCCCGAGCCGCTCTCGCCGGTCTTCCCAGCCGTACCGGTCTTCCCAGCCGCACCGGCCTTCCCAGCCGCACCGGTCTTCCTGGCACCGCCGGGCTGACCGCACGACTGACCAGCGCCGTAGCAACGCTGGAAGCCCGGCCGTTCCCGGCGAGCAAGCCCAAGCGGTCCCTGGCGCGTCCGGCCGACACCACGCGCCCGGCCGACACCACGCGCCCGGCCAACATCACGCGCCCGGCCGACACCGCGCGCCCGGCCGACACCACGCGCCCGGCCGACACCACGATGCTGGCATCCGCGATCGCCGGAGCGGGCGGCATCGACGGGCTGACCGGGCCGGCCACCAACACCACGATCAGCGATAACCAGGCCGGCGCCACCAGCACGGGCCAGGGCATCGCGTTCACTCAGGGCGCGGGCATCTCCATCGCCAGCCAGCTCGTCGCGGTCACCGTCACCGGCAACGTCGCCACGGCCACCGGTCCGGCCGGCTCTTCCGTGCTCGGCGGCGGCGTGGGTACGTCGACCTCGATGGCGAACAGCACCATCACCGGCAACTCACCGACGGACTGCGGCACGCCGACCGGTGTCGACGCCGGCGGTAACCACGACAGCGACGGAACCTGCGGCGTCGCCAACGCCAGCGGCTGACAGGCAGCGGCAGGGACCCCTTGGACCGGCGCGGTCGCGAAGCGACCGCGCCGGTCCGCCTGCCCGTACGTAGTTCACCCGATTGTCGCGGCGGACCCGGACTTCTAGCGTCAGAACATGCCAACGCTCACCATCCCGTCCCGCTACTGCGGCCCGACAAACAGCGTCAACGGCGGCTACGCCTGCGGCAGCATCGCCGCGTTCGCCGACGGCCCGGTCATCGTGAAGCTGCGGCAGCCACCGCCTCTGAACACCCCGATGACCGTCGAGCAGGCCGCCGACGGCTCGCTGCGCGTCCGGCACGACGGCACGCTGATCGCCGAGGCAACTCCCTCGCCGAACCAACCGGGCCAGCCGAACCAGCCGGGCCAGCCGGGCCAACCGAACCAGCCGGGCCTGCCGCTGCCCAGCCCGCTCTCCATGGCCAAGATCCAGGCCGTCGCCAGCCGGGCGCGCTACTTCGAGGACCCGTACTTCCCGAACTGCTTCGTCTGCGGGATCGACCGCCAGCCGGGCGACGGGCTGCGTATTTTCCCCGGCCCGCTGACCGACAGGCCCGAACGGCCCGACCGGCCCGAACGGCCCGACCAGCCCATCTGGGCCGCGCCCTGGACACCGGACCCGTCGGTCGCGGGCCCGGACGGGACAGTTCGCACGGAGGTGATCTGGGCCGCGCTCGACTGCCCAAGCGGCATCGCGGCCGGCGAAGGCAGCGACCTCGGTCAGGACACCGCCATCGTGCTCGGGCAGATGACCGCCAGCCTGCCGGTGCTGCCGGTACCCGGCGACCAGTGCCAGGTCATCGCCTGGCCGGCCGGACGAGACGGCCGCAAGCTCACCGCCGGATCCGCCCTGCTCGGCCCCCGGGGCGAGGTGCTGGCCACCGCCAGGGCCGTCTGGATTACGGTGCCGCGCCCGGTCCACCCGGTCCACCCGGTCCCGGCCGCCTCAGCCGATTAGCGCATCGGCGAATCGCCAGGCGAGCCTGAGCACGGCCGCGCCAGCGGCCTGCATGGGCTCCGAGCCGGAGAACCGAGCCACCGTGGAGTCGCCCAGCGCGAACCCGGTCGTCCCCCCGTCCGTGATGACGCGACCTTCGGAATTAACGGCCACCAGGCCAGCGAAGACGTCGTCGAACAGTTCGGCCTCGAACACGGCGACCGTGAGAATGTCGTTCACCATGGTCAGCGGGTCCACGCCGACGCCGACGATCCACACCCGCAGGCCACCGGTGCGCCGGGCGTCGGTCAGCCGCCGGAAGAACGGCCACCGCTCGTACTCGATCGGCGAACCGAGGCCGGGGTACTCCTCCGGCGTGCCGAGCAGTTCCTCGCTGAACTCGCGGGTCAGTCCGTGCCACAGATCCAGGTCAGGGAGCACGGAGGCCGGATTGAAGTCGGCCGGCTGGAAGATGCCGACGGGCATGACCTGGTAAAGGCCCCCGGCATTGGTAACCAGAGCCGGGTCGCGCCAGTGCACCAGGAACGACGCCTGGCCCGGGCCCGAACGTCGCAGGGTCACGGTAGTGACCCCCACGCTGGCCGACCGCCGGGACAGATCGCACGGATCACCGATCGCGGCCCGCAGCGGAAGCTGGTCCAGCGTGACCGGCCCGGGAGCGGCGCCATCGGCTCCAGCGGCAGCCGCAGCCGCGAACTCGTGCGCGAGCGCCTCGCCGATGCTGACCGAATCGAAGTAATGCCCCAGCGTGAAGTCCAGCCGCCCGCCACCACCGAGATCACCCAGATCAACGGCGAGCAGCCGGTAGAGCGGCCGGTTCTCGAACAGGGCGGGCCGGTCCAGCGCCTCAATCGCCTCGGCGTACGTCGCGAACCGCTGACCGGCCTCGTCGAACGGGCGGACCGAAACCGACTCCGGCCCTGACCCGAGGACCGCCGGGGCGGCGGCGTCCTGGCGAAAGGAGAGTTCGGGCCTGCTGAGTTCGACCGGCTGGGTGGGCAGCCATTCCGGGCGGGCGAGCAACCCCGTGCCCTCGACCCTGAGTTGCTCCGGATAGAGCTCCCCGGCGGCAGAGGCGAAATCGTGGCGCAAATTTTTCATCCAAAGACGAAGAGCACGCCATTGTTCCTGGCTCTCCGCGCTGCCGCCGGCGCGCCGCATGCGCACAGGGTAGCCGCAGCGCCCGCTCCCGACTGCTCCGACGCTGGCCCCGGCGGCGCGGTG